>JBEKSF010000213.1:0-6257 GCA_049517295.1 Verrucomicrobiota bacterium
CGGTAACACGGCCATTAAAGGCGCCATCACCTGCGCTGAGACCTGTCCGGAAGGGTCCGTGGACGGTGCCATCACCTGCGAAGGGCGGAGATACCGCTTCAACTTCTATCGGGTGCTGGATGGGCAAACCCTGCGCCAGACGGCACGGATCTCCCTGCGCCCGCTCAGCGATCACATCCCCGCCCCCGAGGAGATTCAACTGGACCTGCGCACGGTGCAAACGATCGAAGCGTTCCGGCAGGGGTTGGTGTTGGTCTGCGGCAAGACGGGACAGGGCAAATCCACGACGCTGGCTTCGCTGCTCCAGCACCGGGCCGACACGTTCCGCGAACACATCATCACGCTGGAGCAACCGATCGAATACGTCCTGCGCAGCGAACGCTCCATCATTTCACAACGCGAGGTGGGCCTCTCGGTGAATACGTTCGCCTACGGCTTGCGGGCGGCGTTGCGGCAGAACCCCGATTCCATCCTGGTCGGGGAAATACGCGATTACGAAACCGCCGACATCGCGCTGCGCGCATCAGAATCCGGGCACATTGTCTTCGGCTCTTTGCACACGGCCAACGCGGCCCAATCCATTGAGCGGTTCGTGAACATGTTTCCCGCGACGGAGCAGTTGAGCGCCTGGAACGTCCTGTCCACGACGCTGAAGGCCATCCTCTGCCAGGTCCTGGTCAGGGCCCGCGAGGGGGGGCGGGTGGCGGTGCGGGAAATCCTGCTGACCAGCGACGGCGTTTCTTCCTATATCCGGCAAAAGGACCTGCAGGGGGTGCGCCGGGCCATCGAATCCGGGTACAGCGAATTTGGCATGCAGAACTGGCAGAAAGCCGCTGAACTCCTGCATCGGCAAGGCCTGATCGACGACGAGGTCAAGAAGCAGATTATCGCCATGGGAGCCTGACCGCCATGATCACCAGCATTCTCAACATCCTGTCCTTTAAGGCCTTTATCGCCCGGAGCGACGATCCCGCGACTCATTTCAGCAAGAAGGTTGGCGGCGAGGAATTCATCCTGGCCATCCTGGGCCACCAGCACATCAAATTCGCCAAGGCCCGCCTCAAAAACAAGAAGCTGCACCTGGGCAAGCCCACTACCGCTTTCTGCGAAAGTTTCCAGAAAGCCGAAATGGACGCTCCCTGGGTCGCCGAAATGATCACCGAGGCGGCCGGCGCCAAACACCTGCTGCTGGGGCTCAACATTCTGTTCGCCAACATCAAGGTTTATCCCGCCGAGCAGAAGCTCAAGGAGATCGAGCGCGCGGTGAGCACGAACCTGGAACATGAAGTGGGCAAGACCTACGAAAGGCAGGCCAAGTACTTCCTGTCCCAAGCCGGCCAGCAAATCTGCCTGAACGGGGTCGAGCAGGAGCAAATCAGCCGGCCCCTCGAGAAATTCCGGCGTTGGGGGTTCAACGTGGTGGGGGTATTCCATTACCCGACGGCGATCATGGCCCAGGTCTCCACCCTGCCCTTGGATTGGGAGAACCCGGGAATGCTGGTGTATTACTCGCAGAAACTCATGTTCTTCCTGGGTTGGAACAAGGGAGAGGTCCTGACGTTGCGCAGCCGGCTCATTGCCGAAAGCCAGCGGGGCGGCACCGGCGCCCGGCCGACGCTCAACGCCCTGAGCAAGGAAATTGACACCACCGTGCAAATCGTTTCGGGCAAAGCCGACAACGCGGAGATCGCCAACATCTACGTCTACCATGACCGGCAGGACCCGGCCTTTGGCGGGGCGGAAAGCATCCAACAAAACGCCAAGGCCTTGATTTGGCCGGCCGACGCCATCGTCAGCCAGGTGCAGCCCTATCCGGATCCCGACCTTGGCGTCGCCGCCGAAATTTGCGCCGCAACCTGATCCATGAATCCCCATCACCTCAAACTGCCCGTCATCATCGATCTGCAGCCGGCACCCGAGAACCCCATCCTCAGGCTGCCGGACTGGATGAAGTACCTCTTCATCCTGCTCTACATCTGCACGTTGTTCGGAATGGGTTTGCTGCTCAAGGAGGGTTACGGTTTTTTCAAACTCTACCAACTGAAAGTGCAGGCCCTGCGCACGGCCGAGCAGGCCACGCGGGACATCGCCGCCCTGAACCAGAAACTCATGGAAAACCGGCGCACGCAGAACAGTTACGAGCAGTTCAAATACCGCCAGCGCGCCATCGCCCGCCCGGGTCCATTGCTGAACTGGCTGCCGACCCTGGTCGGCCGCGCTCAACGCGCGCATTTCATCAGCCTGCAGCAGGCCAACGACAAGGTGAACGTGCGCGTCACGCTCGAAAAGGCCATCGCCGACGGCGTCATTCAGAACCCCGCGCCGCCGGCGGATTACCAGATCGTTCAGTCGGGGGAGGAAACGCCGAAGTACCAGGAGCTGCCGACCAACCAAAGGCCCAGCCCCAAAAACGAGTACGCCGCTTTCGCCGCGCAGCTCAAGAAACCCTAACGCCATGAAATCCAACGCCCTTCAAGCCCAGCTTGCCGCCGTCGCCGCCGTTGTGTTCCTGGCGCTGGTTGCCGTCGCGCCGTGGGTCGCCGGGTCGCACGTCTTAAAACCGGTCTCGGTCAAGTGGAACCAAATCATCCGGCGCAAGGACGGATTGCTGGTTGAAGAGGCGGGCTTGGAGGCCAAAATCAAAGAGTTTCAGAACATGGAGGAAAAGAGGAAAGCCAATGAGCTGTTTCAAAATAACATCGATCAGAGCGGGTTGGACTCGATGCAGGGCCTCATCAACAACGGCAAGTATCCCATCTACAGCTTCCGGACGCTGCAACTGGACTCCAAAGAAACCAGTTTCAGCTTCGTAACTCAGTACAACACGCTGGGGCAATTGCTCACGGACCTGTGGAACACGTTCCAGTTCGTCGAACTGAGCTCCCTGGTCATGAAGCCCAGCCCCAACAAACCGGAGGAGGACGTGGTCGCCACACTGACGGTCCGATTGCCTCGGGCGCAAAGCCGATGAACGCCCCGCTTGCCATCGCCCTCGCCCTGCTGCTCACGCGCGGTTTGGTCTCCGCGCAAAGTCCAGGGAACACCGTGCCAGCCAAGGCCCCGGCCGTGTCGGCTGGCGCGCCACCGCCCGGCAAGCCCATCCCGGCGGCCGAGGAGAACCCCATCCTCAAAGGGGCGGAACTGAAGACCGAATGGGCCAACGCCAGGAACCCGTTTCGGTTCGACGTGAATGACACGCCCGCTTACGCGCCGGAACGGCTGGAACAGATGCAGGTTCTGGGGTACAGCAAAATGCCGGATGAAAGCGGAGTCCTGCGGACCTACGCCTTTGTCACCAAAACCGCCGAAGGGACCCGGGTGGAGGGCAACAAACCGGAAAGCAGGGTTGCCAAGGACGTACACATCCTGCAGGCATTGCCCGAGAAACTTGACGAGCAAACCGCGACCACCGAGGAACAGATCGACGAAAGTTCGATCAGGCTGGGCAACGAGCAAATCTGGTTTTTGGGCGTCTTGCGGACCAACGGCCAGGCGGTCGCGATTTTCATGCCGGACAGCGCGGCCTACCCCATCCAGGAAGAGGACCTGCGCCCGTTTGAAATCCAGGATTCCCTGAAGGAACTGCACGTGCGCAGCACCAAAGCCGGCGAGAAGATCAGCCTCGAGGATGACGCCCTGAGGGCCTTTTCCCGCCGCAAGGCCAAGAACACACCAGCCAAGCCCGACCCACCAGCAACCGCAGCGCCCGGCAAGACCGCGGCGGCGCTGCCGGCTCCAAAGCCAAATGAAACGGCCACCAATTACGCTGGCCCGGCCAAAGCGGGTGGTGGGGCGTTCAAGGGGACCGGCGCCAAGCCGGCATTGGCAACAGGCGGCAACAAATAATTGCACCCCTCCCAAAGCCTTTAGCGCCACCGAAGGACGGGCAGCCACCCGTGTCCCCGCGCCCGGAGCTGAACGCCGCTCGGCCCAGCAAAAACCCGTAGAAACCGGGTTGCCCGAAAAGGGCGGCAAACAACCTTTTCATGGAACCGTTTTACCTTGTGGCCGGGGATCTCCACACGGAACGCGCGCAGTACGGGTTGCCGATTCGCTATGAGGACAACCAGCGGTGCATTGAGGCCATCCTGCAGGAGGCCTGCGCCAAGCCGGAATGTTTGGGCGTGATCCTGACGGGGGACACCTTCCACCGGAAAACCCTTCTGCCCAAATACCAAATCCAACTGCAGCAAATGGCCCGGCGCCTTCACTCGGCCGGCAAAGAATTCTTCGCCATCGACGGCAACCATGACGGCAGCGACGCTTCCTGGCTCGACACGGTAAGCCCGGAAATCAACGCCAACGGGCGCCTCCTGAAGCCGGGCGGGGTCACCGCCGCCTTTCTCTCATTCCAGCCGCGGGAAAAACTTTACGAGAAAATCAAGCAGCTGCCGGACAGTACCAGGTGCCTCTTCCTGCACGGCCGGCTTTTGGAACTGATGGCCTGGGCGGCGCACCAGCAGGAGCCCGAATACGATTTGAGCGCCCAAGAGCTGCGGGAACTGGGTTTGAAGAATTGCACCGTCTTCCTGGGCGACCTGCACACTTACAGTGATTACCACGATCCGGTGGGGAACAACTGGTTTGTCTACAGCGGCTCGACCGAGATGACCGAAATCTCCGAAGGAAACGTCATCAGCGATCGTTTCGGGGGGCGCTATGACACGGTAAAGAAATGCCTTCGTTTCTATCCCGGCCGGGAGCATGGCAGGAATTGGGAGACGATGGATCTGCCGAACCGCCCCTTCCTGAAACGTGTGATTGGTCCGGAGGAGGCCCCCGATCTGGCGATTCAGTCCGTCAACCAATGGGTGGAGTCTCACTCGCAAGGAATCCTCGCGCTGCACTACCCGGAAAGCCTGCGGACGGTCCTCAAACAACATTTGGCCACCTGGCGCCAGAAACTGCTCGTGTTCTTTGAAGTCCCGCTGTCCCGCGGCATGGCCAGGCCTTTGCAGGATATGAAGGAAACCGATATTTTGGAAATTGCGCAGAAAGAACTCACGGAGCGACAGCTCCAGATTCTCGCCGTCGTTCTGACGCAGGATCCATTCGACAAACCCCTGTCCAGCCTGGTGCGAGTTGCCGCAAAACCCGCATGAAACTTCTCCGTTTGGAGCTTAAAAACTGGTGCCAGCATCCCGAGCTGGACATCACCTTCCCGGATGAACCGATCGTTCACCTGAGCGGCCCCAACAACGGGGGCAAAAGCAACCTCATCCGGGCGATCGGTCGCGTCGTGGCCCAGGGCCGCAGCGATTTCGGCAATGCTTCCGATATCCGATTCGGAGCCAAACAAGCCTCCATCCGGCTGACGGCCCTGACCCATGCACGCACGCAATTCACGCTCTCGCGGGCAATCAAAAAGCTCCAGTCCAAGGCCACGCTGGAGTTTGACGACAAAGTGCTGACCAATGCCGAGGAGATTCAACGGCAGATGCAGGAATGGTTCGGCCGCCCGGAGACGCTGCTGGAACTGCTGATTGCCCCGCAAGGCCAGATCGCAAGCCTGGTCAAGGAGCGCGGCAAAGATCGGCTGACGAAGTTCATCGAGATTTGCGGGTTCAAGGGCTTCTTGCAGAAACAAGCCGCCCTCAACAAATTCCAGCGGGCCTACCCGACCATCATTGATCCCGGTCCGCTCGTATTGGACGTCGATGGCAAATTGGGCCAAGCCGAGCAACAGACCGCCGAAAAGAGAAGCGCGCTCCAGGCGCTGCCGGACGGCAACGGGCTACAGGGTGAACTGGCCGGCCTTCAGCAAACCAAGACCCTCCGGGAGAGCACAGAAAAGGAACTCGCCGACAAGAAAGAAAGACTGGCCAAGGCACAGGCCGGTGTGGGGACGCCACTCCCGAACCTCGAGGAATTGCAGAACCGGATCCAGACCATCGGCGGCGCGCTGGCGCGAGGCCAAGCCGCGCTTCGACACCAAAAGGCGGAGCAAGCCCGCCGGGAATTGGAGCAAGCCCAAGCAGAACTCGCCGGGCTGCCGGAAGACACCACCAACTACAGCCAGCAGCTGCAGGAGAACAGCCACGCGCTTCAGACGATGCTCAAACGCCGGAGCGAAATCGCCCAGGCGCACACGGCGTTGGAGCAGCTCCGCAAGGACCTCGAGAAACTGGATGAAGGCATCGGCCTGAGCCGGAAGACGATCACGGACCTCAAACACAGCACCCACTGGTACCAGCTTTCCTTGGAGCAAATCTCGCAGCTCCAGACCGCCAGCTGCCAACTGCAGGTCCAGGAACAGG
>JBEKSF010000214.1:0-6253 GCA_049517295.1 Verrucomicrobiota bacterium
GCGATGCGCAAATCTTCGTCGTCAGCACCCAAACGCGAACCCAAACGCGAACCCAGAGGCCCTGTTTGGCTTCAGCGGTCTTTAGCGGTCTTGAACACGCCTGAACACGGGGGTACAGGATTAGGGGGTCAATCACCCCGTCCGGCCCCCAATTCCAACCCCCTGTGGGTGGCAGAAATTCCGTCGGGAATCGAAATGATTGAGTGGGGGGTTGCGACCAAGCTGTGCTGGCTATTACATCCAGAGCGGAAGGGGAGAATCTGGCTGGGGCACGAAATAGTTCAACAACCTGTTAGCCTATTTCGGCCAAAATCAGCAAACGTGCTTGAAATGCTTGATTTTATTGGTTGTTTGCAATTTTTCGCCTTCTGATTCAAATGGGCAAACCGGCCTCAAATTACCTGGAAAAGTGTACTGCATAGTACTGCACCTTGGCGAAGGCCCAGGAGCAGATTGTGCCCTGTTTTCGGAGCGACTGTGGAGCTTGAACGGAGCCTGAAGAATAAGCCGGGCTCTCGGCAGCGAAGGGACCCGAAAAATACTTTTCGAACGCGAGAATTATCAATTCGCCATGCACAACGCCAAGGGCGCGACTTCCATCGCCAGAACATCCTGAATCCGGCTCGCTGCCAGCCGATGACAGTCTCTGGCCGGAAAATCATCAATGGAGTTTCCCACCTGGACCAAGCCCTCTTCAACATCACCCAGAAACACCGATCCCAGCGGCGGAGCTTTGGCTTTGGCATTGGCCGTTTGAGGACGATGATCTGGTGCCGCAGCGCCAGAACTTCCAACGCGAGTTCGTGCCGAGGTCGGAGCAGAGACCAAGGGTAAATCAGCACCATTCAGAAAAATTCAAACATACCACCAAAGTTTGCTCGCAAATCCCCGCCAGTCAATCATTTCAATTCTCGACCCAATTTCTGCCACCCACAGCCGTTAGAAAATGCTGGAGGTCTGACCGTCATTGTCACATCCCCGCATCTATTTTGGGCGAATGAAAAACGCACATCTTTTTCCAGAACAGTCGGACAACCCCGGCCGATTCTGCCGCATCGGCTCGCGCTGCAGCGGCAGGACGGGGATTAGCTCGGCCATGCGCCGGGGATCATCCGTCGGCACCTCCATCTGAGGAGGGAACCATCCATCCCCACGGCAGCGCCATATCGGTGACATTGAGCGGACGCGATTTGCCGGCGTGCAACACCACGCCGCGCACGAGCGTTGCCTTCTGCTTCAGTGAATCCCGCAACGCGCGAATCCCCGACGTGTCACTGGATGTCACCTGGCTGCTGGTCTTGATCTCCAGCGCCACCAGCTTGTTGTCCTGCTCTAGGATGAAATCCACTTCATGCCCCGCACGGTCGCGCCAAAAGTGCAGTTTTCGACGTTGTGGTTCCAAGGCGCGCCAGGTTTGCAACGTCTGATATAAGGCCTGCTCCAGCCAAAATCCGGCGTCGGTGCGGTGGGCGAGGTCAGTCGAGGTTCTGATCCCCGCAAGCCAGGCCGCCAGACCGCAGTCGGCCCAGAGCAACTTCGGAGCTTTGACCAGAGCCGCCGACGGATTGGTCGCCAGCGGCCTGATGCGGGTAATCAAACAACCTGTTTCCAGCAAGTTCAAGTAGCGGTGCGTCGTGGGATGACTCAGCGCGGCATCGCGAGCCAAATCAGCTTGGTTGAGCAGTTTCCCGGTTCTTTGCGCGGCCAGAGCCATCACTCTTTGGAAATCGGGCAGGCTGGAAACGGCGCTCAACTGCCTTAAGTCGCGTTCCAAATAAGTTTGCACGTATGCCGCAAACCACAAACTCCGATCGGCTTCCGAGGCGATCTGCAAGGCTGGCGGAAACCCGCCGCGCAGCAACCACCCTGGCCAGTCGCCGGCTTCGTCGGGCCATTGCCGCCAATCAAAATCTGGAGAAAACAACTGATCCAGCGGGGCCAAGGCATCCTGGCGCTCCTGCCACTCGGTCGGACAAAACGGCGGTCAGCATGATCGGCCCGAACGCCCGGCCGATCCGCGCTGTGCCCTGGGACTGAATGAGAAACAGGGCGACGAGAATCAGGACCGCGGAGGCAAGAACATAAGGCGAGAATGAAGGGGCGACGATGTTCAACCCTTCCACCGCCGACAGCACGGAAATGGCGGGGGTGACGGCTCCATCGCCATAAATCAGCGCGGCGCCCAGAAGGCCCAGTGCGACGATGACGGGGCGGGGCTTAAGTTTGACACCCAGCAGCGACATGAGGGCGAGGATGCCTCCCTCGCCATCGTTGTCGATGCGCATGGCAAACGAAACATATTTGATCGTGGTCACGATGATCAAGGTCCAGATGACCAGCGAGAGCGTTCCGAGAATTACGGCTCGATCAGGTTTCCCGCCGGTGAGGGCAAGCACTGTTTTCAAGGTGTAGAGCGGACTGGTGCCAATATCGCCGAAAACCACACCCAGTGCGGAGAGGCTCAGAGCTCGGAGGCTCGAGTTGTGTTCAAGCCGGTTACCAGTTATAGGAATCATGTCACTCGGAGGTTGGCTGGAGGGTAAATGAAAAATCCTGATCGAGCAATCGTGCGGTCTTCGGCCAGCAGAACGACGATTCCGCCAACGCGTTCCCCGCGCAGGGCTAGTGGACGGAATTCTGGCAGTGATGGTTGTGCCTTTGACCGGGGTGGACTCGACATCAAAGCTGGTCGACTCAAACGCAATGGCCTCCTGCTCCACCTCGAGTGGTGAGCGAGCTTCCAGATGGAGTGTCACGTCGCAGCTTTGCCGGACCTTGCTCTCAAATGCATGCTGGAGAAAAGCGCCGAAAGCCGGTCGGCCGCGGAAAACAGAATGCCCGAAGCCCCCGTTAATCAACGCGGATCGTGAGCCTTCGCCAAATCACCAATGTGCTAACGCAAATGGCCGGCAGTCGAGCGCAGTTTTACCGGCTTGCGCGGCGGTGGGCGGAGAGGGGTTCTTGCCGCCGCCCGCAACGTGCAGGTCATGATCACGCCGCCTTTGGGGTGGTTGCGGATATCAAGGGTCGCGCCAATGGTTTCGGCCCGGTGGCGCATGATTCTTTGTCCCATGCCTTGCGACTTGTCGAAATCCTTCCGCAGCCCTTGGCCGTCATCTTTGACCATCAAGACGACTTGGCCGTCTGTGTGCGCCAAACCAATTACGATCTGTTTGGCCTTCGCGTGTTTGGCGGCGTTGTTCACGGTTTCCTGTGCGATGCGATACAATTGAACAGCGATCTCCAAGGGGAATTCGGGAATCTTCGGCTCGATGCGGAGCTGACACGGAAGCCGGAACAATTCCTTCGTCCAGCTGGCCAGTTCTACGAGCGCGCGCGCCAGACCATGCCGCTGCAACTCCGCCGGATAAAACCCTCTCGCCAGTGTGTACGTTTTCGCGGCGCTGCCCTGCAACATATTGGCCAGTCGCGCCGCCTCCTTTGCCAAGGGAGCCGACTGCTTGCCGGCTGCCGTGGCCAGCGCTTGAGTCAAACAGGCAATGCCCGTCAACTCCTGCGCCAAGTCATCATGCAATTCCTGGCCGAGTTGCCGGCGTTCGCGTTCGCTGACACGGGTGATATCCTCGGCCAGCTTCTTGCGGGCGACGGTTTCGGCTTTCAATGATTCGACCGATCTGGCGAGCTCAGCCGTACGAACGGCGACTTTCTCTTCGAGTTCTTCGTTGAGCTGGAGAATCCGCGCCTCGATCTTTTTGCGCTCGGTGATGTCGTGCAGGATGACCGAGACCTGAATGATTTTTCCCGTGCTGTCTTTGACCGGAGAGAGGGTCGCGGATACCGGCACGGGCTGGCCGTTCTTTTTGATGCGGACAGTCTCCAGATTAGGGATGGACTGGCCGGCCTTGAGTTGTGCCACGATTCCCCGCTCCTGTTTTACCAGCTCGGGCGAGTAGAGGCGCAGCTCCGACTGCCCGATCATTTCCGCCGCCGTGTAGCCAAACAACTCTTCGGCAGCCCGATTCCAACTGGTCACGATGCCGTCCAACGTTTTGCTGAAGATGGCGTCGCTGGTGGAATCCACAATCGCGGCCAGATGGCCGCGCGCTTCTTCGGCCTGTTTGATCCCATCGATGTTCACCAGCACCATCACCGCGCCGTCAATCCTGTGGTCCCCCGTCCGGTAGGGATGGATGCGCAGCATGTACCAATGCCCCTCGCCGTCCTGCACTTCGCGTTCGCGGATGACAACCTCGCCGATCACATCGGCCAGCAACCGTTGCAACTCCGGTACGGCCACGTTTAATCGCAGGTCGCCGATGGCGCGACCCACGTCCACCGGTATCAGGTTGCAGATCTTGCCGGCGGGCGTATTGAAGCGGCGGATGTGCAAATCGG
The DNA here is from genome assembly GCA_049517295.1 of Verrucomicrobiota bacterium. Classification (GTDB taxonomy): domain Bacteria; phylum Verrucomicrobiota; class Verrucomicrobiia; order Limisphaerales; family Palsa-1400; genus JBEKSF01. The sequence continues at coordinate 4,357 of JBEKSF010000214.1, forward strand.
TGGCGACCACGATCACCGGCATTTGGACGCTGCTCAACACGTTGATGAGGTCGTTGTTCAGCGCGTTGACTTCCGTGTTGCGGGTGCGAAGCTCCTCGTTCAGCGTGGTCAGTTCTTCGTTGGCCGATTCCAGTTCTTCCTTGGAAGTCTCCAATTCCTCGTTGGTGCTCTGCAATTCCTGGTTGCTGGAAAGAATCTCCTCGTTGGCCGATTTGAGTTCCTCGTTGGCGGCGTCCTGCTGTTCGATCATCGATTGCAGGTAGTCTTTGGCCGCGACTAAGTCGCGCTGCAGTTGGGCAATCTCGCGGTCTTTCTCCTCGGGTGTCGCGACCCTGGTCTGCGGCGCCGGCGTTGCCGGCGCGCTTCGGGGCGGCGCGGTCGCTTCCTCAAACAGCACCAAAAAACAGGTCTCACTGCTGCTCGGCAGCTTGACCAGCGTCACCTCGATGTTGATCTCGCGCGTCTGCTGTCCGTCCTGTAGTCGCACCGCTTCGCGGCGCACCGTAGCCTTTTGGGTGCGCGCCTCGCGAATGGCCGTGCCCAGTTCCAGCGCCAACGTTTCCCGCGCCATGCGCAACAGATTGAATTTGGCCTCGCCCACCGGCGGCGACAGATACGCGTCCGTGCGCCCGCGAAATTGCAGGATGTCGAGGTTGTCATTGATCAACACGCCCGCCGGAGCGTATCGGCCCAGCGCCAGGCGGTCAGCCTCCCGCTGAAACTCCGCCAGCCCGGCGGCTTCCTCTTGCGGCGGCGGGGCGAGCGTCGCCTTGCCGGCCTGCGGGTCAGCCGCCGCATGCAGATACGGCAACGTGGTCGTGGTTTTGCGGGAATAAATCTTCTGTTTCTTGTCCACCGCCCCGAACAGCTCTGTATGTTCGCCCACCGTTTCCGATTCGCCCAGCACGAGGAACCCCCCGGGACTGAGCGCATAATGAAACGTCTCGATGACGCGCCGTTGCGCCACCGGCGCCAGGTAAATCAGCACGTTGCGGCAACTGATCAAATCCAGCCGCGAGAACGGCGGATCGGCCATCACGTTTTGTTTGGCGAAGACGCACATCTCGCGCACGGACTTGCGCACACGGTAACCCACCGTCTCTTTGGTAAAAAAGCGCTGCAACCGCTCCGGTGACACTTCGCTTTCGATGGCTTCGAGATACAATCCCACCCGCGCCTTCTCGATGGATCGGCTGTCGGCAATGTCGGTGCCGAAAATCTGCACCGTGGGCCGCTGCGGTTTGTCTCCCAGAAATTCCAGCAACGCGATGGCCAGGGAATACGTTTCCTGTCCGGTCGAACAACCTGCGGACCAGATGCGGATGGTGTCGGGCTTCTTCCGCATCAGCGCGGGGAACACCTCGCGGTGGAGCGCCTCGAACACCGCCGGGTCGCGGAAGAAACTCGTCACGTTGATGAGCAGGTTTTCATACAACGCATGCGATTCCGGGCGGTTCTTTTCCAGATACGACGCATACTCGGCGAGGTCCGTGTGGGAATGCACTGCCATGCGCCGCAGAATCCGCCGGCGAATCGTCGTTTCTCGGTAGTGGTCGAAGTTCACTCCGGTCGCCGTTCGTACCAGGGCCAGAATCTTCCGGTAATGGTCGCTCTCGGGCGCCGCCATCGGCGGCGGCTCCTCGGCGTGCGCCACATAAGGATGCCGGCCAATCCGCACCAATTCCCGCGCAATGCCATCCGGCGGCAACACAAAATCCACGCACCCGCTCTGCACCGCGCTGACCGGCATCCCGCTGTACTTGGCCGAGGCCTCATCCTGGGCAAACGTGATGCCGCCCGCCGCCTTGATCTCCGCCAAGCCTTGCGAGCCGTCTGAGCCCGTCCCCGAAAGCACCACGCCGATGGCGCGCGATTTCAAGTCTTCCGCCAGGGATTT
>JBEKSF010000215.1:0-6165 GCA_049517295.1 Verrucomicrobiota bacterium
ACGCCGTCTCCTGCAACTTTGAAAATGGCTGAACAGGAATATGAATCAACTCCCTCATCGCGCCAATGTCACGCTCATCAACCCGATGACCACTTCGTTCGCCAGCGCGCGAACGGTCAGCGATTTCAATTCCTTCGTCGCAGCGAGCGGCAAATCCAAAACCGTCGCCGCGCCGCCGGGAACTTTTCCACCTTTGCCCTTGAAACTTTCGACGTCGAGAATGCGGATTTTCCCTGTCCGCAAATCCACGCGCGGCGGAATCGGTTCGTCGCGGCAAAACGCGTAGTCGTCCATGAAATAATCCTGGTCAATCGGCCACCAGGTCGTCGGGTTGTGCAACGCCAGCCGCGCGCTCGCGCCGTCCGCGTAAGTCACGATGACCGCGCCGTTGTCGAAGCGGCTCTGCATCGGATTTGATGAGCCAGCCATCAGCAAAAAGGCGTGCGATGACCTTCCTGACAACGGAACGGAGACTTCGCGCGGATAATTATCCCACTGCGACGTGAACACGATGTTCTTCGCATCCGCATCGCCCGGCGTCTGTAACGGCACACCGTTCGGCAAAATGATTTTCCCGCCCCCCCGCGCCGCCGCGGCGCGCAGACCGGCATCGTCCACGGTAAAGCGGGTTTTGAAATCGCACCAGCCGCCAATGCCTTGCTTGGGCTGCGCCAGTGAAACGAAGGGCGAGCGCGGCGAACGATATTCGTTGCGGAAAATCTGCGTAACTTTGTCATTGAACACCGGCGTGAGATCAACCGACTCAAACCTCGCTGTTGCGGGCAAGTTTTTTTTCCAGTCCATTACGTCCGGGGCGCCGGCCTCCGGCCCGGCCCGGATCTCAAAAGTCACCGGCTGCCACCAATTCAACTCGCCCTGCCGCAGATGGGCAAACACCGTGCGCTGGCCCGGCGAGCCCGTCGCTTGCGCGTGAAAGCCAAACTCACCCACGACGAGTTGGCTCAAGGCGTTTTGCGGATCGTTGACGGTCGAGAGTTCGTGTCCGCCAATCTTCGCTTCCAGTTCGCCGCCGCGCACCAAGGCCGCCGGAGCGCTCACACCGGCTGGCGTTGGGCCACGCCATTGAATGACAACTTCCTGGCGCGCTGCCGCCGCGTCTTCAATTTCAATGCGCGGCCAACCGACGCAATCCTTGACCATCTGCCACTTGGCCGGCTGGCCATTCACCGTCAGGCTCCCAACGCTTTCGCGCAGCGCGGGGATCTCCAAACGCAACGCCTGCGGCTTGGAAAACTTCTGCTCAACAGAAAATGTTTCCGTGGAACCCACGCGCCGGAAAGCGAAATTCAAATCGGGATGCGTGATGCGCGCGTGATTCCATTGCGCCGGAAATCCGGGACGGATTTTCAATTCCCCGGCGAGTGCGTCCGGCTGCACGCCGAAAAGTCCCTCGACCAGCGCCCGTGAAGTCGCGCCGCAGCCGTCGGCGAAATCACGTTGCGCCTCGCCGCGCGCCATGTCGAAGCAGGTCATCGCGCCCACGTTGCCCGGACAGAGACCGAGGAACATGCTGTTGAGCAAACAACCTTTGAAGACGGGGAAGGCTGCCTCCGCGCGCCCCGCCTGCCAATACGCGAGCGACGTGTGCGCGACTTCCGCCATCACGACATTGTTGACGGACCACATGTAAGGCATCCAACTCGTCTCCGGCAGCGTGAAGAGGTGCTCTGGCGGCACGCCCGGCCCGCGAATCGGGATGTGCGCAATCTGAGTGTCCACGAACCGCGTCATCTGCCACGCCTCGAACGGCGTCGGCACTTCCGAGTCGAGCGTATGATAAAATGTCCACAACCCCGCGTTCGGATGCGCGAGTTGCAAGCCGAGATAATCTTTGAACTCCGCGAACCAGCCTTCATTCGCGAGCCAGAGATGTTTTTGCATCGCCTGCAAAATCAAATCCGCCTCGCGCTCGTAAAGCGCGGTGTCTTTGCCCAGTAACTTCGCCACGCGCGCCGCCATTTTGTTGTGCCAGTAGTTGTAGGCCGACGCGTGCGTCACGCCGCCGCCGTTGTATTGCATATTGTCGCTCGCCCAAATCGCGGCGTAAACTTCGTAGAGAGGAAGTTTGTCCGCGCCGAACTCCCGGCGGAAAAGCCTCCGCTCCCAAGCGAGATGCCGCTCAATCGTCGGCCACATCTGCCGCGCGTAATCCAGATCGCCCGTCCACAACAAGTGACGGAAGAACGCATCCACTGCCACCAGGTTCATGTCGTAGTGCGACTTTGTCATGTCACCGTTCGAGTGGAGTCCGGCTTCGTTGCGCGCAAGATTCGCGTTTTCATCAGCGGGCGGGAGTGTTTCCAGCACGGGACGCGTGTTCTGTTGTTTCGCAAAGCCCGCGAAATGCGCCGCCGTGCGCTGGTGCCAGCCGAGTTCGTCGCCGGCGTAAGAACCGCGCCAGCCGAGCAACCGCGTCCGCCACGCGACCGCGCCGTGCATGAACGCCTGCTGCTTGTTGTCCCAAACCGCATCCGCCGCGACGTTCAAGGCAGCCGCAGCAGCGTTGATGAACGCATCGGGCGTCTCTACGACGACGCGCTCCGCAATCGCGCGGCGACGCCCCTCGGCAGTGGAGAAGAAGTTCGGCAAACCGGCGGCGCTCACAGCTTGCGAGTTATGCTCGAGTTGTCGCAATGCGAGATAAACCGGCTGCCCTTGGGACAATACAACGCGTCCCACGACCACGGGCAAGCGCTCCCTCCCGTTGGCGGACGCAAGCAACCCGGCCAGGTTCGCCCACTGGCTCGCGTCGGCTACGGCAAGTTCCGACCCCGCGGAGGCCACACCTGCAATCGTTGCGGTCTTGCTGCGTAGAACGAAGGCGTTCTGCGTGATGGATAACTCGCTGTCCGCGCATTGCTCCGCGCGCAGTTGGAAGAATTTCGCCACCGGTTCGCGCTCGCAGCCGATGTCGCCGCCGCGCTGGCCTTTCATGCCGTTCGCCCCGCCGAACACCCAGACCCATTCGACCGGCGAGATCGCGCCCCACAATTCCGCCCGCGCGATGATTCCCCTCGTTTCGCTCAACGGCAGCACGGCGAGATTCAAAACCGAATCACCCAGCAGCGGGTCGCGCACTTCATACAGCATTGAACCGGGGCGGTAGCGCGCGACGATTTGCCTCGCGTCGTTCAGCCACTTCACGCCGCCGGAAGTCTTGAGGCCGAAACGCAGATTGCCGCCGCGCCCCGGCAGGTAGAGCGAAAACTCAGGCTTGTCCCCGCCGTCCGCGCGGAACGGCGCGTTCATGCAGTAGAGCGGGCGGTTGAAAAATTCCACCCCGTTGGTGATAACGAAATCGCGCCCGTCGGGAAAATAACGCAGTGGGCGCTCAATCTGCCCCGCGAAATTCCCGTGCGCATTCAACACCCAATCCTGCGGGTCGGGCACGATGACGCGGCTGGTCTGCGCGACGACGGATTGGTGCAGGAACATGGCCAGAACACCAGACCAGTGCAGAGCAGCCACTATTTTATTTTGTGTTCGACCGGTTATCACGGGTTTGGATGTTTTCTGGCAGCGACCAAAGACGTCATTTTGTGTGAGAACATAGCGAATGAGTCGGGGTTTGCCATCGCCAGTTATGGTGATGCCGTTGGCCGGTGGGGGGGGCCGCGATCCCAAAGGGAGCCGCAAGGGTTTTCCGGTCGCGACGAAACGCCGAACAACTAAAGGCCCCATGTCTCATGTGCTCCACGGTAGTCCATCAAATCCAGGCAAGGCCACGTCTCGACTGGCGCAGCAGAGGCGGTTGCCGCAAAGGGCCGTCATGCGCTGGACACGGCACAGGACTCGCGACTTTCACCCTCGCAAATAATTCTTGGACTCCCAGGCCGAATCCGCTAACAGTGCCCGCACGCTATGAAACGAATTCAAAACATTCTCGCGACCATACTCTTCGCCGCTTTGCCTGCGCTCGGCCAGGCCGCCAGCGGCCACCTCATCGTCAAGGCGGTCAACAAACTTCCCTTCGCCCGCCCCAGTCAAACCATCCAGCTCACAGCCAAAGACCTCGAACCGCTCGCCCAGAAAAACCTAGCCCGGATTCATGTCCAGGACGCCGCCGGCAAAGACTTGCTTTGCCAGGCCGTTGATACCCACGGCGACTATGTCCCCGACACGGTGATCTTTCAGGCCGACTTCGCCGCCGCTGAAACCAAAACGTTCACCGTTAGCGCCGGTGAGAAGTGGGAATACAACAAGGACCAATTCAAAGCCTTCGGCCGCTTCGTCCGTGAACGGTTCGACGACTTCGCCTGGGAAAACGACCGCATCGCCCACCGCATGTATGGCCAGGCGCTCGAGACCTGGAAGAACGAACCTCTCTGCAGCAGCACCGTTGATGTCTGGTCCAAACGCACCACCCGCCTGGTCGTCAACGACTGGTACCTCCTCGAGAACTACCACGAGGACAACGGTGACGGAGCGGATTTTTACTCCGCCGGCCGGAGCCGGGGCAATGGCGGCAACGGCATTTGGGCCGCCGACCGCCTTTGGGTCTCCAGGAACTTCACCGGTTCCCGTGTTCTCGCCTGCGGTCCCATCCGCGTCATGTTCGAGTTGACCTACGAACCCTTTGAAGTCAACGGCATCAGCGTCTCCGAAGTTAAGCGTGTCACCCTCGATGCCGGCCAAAACCTCGACCACTACCAAAGCTTCTACAAGCCCTATACCCGCCCCGGCAGAACGGCGCCGCTTACCACCGGCATCGGCCTGCGCAAAGTGGACATCGTCCAGAAGGACCTGAACGCGGAACGTGGCACCCTGACGGCTTGGGAACCCGTGAAAGAGGACAAGAAACGCTCCGGCCACTGGGGCTGCGCCGTCCTGGTTGACCCGAAGCTGTTCGTGAAGCAGACCGAGGACAAACTCAATCTGCTTATGCTGGCGAAAGTGCCCGACAACAACGTCACCTCCTGGTGGGCGGGGTTTTTCTGGGACGCCAGCGGCCAGTTCGCCGGCTACGAAGAATGGAAAACCTACGTGGACCAGTCCGCGCAGGCCCTTCAGTCCCCGATTGAGGTGAGCCTCTCGGCTCAATGAGCGGGGCGCGTCCGCCCTGCGGCGCTCTGCCGTACTTGGATGCTCACTCAAGCGAATTCGTTGCCAACATTGTCCCAAGAGATTGAACCCTTATGCTAAACCGGTTCGCTCTCTTCCTCACGACAGCCGCCCTTATCACCGGCGGCTGCCAGAGCCTGCTCGCCCAGGACGCACCTGCCCGGAAAGCCGGCCCGGAACGGAGCGCCCCGCTCCAGCCCGGCACAACCGCTCTCGCCGAATTCGGCCACTGGCCTGCCGAGGCAGAGCCTGAACGCGTCGGCAAACTTGTCGCCGAAAACTTCGCCGCCCGGAAGTTCAATTTCGAAACCAATCCCAAACGCCAGCACGTCATTTACCCCGAGGCCTGCGCCTGGTACGGCTCCCTCACCACCGCCAAACTCCTTAACGACCGCGACCTGCAGACCAAACTCATTCACAAATTCGACTTGTTGCTCACGCCCGACGGCGCCAACCACATTTCAACCAATGCCCACGTGGACTACCGCGTCTTCGGCATTGTGCCTCTGGAGATTTTCATTCAGACTGGCGGCAAGCCACCCCGAATGCCAGGGACTCCGGGTGCGGCGCTCCATCAGCCCAGCGCGGCTCTCTCCCTCTCCTCCACAGGAGGAGAGGGCAGGAGAGAGGAGGCCCATTCCACCTCATCCACCCTCAGCCCCGCGCCAATCAGGTATCTCGAGATCGGCCAAGCCCTCGCCGACAAACAATGGGAAAACACGACCCGCGACGGCATCACGCGCGAAGCCCGCTACTGGGTTGATGACATGTACATGATCACCGCTGTGCAGGTGCAGGCTTTTCGGGCCACCGGTGACGCCAAGTACCTCGAGCGTGCCGCGCTGACAATGAGCGCCTATCTGGATAAGCTGCAGCAGACCAACGGCCTTTTCTATCATGCGCCTGATGTCCCCTTCTTTTGGGGCCGGGGCAACGGTTGGTTCGCCGCCGGCATGAGCGAGTTGCTCCGCTCTCTGCCGGACAACCATCCGCAGCGCGCCCGGATTCTCAAGGGTTACCGCCGGATGATGGCCTCGTTGCTTCAATATCAGGGCGCCGACGGCTTGTGGCGCCAGCTCATTG
>JBEKSF010000216.1:0-10187 GCA_049517295.1 Verrucomicrobiota bacterium
ATTACCAATTCTCAATCAACGCTTGCAGCCTCTGAAATGCTACGAGACAGCCTCGTTCCAAAGATCATTCGCATAATCCAAAGTTGTTTTTTGACGCCTCCTAACTCCCCGCCTTCGCCACCTCCGCCCGCAACAAATCGTGCAGCGTAATCACCCCCAGGATCGCCCCATTGGAATCGGTCGCCACGACGAAATGGGTCGTCGATTCGATCAGCAGCTTTTGCAATCCCATTATCGTCTGGTCGGGCGCGCAGGTGGTCACCGGTTCCAGGCGGGGCGCGCGGTTTTCCTTCAGAACCGCTTGGGCCTCCTGGCGCGTCAGCACGCCCGTCAGCTTGCCCTCCTGCAATACGGGGAAACGCTCGTAAGGATGGGCCTTCAATGTTTGCCGCAGGGCACCCGGCGAGAGGTCCGTCAGCACGACCGGGCGTCCGGTCAACACCGCCATCACCGGCAATTCCAGCCACTCGTGCAAATCGCGCGGCGGACGGACGTGTTCGATTTGGTGGCCGTCCTGCGTGAGCAAAGCGTCGTAAAAATTCTCCCGGTTCATCTTGCGCGAGATGCTCTGGCTGACCAGCGCGCCGAGCATCAGCGCCGGCACGAGCGAAAACTCATGCGTCATCTCAAATACAATCAATATGCCCGTCACCGGCGCTCCCACCACTCCGCCCAGCGTCGCGCTCATCCCGACGACCGCCAACGCCACAAGGTCGCTCCGCCCCATCGGCAATCCCAAGCCCACCAGTCCCGTCACGACCACTCCCACCATCCCGCCGAAAAACAGGCACGGCGAAAAAATCCCGCCGCATCCGCCCAGCCCGTAACAGCAGAAGGTCGCCACGAATTTGGCCGCCAGCATCAAGGCGGCAACGTTCCATACCATGTTGCCCTTGAGGGCGTCGGAGAGATCGTCGTAGCCCAGTGCGAAAACACCCAGCCGCCCGGTTTTCCAGTAAACCCCAACCCCCAGAACCCACGTGATCAATCCTCCCGCCACCGGCAGCAGCCAAAGCGGCGCCCGCTGAGCCTGGTTGGAGCGATGCCGCAACGCCAGCGAGGCCCTTTGAAAATAAACACCCACCAAACTGGCCAGCGCCGCCACCAACGGCGTCAGCGCGTACCCAAGCCACGTCGGCGTATCCACTCCTGTCAAGGTGAACGCCGGCTGTTTGCCGATGATCCCCTGCACCGCCAGCGCCCCGAGCACCGACGCCAGCAGCACGCTTCCCAGCAGGCGGCTGTTCAAATCGCCGATTATTTCCTCCAGCACAAACGTCGTTGCCGCCAGCGGCGCGTTGAATGCCGCCGCCAGCCCCGCCGCCGCTCCGGCGGCCGAGGCGGCCCGCCGGTTTTGTTTCGGCTCGCCCGCCATGCCGGCTAGATTGGAAGCGACCGCGCCGGCCAACTGCACGCTCGGCCCCTCGCGGCCCAAGCTGCCCCCCCCGCCAATGCTGACTATGCCCGCCACGAACTTCACCCACGCCACACGCCAGGGCACCATCCCGAAATCCTTCCAAAACGCCAGCTTCAATTGCGGTATCCCGCTCCCCGCCGCGACCGGACAAAACACGTTGAGCAGAATCCCAACCGCCAGCGAAGAACTCAGTATGATCGCCAGCGTGCCCAGCGCAAAGGTCAGCAGCGAATCGTGAGACAGCGACACATAGCCCAGCCGATAAACCCAGGTGATGCCCAGTTGGAACGCCACCGCCGAAACCCCCGCGCCCACGCCGTAGGCGCAACTATGCAGCAGGGTCCGCGTCCTCTGCGGCAGCCGTTGCAGATAACGGACAACAAATTGAGTCTTCACGCCTCAAGCCTTGATAAACTCGGCAAACAACTCCTCAATCCCCGCCGCCGCGCCCGGATCGTTATTCACCGCCAGCACCGCAAACGCGCTGTCCGCACGCCGGGCGACGTGGAGTTGCCCGTGCTCGAAGACCCAGCGCAAACGGGAGCCGGCCAGTTGGTAGTAGCGGAGGTTGAAAGCCACTTCGGACAGCGATTGCAGAAGTTCCTTGATGCGCGCCTCGGGAAACGACTCGGCAAAGCTCTTGACGACAATGGCTTGATTGGACAGGCAGACTCCGCACGCCAGGACGCCGGGATAGTTGGCCGCCTTCTCCAGCCAGCCCTGAAATGGATGATCGGTCATACTCTCAATCCGCTGGCGCCAATATGGACAGCCGGACAAAGATTTTGCGATCCGGCTGAAGCAGGCAAATCGCACGGCTCCGCGGTTCAATGATTTCAAACCGGTCCGCCCGCCCCAGCGCCGGCAACATTTTGCACACGCCGGCGGACTTCATCAAGAGCAAGTTCAGCAGCCGGGCGCGCCGCTCGGCTTCCGGCGCCTTCCATTGGTAGAGGATGTCGTTGGCGGCGGACGAAACGATGATTTCTTCAATGCGCCGATCGGGTCGTTCCTGTTGCGCCGCCGCGGCCTGAGACTCCAATCCCGCCCCGGCCGCCTCGCCGCCCGCCTGGACGGCGGGTGCCTCGCCCTCCTGCTCGTCGCTCGATTGGGCCGCTTCCATCAATAGCGCTTCCCAGTGGCCGTCGATCGTCTGCCGGCCCGGTTGGGTGAATGGCGCCAGCCGAAATTCCCCCCCCTTGAGCCGAAGCAAACGGGCCAGCGCCTTTTCTCCAAAAAGACAGTCGAACTCCGCGTGAATGATTGAACCGTCGGAGATATAAATGCGCCCGTCGGCGTTGGAGCCTTTGATTTCCATCACCGACGACTTGCGCCCCAGGCATTCGAGTTGCAGCAGGTCGATCAAGCCCACTTGCCGCAACATGCCCTTGAACCCCTCCACCGGCGCCTCGGCCGTGGCCTCCAGCGCGGGGTAAATCGTGTCGATCCCCGTCGCCAACTCCGTCTTCTGCAGAATCAGGGCCGCCCCGTGCTGCAGGGCGTAGTCGCGATTTTCCTGGGTGACCACCCCGCTCAGCACCACCACCGGCAGCGCCGGACGCGTGCGCTTGAGCAGTGTCAACAATTGCAGCCCGTCCATCACCGGCATCTGGATGTCCAGGACCACCAAATCCACAGGGTTGAGCTTGAGGCAATCCAGCGCCTCGGAATAATTGACTGCCGTATGGACGATCCACGTTGGATCGCGCTTCTGGACCAAATGGTCCTTCATAAGCGCGATGAATTCCGGGTCGTCATCCACAAGCAAAATCCGGCGGCTGGGTGGCGGGCGCGCAGGAGATGGATCGGTCGCGCTCATTCCACTCCTAAACTGGCCAGCGCCTCCGTGGCGGCCCGCCGCACCGCCTGGTCGATGTCCGTCAGCGCGGTCATCAGCGCCGAGCGCGCCCCGCCGTCGCCCAAACGTCCCAATGACTCCGCCGCGGCAAGGCGCAAATCGGCGTCCGCGTCGTGCAGCAAATCGATGAACGCCGACAAGACCGCTTGCTGCCTTCGCCGCGCCGGCGTGGCCATTTCCATGTCCGGATGTTCGATGCTCTGGGACGTGTTCTCGCCAAGTTGTCTGAGGGCGCTGGCCGCGGATTGCCGCACAAACCAATCCCCGGAATGGAGCGCGCTGCGCAATTCAGGCGCCAGCTTGCGCGCGGCCTCCGATTGGGCCCATTTGAAGTTGATCTGCGACAACGCTCCCCCCGCTGTCTTGCGGACATTGGTTTCCGAATCCGTCAGCGCCAGCACCAGCGGACCAATGGCCCGCGCGTCCCCAATGCGCCCCAATGATGCCGCGGCGGCGCTGCGGACGTCTTCGTTTTGGTCTTTGAGGGCCGCAATCAGCGCGTCCACCGAGGCCGCGTCCCCCACTTTGGCCAGCGCGTCGGCGGCGGCGCACCGCACGTCCCAGATCGGGTCTCGCAGCAACTCCCGGAACGCGCCTGCCCGGTTTTGGGCGTCCAATCGGGCCAGCGATTCGATGGCCGCCGCGCGGATACGGTGATCTCTATGCTTGAGCATCAACGCCAGATCATTGGACACGCCGGCGCCGCCGGTGTTGGTCAGGGCTTCGATGGCCGCCAAACAAACCGCGTGATCGGCGGAGCGCAACGCGCGAACGAGCGATTTCAACACCCGTTCGTCCGGAATCGCCCCCAACGCCTCTACCGCGGCCACTTGCAGACTGCCGGCAACGCCTTGGAGGACGCTTTCCAATGGCCGGATCGCCGTGGCCCCAAGAGCCGCCGCCCTCATCAATTGCCCGTGCCCAATCGCCAGCCAGACTTCGTCCTCGACGCCGCCCGGGTGCCAGGGCGATTGCTCCAGAAAGTGGGCGGCGCGCCCGCGCACCCGGGGATCGGAGTCCCGGAGGGCGCCGGCCAGGAGAGACTGGACGCGATCGTTGGCAACGTCTTTCAACTTGCTCACGGCAGCCAGGCGCACATCCGGGTGAGAGTCGCGCAGAGCCCGCGCCAGAAGCTCCACCGTCCGCTCGTGTTCAATGCCGCCTATGGCGATGACCGCCGCGGCACGCACTTGGGCGTCATTGTCGCTGGCCGCTTTGGCCAGGCCGCGCAACGCGCGTGGGGATTGCAGTTTGGCCAGCCGTTCCGCCGCCTGGCGCCGCTTTTCTGGATCCCCGGACTTGAGCTGCTGCAGAGTGAGCCACAACATTTGCTTGCCGCAATTTAGCCGATTTTTGCCGCCCGTCACGCAATATCAGCGCCAGCGCCGGTTGATTTGGACTGCCGCGGCAAGAGGGACCTCTGTTAATCTGTGGCTCAAAACAATCTTCAAAAAAAGTGCGTTTTTTCCCCCAGTCGGTTTTTTCCCTAGGTGAAAATGTGATCAACTCCTGCGCGTGAAGGCATGGATTATGTCTGTCGCCCGGCGCTGTTCGCCGCGGCGCGCTGCCGCCACCCGGCCTCTGGCAGCTTGGCCGCTCCATCCCCATTCCGTGCCTCCAACACTTCACCTGAAACGCCAAATCCTATGACCAAAAATAATTCAACCCACCTAAATCACTCCGAACACCCCAACGGCTTCGATTCTCACCGCCTCAACCTCAATCCCAACTCCGCCCCCGCCCCGGCCGCCCCTCCTCCCCTCCGCGCTCCCCCCTCCCTCGAACACCTCCAACTCCTGCGCGACGACCACCGCACACGCCACGGCAAAATCGCCCAACTCCCTTCCAACGTCCGCGACGAACTCTGCCTGCGCCTGGAAGAAGGCCAGCCGGCGCCCCAGATTATCGACTGGCTCCACTCCCTGCCCGACGTCCTCAAAACCCTCGACGACCACTTCGACGGCTCCCCCATCAACAAACAAAACCTCTCCGCCTGGCGCCAAGGCGGCTACCTCGAATGGCAAATCTCCCAAGAACTGGCCGAATCCTCCGAATCCCTCTCCAACGCCGCCTCCAAAGTCCACGAAACCGGCCTGGGCCGCACCCTGGCCGACGATCTCGCCAGCGTCCTGGCCGCCCAATTCTGCCGCCTCCTCGCCCGCTGGGACGGCCAACCCGACCCCCAATTCGACGCCAAACTGCGCCTCCTCGAACGCCTCAACAAAGCCATCGCCCTCCTCCAAAAAACCACCTACCACACCCTGCGCCAGCAGGCCCAACTCGACCGCGACGAACTGGCCGACAACCTCCACGAAGCCGAAATCCACAAACAAGACCGCCTGGCCAAAATCATGGTCCCCTTCGAGGCCCGCAACCTCTCCCGCCTCTTCGGCGACAGCGACCTGGGCAAAAAACTCGCCCGCCACATCGCCGAGATCAAAGCCGGCATCCCCTCCACCTACAACCCCGACGACGCCAAACCCCAGCCCGTCCCGCCGCAGCCCCAGACAGAGGCCGCTCAACCCCAGTCAACCCAAGTCAACTCAACTCCCCCCATCGACTCAACCCCCGCCGATGCCCCCCTCCCGCCAACTCACCCCCCGGCCCAGTCAAGCCCAGTCAAGCCGAGTCAAGCTCACATCCCTGCGCCGACCACCCCCCTTGGCGCCAAAAAGCCCAATAACGCCTCCACTCCCTGATCCCAGCCCAAACAATCCCGCCATGTAAAGTCAATGCGACAATTGATTCCACAGAAACGTGAAGGCCAGCGCCTCCATGAACGCCCGGGGTTGTCTTAAACTCCTTGCCGCCAGTTGCCGATAAGATGTCGATTAAATGTTGATTGTTTATTACAAGTCTGTCACTATAACGTCACATTTGGCCCGAAGGAGCGGGTGTCAACAGGGTTGCTGTCTCGCGGCATTATGAAAATCGAGTCCAACATCGAATCGCTTGCAACCGAGCACTGGAAGGCGCCAACCGTCATGGCGACGGTCGGCCCAACTCTGGAGAAACCCGACGATCTCCGCCGTGCCATCGAGGCGGGGGCTCGATGGTTTAGGCTGCCCTGCGGCTACCGCGACCGCCCGCATATCGACAACGCGCGAGCTGTTCGCCTGGCCGCCGCGCAAGTCGGAATCCCGGTTGATTTGCTCTTGGATTTGCCCTCCTCCCGCCCTCGCACCGGCGTCATGCAGGAACTTCGCCTCGCCACGGGCGATCGCGTACTGTTCTGGGACCCGGAGGTTTCACCCAATGCCCCAGCACAACCGCAGGCCTCCCCGGTGCCGCTGCCGGGCCTGGCGCTGTTGCTAAAACAAGTCAAGCCACGTCACCGCATGTGGTTTTGCGATGGCCGTCTGTGCTTTGTCGTGGAATCTACCGCCGAATCCTCCCTCGTCGCCCGGATGGAGGAAGGGATGATCCCCCTCAAATCCTCCAACTCGATTTTCCTGCCCGACAGCCCCAGCCCCTTTGCCACCATTACGCCGCAGGACCACGAACTCCTATCCATGATGGCCCAAGACGGCGTCTTGCCCGATTGGGTGGCCTTGTCCCTCATCGATTCGCCGGAGGACGTAACGGCCGGACGAAAAGCCGTCCGAGAACTACTGGGTCGGGATGTTCGCATCATGGCCAAATTCGAAACCGCTTTCGCGGTCCAATCCGCCAGGCAGATCATAGGCGAGGCCGACGGGATAATGGTGGCTCGCGGCGACTTGGGTTTGGCGATCGGATACCTCCGCCTGCCGGAGGTCCAGGAACGGTTGGTTAAAGCCGCCAGGCGCGCGGGCAAAGTCGCCATCGTCGCCACCCAGGTCCTCGAAATGTTCGCCCAAACCGGCATTCCCCAACGGGCCGAATTGTCTGATCTCTCCCTCATCGCGCGCCAGCGGGCCGATGCCGTCATGCTCGGCAAGGAAACCGTGTTCAGCCCCAGACCCATCGAGTGCATTCACCTGGCGCAGGAAGTCTTGGCTCATGAGACGCGCCGGTTCGAGAAAAACGCCCGCTCATCAACGACAAACCGCGCCAAAACCCGCCCCGCCGGCAAATGAATCTCGGTTCAACCAGCACGTGCGCCCGGCGCAGGTAGCTCTTCCACTCTATGGCTCATAGCGCAAGGTTCGAGTTGAAATACGTGATCGCGGAGCCTCGGGCGGTCGCGATTGCCGATTTCCTCTCCAGCTACCTCCGGCCTTCCGAGCACAACGGCTCCGGCCCGGTCCGCGGCCACCCGGTCATCAGCCTTTACATGGATTCGCCTGACCTGTTCCTCTTCCGTCAGGCCTACACGGGCTGCAAAAACCGGATGAAGCTGCGCATCCGCTTTTACGACACTCAATGGCAGCGGCCCGCCTTCCTGGAGATCAAGCGCCGCGTCAATGATATCATCTGCAAAGACCGCGCCATGATCAGCCGGGAGGGCGTCCGCCAAATCCTCCAGGGCGGCTGGCCGAACCAGCCGTTTTTCCCGGATTGCACCCATCTACTTCATGGAAAACGCAGGCAGGATGTCAACGAGGACTTCTGGGGCTTCGCCAACATCCGCGAAGCTCGCGGCGCAATCTATGTCTCCTATCTTCGCGAAATCTGGGAATCGCCCGTCGATGAGGAACTGCGCGTGACTTTCGACCGCCAAATCTTCGGCAGCCGCTATGACGGATCGGGCCGCCTGGAAATTCCCACAAAAGGTTGGTGGCCCTATCTGCCTCCATACCTGGCGCCCTTCCCGCGCGATGGTGTCATTCTCGAACTCAAGTTTGACGAACGGGCCCCGCGCTGGATGTTCGACCTGGTCAAAATCTTCAATCTCAACCGAATTCCCGTCTGCAAATACTGCGCCTGCATTTATGCCCAGCAACTCCATTTCCGCCGGCCCGTGCTCGCCGAACAGGAGGAAGACCTCCCATTGTTAAATCTCAATTATGACTGATTTCTTCAACTCCCTGGCGCGTCCCGACGTCGCCGGCGCCCTCGATGGCCGGACCGTTGTGTTCATGGTCATCCTGGCCTTCACGATTGGGATGTTCATCGGCTTCGTTTATATGTGGACGCACGAAGCGCTCTCCTATTCCCGCACTTACGTGGCCGCCATCGCCGTCATGCCTGTCATCGTCGCCATGCTCATGGCCGCCATGTCCGGCGTCCTCATGGTCGTCTTTGGTTTGCTCGGTGTCTCCGGCATGATCCGCTTCCGCAACGTCCTTAAAGACACGCGCGACACCACCTTTATCCTCTGGGTGATTATGGAAGGGCTGGCGATCGGCGCCCTGCGCTTTTCCACCGCCTTGATCGCCGCCCTGGGCATCGGTGCCTGTTTCCTTCTCCTCCGCTTGATGAGTTTTGGCACCCGCAATCGCTACGACGCCGTCTTGAGCTTGCGTTTGACAGGCGACATTCCGGCCCGCATGTCCGCCGTCAAATCTATCCTCAAGCGCCATGCCTCCCGCCTTATTCTGGCCAGCGAACGCAGGTCAACCAAGGAGGGAACCGACCTTACCTATCGCCTCCTGCTGCGCGACACCTCCCGCTCCAGCGAATTGCAGGCCGAGTTGACCGCCACCGAAGGATTCGAGAACGTCTCGGTGTACCTGCACGACGACGAGGCCGAGATTTAGTTGTTTTGACTCGGCAGTATAATGTCCACCAACTCGCCCGCACGTATCTTCAAGCCGGGTGGCAGGCTCACTTCAATTGGCAGGCCCTGTATGATACTGGCAAAGGTGACCGGTCCCAGCAACGTGGGGGGGATGATTTCCAGTTGCGTGCCGACTTCAGTAATGGTGGCCGGGCTTTTCTCCCGGTGCAATCCGCGCGTGCGCACGTCCACGTGCATCCCGACTTTCGGCTCAGCCATTATGGGCGTCCGCAGATAACCGACGATTCGGACCGGGTTAAGAGTGGCCGTGGCAATTATGGGCTCTCCCGCCGTCACCCCTTCCCCTGGCCGATGGAATATCGTTGTCACAATTCCGCTAATAGGAGCCTTGACAACAAGCGGACTCAGCTCGGCCTCCGTCAGACGCAGCTTGGATTCCTGCACCGCTATCGCCGCCACCAATGGGTTGGTGCTGACCGCCGAGATTTCCGTCCCGTTGGTCGGTTGGAGTCGCTGGATGGCGCCTTCGCCTTCACTCACCAGTTTGGTCAACTGCTCGACCTCGTCTTTCAGCCGGTCCCGGGCTGCTTTGGCCTGCTCGAACACGCGCTGCGAAACGATTTGGTCCTTGTAGAGCGCATCCATCCGCTGGTACTCGGCCTGCGCCAAATCCAAGTTGACCTTGGCGATGGCGAGCTGCGTCCGCTGCTTCATCCAATCCAGCCGCAGTTGGTCGTAACTCATCGCCGCCCGCTCCAGCGGCAATACCGGTTTAAAATTCACCTGCAACGATTCGATATCCGCCTGGATCACCGCCAGCGACGCCGCCAGGATCCGCGGCTCGGTCACCCTTATCTTCCCTACCGGATCGCCCTCCTTGACTTTTTGAAACCGGCTGACGTTCAATTCCTCCACCACCCCTGGCTTGTAGCAGCTCACGTTCGAGATCACCGGCTCGGCTTGCCCGATAATTGTCAGCGGCGCCACGTGGTCCCTCCAAAGCAACGCCACCGCCACGGCGCCGGCGGCGAATACCGCCCCCGGCAAAAGTCTCAGGCGCGCCGTCTGCCAACGCTGGCGGATGGGAATCCGAACAGCGGCAATGCGGTCAGTTTTCATCGTTTAAATCTCGGATCCAAACCTGGGTTATATTATCGGACCTTATCAAACGGCACAAGCTCTTATCGGCCAACGGTAGAGTAGGCGAAGTGGAACGGGCGGGTTGAACTGACCGTAGTTGTCGGTTCCGCGGTTCCACTTCACCCCTCATCAAACCGGACGAACGGATTTCCCGTATCCGGCTTTCCGAG
>JBEKSF010000217.1:0-5958 GCA_049517295.1 Verrucomicrobiota bacterium
CGGCAGCCTGTGAATTTGACGCCGGCATTCCACATGGAGAAAAGCGGAAGCAGGAGGCACGCATGAATTCCGGTTGCCACCTCACGGACCAAAATGCAGTTGGCGTCCCCTTTGTCGCCAGAATCGGAGAAACTGACCGGGGGCGGGGATTGCTGGTGTCCAACGTACCCGGACCGGTCTTAGTTTTAAGTCAGTCCGTCGTCCCCGGCGCCCCCAATGTCCCCGACCTATCACGGCGGGCGGCATTGTATGCCTGCGTTCATTACGCGCGTCTTTCAGGTGTTTCCGCCGCCCACGTCGCCGCCAGGATGGGACCGATGTCCCCTATTGCGCCAGCCCGCTTCTGCAACGCGGTATCGGCAGCGGAGGCGAAGGAATATTGTCACGTTGACTTCGGCCCGGGCATTCTCCGGCCGCGGTACTGCGGCGCCGAGGGCGCGACTCCTCGAAAAAGCCGAGCAAAGGAGCGCGGCATGACGGCGTGCTTCTCAAGGCGCGCTGCGCCCCTGGACGCCCCCGGCGCGGGCGCGCCACTGACAGCCGATCCGTCTGGATCGGCGGCGTTTGACAGCCTGAAGAGGGGCGAAAGGGGGCGCAACCGTGTCCTGTGGAAGATCTGCGGAACCGAAAAGTTGCCTTTCCTGCCCTTTCCGTGCCGAAACCACGGGTTTTGGGTCCCCGGCCCGTGGAACGGGGCGGAACAGGGCGGCAAAGGGCGGAACGGGGCGGAACATCAAAATGGAGGGGGTGAGATTGCTGCCCCCACCGCGCCCGCCACTCCTCTCCCTCGCAGGACGCCGGCCGGCCGCCCCGGAGGCCAGTTGCGGAACGGTCTGCGGAATCTCCCCAAAAACAGCCACACAAAGAATTTATGAGTGCAAAACATCCCAACCCAAATGGCGCCGCAGGCATCTTCGCGGCGCAGGACATGATTCACCCCGTGGCGCTGGCCCAAAAGCTGCAGGCTGGCGGCCACCCCTTCTGCCAGTTCCTGCTGGAGAGATTTTCGCCCCAGGGCCGGGACGCTCTCAAAGCGTTGCTGGATGATGGAGCCAACCCGGACCGGCTGGCCGCCATCCTGGCCGAGGAGTTTAACGGCATCGCCGCTGGCGGGCAGTCGGTGTGCCTGGCCGGCAAGATCAATGGCACCAAGCTGCGCAAGAGCACGCGCAAGCTGGTCAAAAGGAATCCGCAGGGGGCCAGCCTGGAGCGGATGAACACGCTGCTGATCCAGGATTTTTTCAGCGGCGACCTGGACCATGATTCGTGCGAGCTGGTTGAGGTGGTCAAAAAGAAGAGCATTGAATTCCGCATCTATAAGGAGCGGCGCAAGCTGAAAACCAAATGGAACGAATCGTTCAAGATCACCTTTCCGGCCATCGACGGCCAGACTTCCACCCACGCGCCCACCCTGGAGCAGGCGCATATCGAGATTGAAACGCTGGTGGACCGGGTCCTGTCCGGTCAGGCTCCGGTGACCAAGCAGGAGAACAAGGAGCGCGATGCCAAGGCAAAGGCGTACGATGAGATCGCGGCCGAGGTCGCCAAGGCCGCCCCAAAGGAGACGAAGGACATACTGGAATTTATCAAGGACGCCGTGAAAGCGCAGCTCAAGCTGGGCTTGGAGCGGCCGCTCCTGCAGTTCGTTTTGTACGCGGTCACGGTCGTGGCCGAACCTGTGAAACGCTGCCATTTGCAGCCGGCGGTCAAGGCGTTTGCACAGTTTGCAGAGGCGCGCAAGGACGTGGGAAAGGAAGGAATCAAAAAGCTCGTCGCGATGGTCAAGCGGTACGCGGCTGCCATGCCCAGGCTGGTCCACGAGAGGAACACAGCCAGCCTGGCGGCTGACAGCCCAAGGCCGGAACCGCCACTGGATGTTTTCGTGGACGACCCCCAGCCGAATGAAGTTCAAGCCTGGTTGAACAGCCTCAAGACCAGTTGGAAATCACGGCGCGATGCTCTGGATCAGGTTCGAGCATTCCTGGTTTATTGCCGCGATGCCTTGCACGCCCTCCCGCCGGGCCTGAAAACGGCGGCGCACGTCGTGCCGCGCACCAAACCGGACAGCGACGCCGAGCCGCTGCCGGCGCCGGTGCTTTCATTCAGGGATGTCTGGCGCATTCTTGTCAACCTGCAAGACTTGGAAAACGTCTGGTTTTTTTCCTTGGCGGTTTTCGCCGGGCTGCACCAATCGGAGATTTTGCGCCTTGTCTGGGAGTACGACATCGTTTGGAAGGAAGGCCAGCCGATCCAAATCTTCATCGCCTCAGGAAAAGGCAAAGATAAGCACGGCAGGCGAATGGGAGCCTATGTCAAAGTTCAGGATCCGTTGGGCGCGATCCTGGCTCTCGGGCGCGGCCGAACGGGAAAAATCATTCATCGGAAAGGCGTTCGGCAGACGCTGTGGGTCCTTGCCCGCCGCCTGAAAATCGCCTGGGCTGGAAGCATTATGCGTCACACGTTTGCGAGCAATCTTTTAGGATCGGGGCGGAGCTTTCAAGAGGTCGCCGACCAGCTTCGCAACACGGTCACGATTCTCAAGCGGCATTATTACGCGCCACTGTCAGAACTGGAAGTGGAGTGGTGCTTCCGAATGCCCATCGGAGTCGGGCGATTTGCAAACCTGCCATTCCAGAAACGGCTTTGGAATTGGCAGCAGCTTTATGAGTTCGATCTGCGGCCGGACGGAACAGTGTCGATTACAGAACTTCCGGCCGATCCGTCCACTGGCGGGGAGTCGCATCCCCAAACGCGGGTGTTAAAAAAACGCGAGTCGCCGATCGTGTGGCCGGACGATCTCGAAATGCAGGTCATGCTCTGGGAAAAGCCGCAACCGCAAATCGCCCGTGCATTGCACTGCCGCCCGACCACGGTCAGCCGGCACGCTGCAGCATTAAAACTGAAGGTTCCAGAGGCAGGCCATTGGTTGCGGGTCAAGTTTGGAACACCCGTCAAAATCCCTGAAGAGGTTTTTGAAGCGCGTGAGGCGCTGGCGGTCCGGAAGAAGGCGGCCGCCGCCAAGTCCGGCGAAGGCCCGGCCATGCCGCCTTCAGGGACGTCCGCTCCTGAACATCAAAGCCAGAAACCTCCCGGCGCGGACAATCCCGCTTCTGGTGCCAACGGCACACCCCCGGAGAACTAACTTATGAACGCTCCATTACTCACCATCGAACCGCCCCGGGTGCCAGCCGCCGAAACCGGCGCCGCCTTCATTGGCATCGACAACGGCATCACGGGCGCCATGGCCTGCCTCACCCCCGAGGGCGGGGTGCTCTGCGAACCGGTAATATTCCAGGATCTCGGCAGGGAGAAGCTGATGGATGTTGACCGCAACCTCGCTCTGTTGGAACGGATGATCGCCGCGACTGGTTTGCCCAAGCAACGGCTGATCGTGGTCTTCGAGCAGTCGCAGATTTTTCCGAAAGTCGGCTGCGGCTGCAGGCCAGCCTGCTTTACCTGCGTTACTCCAAGCGCCGGTATTTGCAGTTCTACCCCGTCTTCGATCGTTTTCACCTCAAGTGTTTCCTGCACCTGGCTCTGATCCATTGGGGTTACTCGCCGCGAATTTGTGTTATTGACAACACCAATCTGGCGCGTTGGCGCGGCCTGGGCTCCCAGGCGGTGATCATTCCGGAGATGGAAGCCTTCGCCAAAGCTTACGGCTTTCGTTTCCTGTGCCATGCTCCCAAACACTCCGATCGCAAGGCAGGCGAAGAACGCAGTTTCCTGACCGTCGAAACTAATTTTATTCCGGGCCGCGCTTTCCAAAATCTGGAGGACCTCAACCGCCAGGCCCTGGAGTGGTCCACCGTGCGGATGGAACAACGGCCCCAAGGCAAGGCCGGTCTCATTCCGGCCCAGGCTTTCGAGCATGAACGCGCTTTCCTGGCCCCGTTGCCCCGCCATCTGCCCGCGCCCTATCTGTTGCTGGATCGCACGGTGGACGAATACGGCTACGTCGCCGTCGAGGGCAACTATTACGAAGTGCCCGGCTGCGGCCGGGGAAAAATCCAGGTGCTGCGCTACCTCCATCACCTGGTCCTCTGCCAGGATCGCCGCACCTTGATCGAGTATGCCCTGGCGCCCTGGGGCGTAAAGAACCAGCCCTTTCACGCCCCCGGGCAAAGGCCGCGTTATCGTCCGCGCAACCGCAAACTCTCCAGTCAAGAGGAGGAAAAACGCCTGCGCGCCCTGGACCCGGTGATCAGCGCCTATGTCGACTTCATCCTCGGCACGCCGGGCCTGCTGCGCCACCAGTTCTTGCGCCGGTTGTGGGCCTTTCACCAGCGGTGGAGCACGACGCTGTTCCTGCGCACCATTGAGCGGGCTCATCGTTATCGCATCACCAGCCTGGAGACCCTCGAACGCATCGCGCTGCTGCACCTGGACGACACCGCGCTGCCCGAGCCCTTGGTGGACCCGGACCTGGAAAAACGCCCCGCCTATCAGGAGGGATCTTTGACCGAAACTCCCGACCTCTCCCGTTATGATGAATGAGACCCTGGCTCAACAGCTCAAGTACCTTCGCCTGCCCGGCCTTTTGTCCCGTTGGGATGAACACTTGAACGCCGCCGCTCAATCCAACCTCTCCCACGCCCGTTTCCTGAAGAGAACGCGGGTTCGATTGCGCTGCGGCCTGGGCCGTTGGCAAAACCAGCCAGCCTACTCTGTGGACTTGCGGGACAACCCCGCCTGGGGGAGCGGTCGCAACTTGTCCGGAGCGGTCGTTCAGGTGCTGGCATATCAGCTCCGTCCCTTGACGGGGTCGGGCTGGCTGGTGCTGGATGGGATTGTCACGCTTATCCTCGCCATCATGATCGGGTGGACGTGGCCATCCAGCACCCTGTGGGTGATAAGACCGCCGCTGCCCACGACCCATTCGGTGCTTCCGCCACCCACGTCAACCACAAGAACCGGGCGCGCCCCGATTGCCGGGTCACTGGTCACACCCTGCAACACGTAGTCGGCTTCTTGGTCGCCAGAGAGTATCTCCACGGTCAAGCCCGTGGCACGGAAGATGGCTTGGACCAGTTCCTGGGCGTTGGTGGCCTCCCGCATGGCACTGGTGGCCAGGATGCGGAGCGACGCAGGACGCAGCTCAATGGCCTTTGAGGCGAATTCGGCCACCGCAGTCACCGTGCGAGCCATTGCTTCCGGCCGCAATCGTCCCGTGCGGAATGCCCCTTGGCCAAGCCAAGTTTGCCGGCTCAACTCGAGCAACGGCTTCAGGGCCTGGCCCATGTCCGCCACGAGGAGTTTCACTGAATTTGTGCCGACATCCATGACGGCGTGACGTTGAAATGCTTCCGCAGTTGTCATGGCCAAAGCCTGCGAGATCATCGTTCGTCCACTGTTCACGGCAGTTTGTCGCTCACGGTTCTTTACCGCCATGTTCTTGTTGCCCATTCGGGATCACATTGTAACTTCAAACTCATTAAGCTGCCACCACTTTTCGTCGGAATCCAGCAGGTCAAGAATATTCCTCGGCCTCCGTTCAAGCTCCACCATCGCCCCGAAAACAGGGCACAATCTGCTCCTGGGCCTTCGCCCAGGTGCAGTACTGTGCAGTACACTTTTCCAGGAAATTCGAGGTCGGTTTGCCTATTTGAATCAGAAAGCGAAAAATTGCAAAAGACCAATAAAATCAGGCATTTCAAGCACGTTTGCTGATTTTGGCCGAAATAGCATAACAGGTTGTTGAACTATTTCGTGCGCCAGCCAGCGTCGGTTGCTGCTGCTCCGGCGCGGCCAAAATGCCCTCGCTACGGCAGCGACATAATGCCCTTGCGCTGAAGTTTTTCCTGCAAGTGCCATGATGACAGCGGCGGCGGTGCAATTCACGCCAATCTCGAAGCCCTGGATGCAGGGAATGAGCCGACTTGGCGCTGCGCAAGGTTGGTGGTCGAGGTCGGTGTCGTTGCCCTGATTCTCGCCTTCCAGGGCGTTGCCGCGCTTCCG
>JBEKSF010000218.1:0-5890 GCA_049517295.1 Verrucomicrobiota bacterium
GTATATGCGACCCAATATACTCCTTTGGGGCCACGTTTGCCCTCTCTCCCCGCGTGCGGGGAGAGAGCCGGAGAGAGGGGACCCTTTTTCGTCACCTGAAGAATTTTGTCTCACACCCGTCGCAAAGACAAAAGGAAAATGGGTCTTTACCACCCGCCGTCTCTTGTGGCATCACCCATGCCTTACATCACATCCGTGAACGAACAGGTCTATCTGGGAATCGATCTCGGCGCTGAGAGCGGACGCGTCATGGCCGGCGCGTGGAACGGACGCCAAATCCGCGTCGAAGAATTGCACCGCTTCGCCAACGGGCCGGTCTCTCTGGCGGATTCCCTCCGCTGGGACGTCCTCCGCCTTTGGTCCGAAATCCAGCACGGCCTGGCCATCGCCGCCAAACATTTCGGCGACAAAATCGTCTCCATCGGCGTCGATACCTGGGGTGTCGATTCGGTCTTGCTGACCAAAAACGGCGAAATGCTCGGACAGCCCTATCATTATCGCGACAGCCGGGTCAACGGCATGTTCGACGCCGCCTTCCGGCGCGTGCCTCGCGCTGAAATCTTCGCGCAAACGGGCCTGCAATTCATGGAGATCAACACCCTCTACCAATTGCTCGCCCTCCAACGCTCCCACCCGGATTTGCTGGCGGCGGCCGATTGCCTGCTCATGATGCCCGATTTCTTTCATTGGTGCTTGTGCGGCTCGCGCGTGGCCGAATTCACCGATGCCACCACCAGCCAGTGCCTCAACCCGGTGCGGCGCGATTGGGCCTTCGATTTGCTTTCCAAATTCGGTCTGCCTGCCAGGATTTTCCCCAAAATCGTGCCGCCGGGCACCGAACTGGGCCGCTTGCGCCAATCCGTTTCGCAATGCACCGGCCTGGGGCCGGTCAAGGTCGTCGCCCCTCCCACGCACGACACTGCCTCGGCGGTGGCGGCGATTCCCACCGCCAATACCGGCGCCGCCAATTGGGCCTACATCAGCTCGGGCACCTGGTCATTGATGGGTGTGGAAACCCAAAACGCCCTCCTCTCCGAGCGCGTCCTCCAACTCAACTTCACCAACGAGGGCGGAATCGACGGCACGTTCCGATTGCTCAAAAACATCACCGGCCTTTGGCTGGTCCAGCAATGCAAAAAGGCCTTTGAAGCCCGCGGCCGAAATCTCGATTACGCCGAACTGGCGCGCCTGGCCGAGGAGTCCCCGCCAACCGGCGCAACCATCAATCCCGACGACCCCCGTCTCGCCAATCCCCCCGACATGCCTGCCGCCATACAATCCTGCTGCCGCGAAACCGGCCAAGCGGTGCCGGAAACCGAAGGCGCCCTGGTGCGCTGCGCTTTGGAAAGCCTGGCCGCCAGGTATGGCAGCGTCCTGGCTGGCTTGGAGGAAGTCTCCGGCTCGCGTATCGACGTCATCCATGTTGTGGGCGGCGGTTCCCGCAATCAGTTGCTCAACCAACTGACGGCCAACCGTTGCCGGCGGCGGGTCGTCGCCGGCCCGGGCGAAACGACCGTTCTGGGCAACCTCCTCTCCCAGGTCAGGGCGGCCGGGGAATTAAAGTCCCTCTCGGAAATGCGCGACGTCGTCCGCGCCGCCGGCCAATTGCAAATCTTCGAGCCGCGCCCATAGGGTTTGGCCTCCTGCCGGCATTCCGGAAAATCCCTGCCTCCAATTCTTCCAATCATGGGCAGCCTGCGGAAGTGCCTGTCTCTCTCCCCAAACGCTCCCCATTTTTGCAGTGCCTTTTGCGCCTTTTTGCGGCCAACCTCCTCTCCATCAATGAATTGCGCCTATCCCAGTCCGTCATCTTTGGGGTCGATGCGTTCCTTGCGGCCAAGCCCAAATAAATCTTCAAGAATTCCGCGCTTTTTCCCCCAGTCGGTTTTTCCCCCTCGTGGAAATATGATCAACTCCTGCGCGTGAAGGCATGCATGATGCCCTTATTGGGAATATCACGGGTCGATCAAGCAGGCGCCCAAGCCGCCCGCGCCACCCTTTTCCGTCCCCTTCTTCCCGGCGCGCCACTTTTGGCAATTTCGACAGATAAGATACTCTTATCCATCTGCGCCGGCATTAGTACACCTGATAAACTATTAACACTATTTTTTTCTTTTCCCTCATTTTATGAACGACAGACCCCGTTTCCCTCTCCCTTTCCCCCCGTCCCCGCTCCAATTACAAATGACAAATTTTCAATGGCCAATTTCCAATGCCGAATTTACCCCTCTTCAAATTCTTCCCTTGCCTGCCTTCGTGAATTCGCGCCGCAATTTGACATCGCAACAGAGTTTGAATTTTTCCAGGTTCGCTGTAGATGTACAACGTGAGCAAACATCAGCCGGGTCTCCTGGCGAGAAGCAAAAGCCCCAAGCGCCGCAAACTGCTGCCGCGCTCGTTCAAGGATTTGACCCCAAGCAAACATTTCAACCCGCGCACCTTCTTCCATGAACTGGTCTGGAAGACGCTCCTGACTCCCCGCGTCGGCCAGCACGTCCGGCCCAGGTTCCCCAAACTCTCCTTCGGCCAAGTGGCCCTGACGTGGATCGGCCACGCCTCATTCCTGGCCCAGTTCACCGATTTGAACGTCCTGATTGATCCCAATTTCGCCAACTGGCTCTTCTTGCTCAAACGCATCCGCCGCGCCGGTCTCAAAATCCAGGACCTCCCCCCCATTGATCTGGTCCTGTTGACTCACGCCCACTTCGATCATTTTCATCGCCCCACTCTCCGCCGGTTGCCCGCGCCGAAAATCGGCATCATGCCCTGGGGCATGGGCGACCTCGCCGCCGACCTCGGCTTCGAGCGCATCATCGAACTGCAATGGTGGGAGAGCTTCTCCCACGGCGATTGGCGGGTGACACTGACGCCTTCCAAGCACTGGGGCGCGCGCGTGTTGCGCGACAATCACAGGGGCTACGGCGGCTTCTTGATCGAACACCAGGGCCGCCGCATTTATCACGCCGGCGACAGCGCCTATTTCCCGGGTTTCAAGGAAATCGGGCGCACTTGTCCCCCGGAAATTGCCCTCCTCCCCATCGGCGCTTACTACCCCGACTCCTTCCGCCGCGTCCACATGGGGCCTGACGAGGCCCTGAAAGCGTTCGGCGATTTGGGGGCAAAATTCCTTATTCCGATGCATTACGGCACTTTCAAACTGTCCTTTGAAGACATGGACGAACCGCCCAGATGGTTGAGAGAATTGGCTGCCACTCACGGCCTCAGCCGTCAAGTCCGTATCCTTCAAGAAGGTGTCCCCGCTGTCTTCTGAACCACAATCGGCTGCGTACGGAAGAAGTCGGCATACTCCTGATTGTGGAATTGCGGGCAGTTTCCGTTGAGCCATCGCCTCTTTTTTGCTGATTGTTTTGACGTCACGTTTACCTTCATAACCGGCTAATTATGAGACACTTGCAACGATCACAGTGCCCAAATTGAAAAAATTGTGAAAAAAATCTATTGTCAAACAGTGGCGATTTGTTATTGTGCGCTCCAATGCACCGTTTTTGGTGCTGACCGGGTGAACTGTTTTTCCCCGTGACGCTCAGAAACGTATCAACCTAAAACATCGCAGGAGGAACATGAAAGTAAATAAATGGACAGTTGGGTTGGCCGCCGCAGGGCTGGTCACCCTTTCGCCCGCGCTGCTGGCTCAAACGCCCGCACCGGCATCGGCTCCGGCGCTGACTCCGGTGCTGACCGCGTTGTCAGCGACCACCATTAGTGGTTACGTGGACACGTCGGCCGTCTGGAACCCTGGCACAGGCAACGCCAATCCCGCGCCCTTTGCCTTCAATACACCAGATAAACGGGACGGCTTCAACCTGGACGCCGTCGATATCAAGATCAGCAAAGCCCAAGACGAAACGGGATGGTCCGCCGGTTATACCGCCGAACTGAACTATGGGCCGGATGCCAAGGCTATTGACAACGGCGTCGGCACCGGCACGTATCCGATTCGTCAGGCCTTTGTCGCCTTGCACATGCCCGTGGGCAATGGCATCGACTGGCAAATAGGCCGCTGGGACAACCTGCTCGGATATGAATCGAGCGACAGCTACAAGAACCCGAACTTCACCCGTTCGTACGGCTACACGTTTGAACCGACCGAACACACCGGTCTGCTCGGCAGTTACAAATTCAGCGACTCCATCAACCTTCAGGCGGGCGTTGCCGATACTGTAACGACCGCGGGTGTTAACGACCGTAGTGACCCCGGTTCGGTGGCTGTGGAAACCAAGAAGGCCTTCGTGAGCCTGCTGACCCTGACCGCGCCGGATAGCTGGGGATTCCTCAAAGGCTCTTCCCTCTATGGCGGCATCGATATTGGCCAAGGCATTAACAGCTACGGTCCAACATCTCCGGGCGCGCCATTCACCGGTTCTCACAACAAAACAGAGTGGTATGTTGGCGCAACTGTCAACACACCGGTTAAGGACCTCACCTTTGGCGCATCATACGATGGCATCGAGCACAACGACGTGTACGCCAGTGTCAATAATGCTGGGGTGATCACATCAGGAGTTTTGGACTCGGGTTATTTCGCGGCCTACTCGGGATATGTGTCTTACAAGATCACTGACAAGCTCACCATTAACGGTCGCGGCGAGTACGCCACCGGTGATGGATTGGCGGCGGCCGAGTCTGCAAACTCTGCCATTGTTGCCGGATCGCCCTTGTTCGACAAGGCCCTCGCCATCACCGGCACGTTGCAATACGACCTGTGGGCCAACGTCATCAGCCGGCTCGAAGTCCGCTGGGACCATGCCTGTGACCGTTCCACTCCCTTCGGCGCCACCGATGTCAACACTGGCACCGGATCCAAGAGGAACGACGTGATGGTCGCGGCCAACGTGATCTACAAGTTCTAATTGACAGAAACTCAATTCCACCCCCTTCCGGCCACCCGGAAGGGGTTTTTTGTTCTATGGAGCGCGGTGGCAAGCGAAGCGCGACACCGCTTTGGGATGGCGTGGAACGCCGGGGCAAGCCAAAACCCCCGCAACACGCGACCAACCAACCGGACATGCAGTGTCCTTTTGTTCTATGGAGCGCGGTGGCAAGCGAAGCGCGACACCGCTTTTATGGCGGATGGCTATTCGTCTTCGCACAAGCCGAAATCATCATCCACCTGCAATCGGTCGGTTTTCAGATCGTAGATCGTTTTGATTTGGGCCGGTGTGGCCGTTCGCTCAAACCAAGCCGCCGAACACCACGGGTACTGATTGGCAACCGGCACAAGCCCGTGCATGACGGCATTTTGATGCGTGTAATTCAATCGCGCCAAGTACGATTTCTCGTAAGTCAGCCGCGTCTCGCGGATGTTGTGCCAGACCTGGCGTCCAGGAGCCTGGTCCAGCTTGTTGACCCACTTGGCGGTCCTTTCGTGAAGCAAGGCGAGCATCCGACCAAGGCTGTGCGCGCCTTCTTCTCCGGCGGGAGAATGGCCAATAAAATGATAATGATTGGGAAACACTGCCCAGCCTTCCAGCCGCCAGTTAAACTTCTGTGCGACGATGAGCAGGCCGCGATGCAAGACGGCCAAGCGCTCCGCGCCTCGAAAATGATGCGCTTTATGATATGTTCCGACGGTGATGAAAAACGTCCCGCTTTGCGCGAGTTGGTGCAGCGGGGCGTGCGGCCATGGCGTCTTGCGGGCTGAAGTGTCCGGTTGGTTGGTCATGCTTTGAATGGAGTCTCTCGTACCCCGGCGTTTCACGCCATCCCAAAGCGGTGTCGCGCTTCGCTTGCCACCGCACTCCATAGCAGAGCAGCGCCGCGCTGCCGGCGTGGCCGAACTGGAGCGAATGGGTGTGAGACAAAACTCTTCGCCGCCCCATTGTTGCGGCGGAGAAGTATATGTGGCCCAATAGACTCCTTTCGGGCTGCG
>JBEKSF010000219.1:0-7107 GCA_049517295.1 Verrucomicrobiota bacterium
AACATATGTCCGATCTAAATCACGTCGTTATCACTGGGCGCCTCGTTCGCGACCCGAGCATTAGTGGCAACGGATCTAAATCCGCGTTTTTTCGGATCGCCGCCAATCGGCGCTACCGCACCAAAACTGATTCGAAACAACAAGAAACAGCCTATCTGAATTGCAAAGCGTTCGGGGGCTGGGCCGATGCACTGGTCGATGGCAAGCAAGGCAATATAGTGCTCGTCGAGGGGCGACTCCGGACCGAGGAATGGGCGTCTGATGCTGGCACAGTGCGTTTGGAATTGGTCCTGGTGGTCAATTCGATCCGGTTCATGAATCGCGGCGTTCCTGTGCGGACTTCAACGCCGGAATCCAATGAAGCGCTTGTCAACGCCGGGGCGCCTTTGGGGGAAACAGCACCGTCGGATGAGGTGCCGTTCTAATTCTGCCCGGAGTATTACTTAGGCGGCTTACCGCCGCCTTCGCACTCCGATAGACAGTCAAATATTCGTATGAAAAGTAACTCGCTCATCAAAATCGGGCCGCTTTCGCGGTGCAAGTTCAGGTCGGTTTTAGGCGATTATCCAAGGCACCCTGCTGACAAATTCCGGCCGGAGCATGCCGCTCATCTCATGCAACTGGGGGGGCTTGCAGAGGAGACAAGTCCAGAGGAGCTTTGTGCGTTGGCTGCGATCGATCACCGGGGCAAAGAGGAGGCGGTTGAGCGCGCCAAAGAATTTTTCATCACGTATGCGTGCATGGTCCCGACTGGCTTACCGGAACTGCCGGAACCTTGGCTGCTCGGGCTGACAAATATCCTGTGGGGCTTGCGGCAACCTCACTGGCACCGGTTGCCATTCTTTATCAGCCGTTTGGAGATGCAGGAAGGCGCCCTCCTGCTCCAGTTCGCCCAAGAGCTGCGTGAACCGGAGCCGCGCATCACCATTTGGGACCGCATTCGTTTCACGGTGAATGCCTGCCTATACCCGAGCCGCTGGAGAAAGCTCAA
This sequence comes from Verrucomicrobiota bacterium, assembly GCA_049517295.1. GTDB lineage: Bacteria > Verrucomicrobiota > Verrucomicrobiia > Limisphaerales > Palsa-1400 > JBEKSF01. The sequence continues at coordinate 992 of JBEKSF010000219.1, forward strand.
GCCACGGGATCAGGTGCGCATTCTTAACGTGTATGCATTCGAGGACAAATTATCTGACGCAGCAGGCCACACGAGGTCGGCACGGAGGACCAATGCGCGACAATTTTAAGCACCTCATCCGTAAGGTTGCACAGGACTTGCGGGTGCTCTACCTGCTGCCGTTCGTCCTGCTGGTTTGGATCAGTGAGTTTTTGGACCGCCGATTGTGGCGCTACTGGAACATGAAATCTATGGAGAATTGGCGTCGGTTTCAATGGAGGTGGCCAGCTTACATCATCGCTCTGGTCGGCTGGTTTTTTGCCGCCGTCGCTCTCCTTTGTCTGATGCACTGGAGATTGTGGTGAACGACACCCAGAAGCACCGCTGCCGCCATGCGAAGTCAATACAAGCGTTCCGCTTGAACTCGACCGCCGCCAACTCTCAAGCAGAACTCACACAATCAACCATACAAACAATAGTCAATACGAGGTATGAAACCGAGATGCACAAACCAATCCACAGAACGAATCTTGCGACTGGCGAGATCATTTCCCTGCCTGGCACGGAAGCTCGAAGGCTGGCATCCAGCAGAATTCCACCCGGAGCGGTTTCTGGCGCTCACGGACGGATGGTCGCACGGTGAACTCCTGTGCGCCATGTTCGTCGTCAGCGTCTGGGACCCGGGCAGCGCCAAGCTGCGGGGATGGAAGTTCGATCTTTTTGAATTTGCCGGCACGGCAGACCCTGACCATCGAGCGGCCTTGATGCTGTGGCTAGCGTGCCCAAGTTGGTATTGAAAGACGACTGGATCTTCGTCGACCAGATCCGCTGGCGGCGTGCCCCAAAAAGTGGCTAGTAAGTGGCTAGTATAGGGAATCCTGAAAAGGGCTTGTTGTTACGTAAGTCGTTGATAGTGTTGGCGCATCCGGCAGGACTTGAACCTGCAACCTTCTGATCCGAAGTCAGAAGCTCTATCCAATTGAGCTACGGATGCGTCGAAAATATGTTGATTTTGAGCAGCTTGCGGAAGTGCTGAATCCCGTGCTGCGGTCACTGGCAAGCCGCTGATGTAGTAAGGCAACATGAAAGTGCCAACCAAAATCGCCGCAAACTCCTGACCCGAAATCAGAATGTTGCGGACGCCTCAAATTACTCACGGCACTTTTCACGCTCGAACCTTACCCCTGGAGCACTCTTGAGGTCAACTTCCGCCGTTGGGACCGTTTGTCGATATCAGCCGGATCCACAAGAAACCAAAACGCTCTGACAAGGGCGCGCGTTCAACGTTTCACTTCACCCGTCCCGCGCAGTAATCTTCCTCCGTGTTTCGTGTAATCCTTCAGTTGACCGCCACCATTGGCATTGCCTCCAACAAATCAATGTATTACGCCCCAAGGTCAATCGCGTTTGCGCCGCCCCTCAGCTTTTGTTCCTGAGAGCGCCAGACGAAGACTCCCGTAATGTCCGGCGGCACTTCAACCCTTCCGCGGCAGCGCCCGCCCTCAAAGGCGACGTCAAGCATAATGAAACCGTCAGGATGCGGCGTGCGGCTGATGATTCTCGGCAGCTTGCCCGGCAGCGGCGCCACGCGCACCGTGCGAAACCCCGGCGAGGCCGGGCGGATGCCGGCGACGCTGGCGTGCAAATGAAACAGTGGATGACTGCCCCAGCCGTGGCAATCCGAGCGCGTGTCACCCGGCATTTCGACCGGGGTCTTGAGCCCCTGTTTGACCAAATCCTTCCAGAAATTCAACCGGTCCACAATGAGGTCGCCGCGCCCGAATTTTCGCCACGTCTCCAGCAGGTAAAAGCTGAAATATATCGTCGCTCGCGCAAGGTCCGGCGCCGCCAGCAATTGCTCAAAGCAGCGCCGCGCCTGCTCGCCTGACAGCGTGTCGGTCAGCAGGCCGAGGCACTGTCCGTGTTCGCTGAACCGGTTGTGAGCCAGCGTATCGGCGATCAGGCCGCGCGGCTCGTCCCAGAACTTGGCGCGCACCGCCTCGGCCGCGCGGGCTGCCTTGGCCCGCAGCCGTTGCGCCAGCAGCCCTTCGCCCAGGAAATCCTCCACCTCCGCGGATTTTTGCAAGGCATAGACATAGAGCAGGTTGTTCAGCGATGAAACGCCGTGCTCGCCGTCAGGGGCGTTGCCGCCATCCCACTGCGGCACCCAATCCATGAACGGCCAGCCCGGCAGTTTTTCCAGCAGGCCCTCGCCGTTCAAATAAGGCTCAAAGTGCTCCAGCATCGAGCGCAAGCCGATGACGCGCGCCTTGACAAACCCGGGATCGTTCCGCCAGTAGGTGTAGTCATTGAGCATCAGTGCCCAAATCATCGAAAATGTCGGCGATTGTTGAGGCAAAAAGGCGGGATACCGTTCGTTGACAAAACCCCAATTCCGCTGCGAGAAATCAAGCAGCTCGATGGCGCGCTTGACCAACCGGTCATCGCGGGTCATCACCCCGGTGGTGAGCAGTTCCAAGCGCGTATCGCCGTCGTACTGAAGTTGTTCGTAGTACGGGCAGTCCATGTAAGTCTCGTGGGCGCACATCTGGATGCCCCGCACGGCCAGCGCGATCACGCCGGGGAGTCCATCCTCTCCGCCGTCAAAACTGCCCTCGTTCTCGTAGGGATAGCGGCTCTCGTTCAGCGCCACCCGGTGAACGATCAACGCTTCGCTCGCGGTCTTGATCGAGATCCGGCACCAGCGGCCCGCGCGCCACCAGAGCGTGCTGAATCTCTGCCGCGCGCCGCCTCCCGCCAAAAAAGTATCGGCCACTCCGCGAAATGTTTTCCCAATAAACTCGTTCCGCTGACCTTTGCCGTTGGTCCCGGGCAGATAGAGCGATTCCGCCCAACTCCATCTCAACTTCGCTCCCGTGCCACCGCTGACTTCGCACAACGGATAGGCGCAGTAATAGTTGCCCAGGTCCCAGAGCAGAAACTGCTCCGTGTTGGCCGGCACAACAACTTGCCCCTTCCCCTCAACCAGCTCCTGCCACTTCGGCAAATCCGGATGCCGCGCCTGCTCCGCGCGCACAGTTTCGTCCTTTGCCAGCAAACCGCTGCCCAGCGCCACAGCGCGGCCGGCCGTGAACTCGCGGTCCAACTGATCGGGAAGCGTCGTCGGAAACAACTTCCAGCCCGCCGCGCTTTCACCATACGATGTGCTCCTGAGCGGCGGACGGATGACTTGCGCCTTGACGTACGTTCCTTCTTTCCATTGCGGCCCGCAGCCCTCCGCCGTCAATTGCGCGCCCTCGAAAAAAAGGCCCGGCGTAAAATCGTATCCTTCGAGCTTGGCGACCTCCCAAGCCGCCAACCCGGTGGTCAGTTGCTGGTCGTGCTCCCCTTCGGCCTTGAGCACGAATCCCCCGCGCCACGACATCTGCGCGACCGGCGCATAGGGGCCGATGCTCCAGGCCAGCGCTTCGAGGCGGTGGGGGCCGCGCCCAACCCGCAACTCATAGCTCGCGTAGGACCAGTGCTCAACGTCGGACCGGTCGGGGCCTCGCGCGATGCGTTCGCCGTCCACAAACAGCTCAAACCGTTCGTCGGCGCTGACGTGCAGGCGTATCGGCGCGGCGCTCGCCTCGAATTGCTTGCGAAAGCGCAACAAAACCGGCTGGTGCCACTCGGCGGAAAAAAAGGCGCCGTGCGGCTGCGGGGGAACATTCCCGAATTCCGGATGCCAGATCCACGCAGCCTCGTCGATGGGTTGAAGCACCATAATCCCGGTGTTTCCCATCTGCAGACGGGGCGGCAGGAAAACTTTACGGACGACGAGGGGATCGTTTTCCCCTTCAGCCACGGCCGCGTCGCGTTCGATCAACCAGCCGGGCAGACCAACCGCCCCGGCCACCATGGAACATCGTTTCACAAAGGAACGCCGCGATATGCCGAATAGTTTAGTCATCACGATTTGGATTCTTGGTACATATCAGATCTTTTCGCTTAACTGGCTGGACTTTAATGGATCGAATGCCGGCGAGTAAGTAAAAACTCTCCTCTTGGGACGGGGGTGTGAGACAAAATTCTTCGCCCACCGGTTTTTGCGAGACAGAAGTATATGCGACCCAATATACTCCTTTGGGGCCACGTTTGCGCTCTCTCCCCGCGTGCGGGGAGAGAGCCGGAGAGAGGGGACCCTTTTTCGTCACCTGAAGAATTTTGTCTCACACCCTTGGGCCGGATGGACCCCAGAATCGCATTGACAACCAAAGCCGCGGCGGCACATCGTTGGGAACGCTATTTGGCGGACGCAGGTGGAAATTGCCAATAACGCTAACCGTAAGGCGGGTGACATGTCGGATTTGGAGATCAACTGGATTAAACCAGCGGCTTTTCCGCAATTGGAATACGGCCAAGTCCATCTCTGGGCCGCGTCTCTCGACCAGGGCCGGGAGCGCCTGCCCGCCTTGGCTTCCATTCTCTCCACCGATGAGCGCGACCGCGCCGGGCGCTTCCATTTCGAACGCGACCGGCTCCGATTCACGGTGGCGCGCGCCATGCTTCGACTCATTTTGGGCCACTACTTGCGGATCAACCCTCTCGAAGTCACCTTCGAGTACGGTTCCCAAGGCAAGCCGGCGGTTGTCAACGCGCCTCCAGCCTCGGCGCTTCATTTCAATTCCAGCCACTCTGAGGAATTGGCTCTCCTGGCCGTGACGAACGTCTGCCCGGTGGGGATTGACGTCGAGCGCGTTCGCGAGTTGAAGGACGCCGGAGACATTGCCAGGCGATTCTTCTCAAGCCGGGAAAATGCCGCCTTGAACGCGCTGCCGCGTGATCAAATGTTGGAGGCCTTCTTTGATCTTTGGACTCGAAAGGAGGCCCTTCTCAAGGCCACCGGCGAAGGCCTCGGCGACTCCCTCGATCACATGGAAGTGCTCTCACCGGAGGAAAAGGCCGCCGTCAAAATAGATCTCCAGGCAGTCTTTCTGTCGGCGGCGGGTTGGACGTTTCAGAAACTGGCGCCCGCCAGCGGCTTCAAAGCCGCCTTGGCTGTTGCCGGGCCAAGTTTGCCCGCCCTGCCCTTGCAATGGACGCTTGACTGTCAGCGCCGGTCTGAAAACGGGGTGAAAACGCCGATTTGAAATTGTTGCTTTCCTACTGCTTCGTTTTCTTCGCCACGGTCCACAAAACTCGTCAATGAGGCATTGGCGACAATCCCAAAAGCGCTCGGTTGACTGATTTTGGCTCATGGCTGGCGCAGGAGGTAAAAACGTTGCCGTTGGTTGGTCTTGGTGCCGGGGTCGGTGAATTGGTACTGGCCGGCGGCGATGTTGGTGACGGCCCCGACAGGCATCCAATTGCTCAGGGGAAGCGCCAGGTTGGTCGAGCAGAGCACCGTGCAGTTGGTGCCCACCCCGCAGGTAAATTGGAACTGGAACTGGCCGGCGGCAGTCAGCGAACAGCCGGTGATGCGGAGTGCCTGATGCGACGGCACCGCGAAGCTTCCTTCCACCGCAAAGGGCGATCCGGCCCAGGCCGAATCAACAGTCTGCACGCTCCAATAGCAAGTCGCGCCACCGGGGAAACTGGAGAGATTCAAGATCGCCTGGGTGCCCCCCTGGCCGTTGCCCATTTGCGGCAGCCTCCGCAGGCCGGTTGCGGGGTCGGATTCCGGCGAAAGAAGATCCGAGCCTCCCGGCGCGCTGCCCACCCGCAGGTTGTAAGTCAGACCGCCAGCGGGCGTCTGCAAGTCACTGCCGGCGGCCCAGGCCAGCGTGACCCAGTTGTTCGACACCGTTGCCGTCAAGCCGGTCGGCGCGGTTGGGGAGGTGTTGGTGACGACCGCTAAATTATCATAGACGCAGTCGATTGGGATGGAATTCCAATTTGTGTCAACTTGTGCTGTGGCTCCCGTCAGCAGGATGTCCAACCGGCCGTCGTTATTATAATCTCCCCAGGCCACAGAACCGAGGAAAACATTCATCAGCGCCGCGTTGGCGTCCGAAGTGAACGTGCCGTCCCCGTTGTTGTGATAGACACCGGAGACTGGGTACAGATTCGCACCTGCGTTATAATATCCAGTCAGCAGGATATCCAGCCGGCCGTCGTTGTCATAATCCCCCCACGCCACAGAACTATCCCACACTCCCGGCAGCACGGCGTTGGTGTTCAAAGAGAAGACGCCG
>JBEKSF010000220.1:0-5794 GCA_049517295.1 Verrucomicrobiota bacterium
GACGCTCGTCAGGTTGGCGCAGTTCACGAACGCAAAATCCCCGATGCTGGTGACGCCATTGGAGATCGTCACGTTGGTCAGGCTGGTGCATTGCAAGAACGCATACTCTCCGATGCTGGTGACGGTGCCGGGGATACTGACGCTCGTCAGGCTGGTGCAGACCTGGAACGCACCGTCTCCGATGTTGGTGACGCTGCCGGGAATCACGACGTTGGTCAGGCTGGTGCAGCCAGAGAACCCATAATATCCGATGTAGGTGACACTGGCGGGAATCGTGACGCTCGTCAGGCTGGTGCAGCCAAAGAACGCATAATCCCCGATGCTGGTGATGCTGCCGGGAATCGTGACGCTGGTCACGTTTGTGCAGCCGGGGAACGCCGCCTCCCCGATGCTGGTGACGAGCAGGCCGTCGATGGTGGTTGGAATGGCCACAGCCCCGCCGGTCCCGGTGTATTCGGTAATGGTGACGCTGACGTCATCGGCGTTTGTTATCCACGTGTAGTCCTGGCCTTGCACCGCTGCCGGCACGACCAGGATCGCGGCAGGATCCGCACTGGCATTGACCCAAGGAGGGGACAAGCCGTTATTGCTCGTAAAATCATCAACAAACGGCTTTTTTACGCCACTGACACTGAAATTCTGTATCACAATATCGCATTTCTCATCGGCGGGCGCGTTGGCCTGGCCGCCAAGGAACATGACCAGGGGATCGGCGAACATCTGCGCTGCCGCTTCGGAAAAAACGAAATTGGTGGTAGCTCCATTCGGGCCAGTGAGCGTGACATTGGTTGCGGCCTGAAAGCTGACGCTCCAGGTGCCCAAGCCGGACGGGACCGTGAGCGAACCGCTGGTGGCCTGCCAAATTAATGTATTGCCCTCCGGTTCATTGGTTTTCCAGCGAAAGTCCATTGTCGCGCTGCCATCGATGTTTTCTTGAACAGTGATGAAAATGACATTGGGCGCGTCCCAGTCAGCGATGCCGTCAGTGCCGCGAGAACCATTGTCGTCTCCAATCAGAAAGAAATGTTGTTGGAAGCTGGTGTGTCCGGCTGGCGGCAGCATTCCAATGGTCCAGGAATACGTCGCGTTCGACTGGCCGACGAAGCTGTAGCCGGTGTCTCCAGCCGAGATCATTTCGCGTGCATACTGGTTGTCCGTATTGGTCATTAAAATGTTAAGCCCCGGAAAGGGCTGCAAGACGTTTAGGATGGCGACCGCGCTGGTGGCCGCGCCATAGGCATTGCTGACCACGACCGAATAGCTCCCGGCGTTGGCAGTGGACACGTTGCTCACAGTCAAGGCTCCGGCACTCGAAACGAAAATGTTCCCGCCGTTCATCAAGTTCGTTTGGTCAAACTGCCACTGATAACTCAACGGAAGCGACCCGTTGGCCCAAACAGTAAAGGTCGCATTGGACCCGATAATGACACTTTGGCTGGCGGGCGCAATTGTGACTGAGGAAGGCTGCGGCGAGGCCGGAAGGGCAATGGCCGCGATATTGTCAATCCAGTTGGTGATCGTGAACAGCGGATAGCCGCCGTACGAGTTTATGTCAAAGGCGATGCCGGGAACATTGGTCAGGTTGTTCCGCGCCTTATCGATCGGCACGGACAGATGCACCCATTGGCTGGAAGCGATCGCCGGGATGGTTGGCCTGCCAAACTCCTGATAAACGTAACTGGCGTTGATAATGCCGACTCCGATACTGCCAAAATCGCCATTGGGGCTTAACGGAGTGTCTGGCGCCACGAGAATATCGAAGGAGATATTACTGTAAAGGAGCAAATCGGCCTCGACGCTGAAATCATACCCATTATTGATGTTGCTGGCGAACGTCCCAAAAAAGACGTCCTGACTGCCGCCGGCCAGGGGACTGACGACCATCAGCGAGCCGGAACTGGTATTGTTGCTGGCGTCCTTGGTCACGTCCTCCGTGATCGGGCTGTTGCTGCCGGGGGAGCCGTACCAATAAATCCACGTGCTTTTAAAATCGGAAGTTGCGCCGCCGGTGGCAAAGGTGAAGGTGAACGTGTTGGTTATGATAGTCTGCGCCTGGATTCGAGAAGCCGAACCTGCCAGCGCCAGAGCCGCGGCCACCAGTGCAGGAACGGGGTGTCTGTGAATTTTCATCTGTTCGAGTTCGGATTGGGCGATTCAATTTGTTTCAAAGCCAAATACCGGTTCGTTGAAGAGCTTTAACCGCGGGCGGGGGCGTTGGCTGGACTGAGTCAGCGTCTCGTGTCCGTAGCGAGGATCGGTTATCACATTGCTTCAAACATGTCGAGATATAAAGAAGATTTGCCACCGCTTGCAGCCCCCTGCGCCACGCCCAAACCAATCCCCATCGATCGCCCTCAACCATCGCTCCCTTGCCCACAACTTGCGCTTGCGCCCCTGGGCATTTTCAGCCACCTTAACCGCGACAAAATACGGAGCTTGTTATGCCAATCTACGAGTTCGCCTGCCCTGACTGCCGGAAAATCTTCAATTTCCTCTCCAAAACCCTGCAACCGGACCGCCTGCCAGCCTGCCCCAAATGCGGCAATCGCAATTTGATCAAACAAGTCAGCGCCTTCGCCATGCCCCGCGGCCTCAAGGAATCTCCCGCCCCGGCCGAGGGCCAGCCGGACGAAGGGCCGATGCCCGACATGGACGATCCGCGCGTCGCCCGCGTCATGGCCGAGATGGAGCGCGACATGGAACACCTGGACGAAAACAACCCCCGCCACATGGCCCATCTGATGAGAAAGATGAAGGAGATCATGCCCGCGGGCGCGACGCCCAAAGAACTGGACATCGCCATCAAACGCCTCGAAGCCGGCGAAGACCCGGAGAAGATCGAGGAGGACATGGGGGACGTCCTCGGGGATTTCATGGGCGGCGAAGACGAAGGCGCCGGGGGCGGGGGCGGCTACACGCATGACAGCGGGTTGTACGATTATTAGGAGCGGAGGAATCGGGGGTTCATAAATTATACTTGACTCTCCGGCCAGACCCCGGGGTTGCAATTCCCGCGCGGGCGTGTATTATATTCGTGCGAGAATTAAGTAGCTGAATCGTTGTCTTGTTTATGAACTGGCTCATTTTTGCGTTGATGACTGTACTGTCGTGGGGTCTTTACGGCATTTTCCTTCATAGCGGCCAAGTGGCAATGGCCGATAAAACCAACGGCCTCTTCAAGGCCTTTTTGTTTGTTGGCCTGGCCTACTTTTTGACCGCCGTCCTGGCCCCGCTCGCCATGCTGGTGACGCGCAGGGCGGATTGGACCTTTCCCGTCGCCGGGATGGGTTGGTCGTTGGTCGCGGGGGTGGTGGGGGCCATCGGCGCTTTTTGCGTCCTCCTGGCCTTTGGCGCCAAAGGGACGCCAGGGGTGGTCATGTCCATCGTTTTCGGCGGCGCGCCCATCGTCAACGCCCTTGTCGCCATCCTCCTCAACCCGCCGGAAGGCGGATGGGGGGCCATTCGCTGGCCCTTTTATCTGGGCATCGTTTTGGCGGCCACGGGCGGCTGTTTGGTGACCTTCTTCAAGCCGGCTCCCGCCAAGGCGCACGCGTCCGCCCCCGCGCAGGCCATGCGCCCAGCGCGCGAGGTCAGCGTCAACGCGCTGGAAACGGCGCCTGAGTAATGACGGGCCAATTCCCCACCCGCGAGGCGATTGCCTCTCATCAACTCGCCCAATTGCGCCGGTTGCTGGCGACCATATTGCCGGCAAATTCGTTTTACCGCAATAAGCTGGCCGGTCTGGACCCGGCCATTGCCAGCCTGGAGGATTTCCAGGCGCGGTTCCCATTCACCACAAAACAGGAATTGGTGGAGGACCAGTTGCGCCAGCCCCCCTTCGGCACCAATCTCACGTTCCCCGCCGAACGCTATACCCGCTTCCACCAAACCAGCGGAACAACCAGCCGCGCCCCCTTGCGCTGGCTCGATACGCCGGAGAGTTGGATCGGGATGGTCGAAAGCTGGCGGGAGATTCTCCGCGTGGCGGGCGTCCGTGCGGGGGACCGCCTCTATTTCGCCTTCACCTTCGGGCCGTTCATCGGGTTTTGGCTCGCATTTGACGCCGCCCAAGCAATGGGCTGCCTGTGCCTGCCGGGCGGAGGTTTGAGCAGCCAGGGGCGGCTGCGGGCCATTTTGGACAACGAGGTGACCGTCCTCTGCTGCACACCTAGCTATGCCGCCTGCCTGGCGGAAGTGGCGGGCCGGGAAAACGCCGACCTCCATGCCGGCGCCGTGCGCACGATCATCGTCGCCGGCGAACCCGGCGGAAGCGTCCCCGCCACCCGCCAGAAACTCGAATCCTTGTGGCCCGGAGCGCGCGTTTTCGACCACCACGGCATGACCGAAACCGGGCCGGTCTCGCACCAATGCCCCGCCCTGCCGGGCACGCTCCACGTCCTCGATTCCGCTTACCTGGCCGAGGTGATCGGCGCGGGCGGAAAACCGGCTCAGGCCGGCGAGGAGGGAGAATTGGTCTTGACAACTTTGGGCCGCGCGGCCTCGCCGCTCCTGCGTTACCGCACCGGCGACCTAGTGCGGGCGGGCGATGGGGCCGTTTGCGCATGCGGACGCCACGGCACGGCGTTGCGGGGCGGTATCCTCGGCCGGACCGATGAAATGGTGATCGTTCGCGGCGTGAACATTTATCCGGCGGCGGTGGAGGAGGTCCTCCGCGGCTTCCCGGAAATCGCCGAATACCAGGTCCAGGTGGACCATTCCCGCACCCTGGCCCAGCTAAGCTTGCGCGTCGAGCCGCGCGCCGGATGCGGCCACCCCGAGGCGCTGCCTGGCCGCGTGGGCGACGCTTTGCATGGCGTCTTCAATTTGCGCGTGCCCGTGGCGCTGGCCGCCGCGGGGACCCTGCCCCGCTTCGAAATGAAGGCCCGCCGCTGGAGTGTCGTCCCCTGTAATTGACAGATTAAAAGTTTCCGCCGTGAAAACGTCGCGCGGCTCGCAAACTTCGCGTTTGAACTTCCCGTCCAGCCGATGTAGCCTGAGCAAACTATGAGATTCGGAATCAATACTTTCTTGTTTACCTCACCCTTTACCAATCGCAGCACACCCCTGTTCAAGAAGTTCAAGAATTGGGGATTTGACACCGTAGAAATCGCCGTCGAGGACCCGGCGCATATTGACCCCAAACGGATCAAGGGCGAGTTGGACAAGGCGGGCCTAGTCTGCGGCTCCTTCTGCGCCTGCCTGGGGCCGGAGCGCGATCTGCGCGGCACCACACGCCAGCAGCAGACGGCCCTCAAATACATGATGGCCGGCATCGATCAAATGGCCGTGCTCGATTGCCCGTCATTCATTGGCCCCGTCTATTCGTCGGTCGGCAGGGCCGACGCCGTTCCAAAGAGCGAGCACCGGCAGCAATGGCGCACGGTGGTCAAAAACCTCAAATCCATCGGCCAATACGCCGCCGACCGGGGGAAGAAGATTTGCATGGAACCGCTCAACCGCTTCGAAACCGATTTCATCAACACCTGCGACCAGGCGCTGAACCTGGTCGCCGATGTCAACAGCCCGGCGTTGCTGATCCACCTCGACACCTTCCACATGAACATCGAGGAAAAAAACCAGGCCGCGGCCTTTCGCAAGGCGGGCAAATTGCTGGGCCATGTCCACGCCTGCGGCAGCGACCGCGGCACCCCCGGCGGCGATCATATTGATTGGACGGGCATCGCCGCGGCGTTGCGCGAGATCCGGTATGACAAGGACGTCGTGATCGAGTCGTTCACACAGGATGTGAAAGTCATCGCGCGAGCGGCCGCCATCATGGGTGATCGTCCGAAGA
>JBEKSF010000221.1:0-5764 GCA_049517295.1 Verrucomicrobiota bacterium
CTCCGTGATTGACTCCAAACCCCGCCCGGCATTAAACCATCACCATTGACCCGCATAAGCCTGAGGCCGATCCAAGCCGGATCTTTTACGTCGGTAAGGGAACAGGTCAACGATGCTTTTCTCACGCTGAGGCAGAGGCCGGGTGGAAACCAAAGAAAAATGAACCGAATCCAAAGCTCAAACGTATTCACAAAATTCCACAGGCATCCCACAGAAAATCGAAAAAAGTGTTGGTTTGACGTTTTGAACCTGCCACACGGCAGGGATGAAAAACAAAAATACCAAACCAACACGGTCTGATTTCAACATTCTGCGCCAGATTTGCAACTCCATTCCGCCGCCTGAGGTGGCTAAATTAGCGCGTGCCACCGGGGCGGAGGACAAGTCGCGCCGCTTTGATCCCTGGAGCCACGCGGTGAGCCTGCTCTACGGCCAATTGACCCAGAGCATTGGACTCAATGACTTGTGCAACTCCCTGCAACTGCATTCCGGGCCGCTGTCCACCCTGCGCGGGGCCACCGCTCCCAGCCAGTCCCTCGGCGCAACGGCGCCAGCCCGTTCCAACGAATATGGGGTACGGGTATGCCACCACCCGGAGCGCAAATTCTCTCAAAATCCACCGAAACGGGTCCCGCTGCTGGACGCTGCGGCACTGCTACAAACGTGAAAGCGCGTTTTGCAGAGGTCTCGTTGTATATAATACCGTTTCCAGTTCGTAATTGCACTATTGCCAAGGCGATTGGCGGCGGTCGCAGACCGCCGCTACAGTGCAAAAGCAAACTGGAAACGGTATAATTCATAGCGTTTTGCCTTCCCCCCAGAGGCGCGTGTGGTATGGCCAGCAGTTCTCCACCGAAGAGTTCCAGCTTGCGGCACAGGAGGGTGAATTGCCGGCACACCGCTGCCATCCATTCCGACGAACCGCGCGCGTCTGGCGATGTGCGGATCGCGCGCCAGGGCGGCGGCAAGGTTCGGCATCGGAGCAATGGAAATCACCGTCATTGGGTCGCCGGATTGGTTGATCGTGTCAATGATATCGCCTGAGGCCCATCGTGATGCACCTTGCCGGGGTAGCGGTCCAAGTCGTAATGGCGAATCCACCCACCCTGCGCCCCTTCGCCTCGCGGATCGGCCACCGTGCCCAGGCCGAGCGCAATATCCGGGCGGCCCACCGTTTGCAGAAACTTCGCCGGGAGCTTCCCGCGGTATTCAGTTTTGCCATATTCGCCGATCACCAGCTTCAAATCCAGTTCCGGGCATCGCAATAAAAAGCCCAGCGCCCATGTGTCGTCAATATCATCGCCAATATCGGTGGCCAGAATGACCGGAATCGGCTTGCGGGCTGGTGGCATCGGCGACGCCGGCGAGGGAGCTTTGCCAGCGTGCCGGAACTGCAAAAGGCCATTGAGGCATTCCTGGAAAACCGCAAAGGTGGATTGGCCCGTCCCACTCGACTTGAATTCCGCCCCTCCCTTTGGAACCAAGACAAAGAAGACTGGGAACTCAAAACTGGCACGCTCTTCCCCGGGCGATCATTTTTGGAGGGCGCGGAAGATTTCCATCTGGTTGGTAAAAAGCCCACGGGTGATGAATTGGACAGGCGTGGTCAAGGTGAAGTTGGTGAACGTGGTCCAAGTGATTGGGGCCGAAAGGTTGGTGGCGGACATGACCATATAGTTGGAACCGGGCTTGCCGTAGAGAGTTACGCCCGGGTTTGCGCCGTGGGTGAAGGATGCCTCCAACAACGGTTGGGCAGCAATCAACACCACCCTGCCTGGAAAAACAAAAACTGACCCGACCTGGGTGTTGTCCGAGGCCGTCGCGACGATGCTGTTGACCGTCAACGGGGCAAACGCCGAATCGCCGGTGGCCAGGGCTTGAACAGAGATCGTTCCGAGCGAGGATGCGCCCAGCAGCACATGGCCGCTTGGGACGGCAAAATTGAACTGCGGTTGGGAAGCATCAGGCGCTTGCACGGCGGCGGTGACCAGGCCGGGGTTGCTGGCGGCGATCCCCCAATTGCCGAAACGGCCCGCCAGCGTGGCGAGGGAGAAACTAAGATTTGTCAGGCCGACGGTGGAATACAGATTGACCGGGACCGACGTGTCGTTGCCGAGGAGCACCGTGCTCGATCCGACGGTCACCCGAACACAGGCGCTGACGGTGACCTCAAAGGAGACCGAGTTGCTCAGGGCTGGCGTCCCGTTATCAACGGCCCAGACGGTGATGAGGTTGGTCGTGCTGCCTTGCTCGCAAGCGGGAGCCCATTTGAAAACGCCGTTGGCGGAAATGGAGGTTCCGACGGGCGCACCCGCGCCGAGGCTGAAGGTAATCTGGCGCGGGGGCACATTCGCATCGGTCACGGTGTTGGTGACAAGGACGGTGGATCCCACATTGACGCTTTGATCGGGCACAGCGGCGAGCATCGGCGGAGCGGCGGGCGTGATGAAGGTCAAGTCGCCGCCAAAATAGGTTCCCAGGCTGTTGTGGGCGACGGCTTGGAAATGAAGGGTTGTCCCGGGCAGCAAGCCGGTTATGGCCTGCGCAACCGCATGCGCATCCCCCAGGTCGGACGCCAAAGTGTTGGTGGCGCCAACATTTCCATAGGCGGTCGTGGGACCATATTCGAAATAGACGGCCGTGGCGCTGCCGTTGGGGTTCGCGGTGGCATTCAATGTGGCTTTGGTGGGCGTGACGGCCGAGGCGGCCAGAGTCGTAACGGCGGGGGCGGTGGTCTTCGAAGTAGAATTAGTTGTAAAATTGGCCGCCAAATTGCGATTGGTGGCCAGGGTGAAACTGTAGCTGGGCGAGGCGCTTTGCACCGTGCCATTCTCCGTCCAGTTGGCAAAGGTGTGGCCGCTGTTGGCGATGGCCTTCACCGTGACAGAACTCCCCGTGACAAACGAACCGCCGCCAGTGACGCTGCCGGCGCTGGCCGGATTGGCTGCCACGGCGACCATCTGGGTCGGCTCCGGCGCGACATACTCGACGGGATTGGAGGGCGGGCTTTGATTATGATTGATATCATAAGCCGCCACTTCAAAATAGTTCGTCGTCCCTCCCTGCAGCCCGGTCACCGTCCCGGTGGTATTGGTTCCCGCGTCTATCTGGTTGATGTAATTGATGCCGTCGCTGCCGGAGAGAACCATGTAGCCGGCCACACCGCGGCTGGGGCTGGGACTCCAGACCAGCGTCACGCTTTGGGCCGCGTGTGCCGCCGGACCAAGCGCCAGGCCCAATCCCATTACAAAAATGAGAATTTCCTGACGACCGGGCATTGCCGCCCAACCGCTTTTTGAAGTTGCCCCACGCATCACTCCCGTGTTTAGCAGTCGGTCTGCCAACCTGGGCGGTTGGGCGTGCCGGATTGTTGACAGCGGGCGATGTGACCAACCCGCGGATCGGGGCCGTGTTTATTCGCGTTCTTTAACCTGCTGTCCGGCAATGGGTTGCGCTCGTTTGGCGATGTGGCGTGCGCGGACCGGCCGCGAGCGGGCCGCCCCATTTTTCTCCCGGTTTTTGTCCGAGAATCCCGCGCCGGCTTTTTGATTGACCTTCGCGCGGACGATCCCGGTACACCGGGGGCTATTTTCTGGACAACTTTTCCGGCAGCGCCATCCGGTCCATTTCTGCGCACACGAACCGCCCGCTCCCGCCGCCTTTTTGCAGAGTTGCGAGAGCGGGCCGCGCAAGGGATGCGAGAATGGAGGATGGACGCTGTCTTTGCGTAAGCGTTAAAAATGATACCGTAGGGCCGGGCCGCGATTGACTGAAGTTCCCGTGAGTGGACATATCCCTGTCCCCCTTTTTTCCTCTCGGCTGGGTGCAGCCCGGCTTGATCGCTTCGATCTTGGCGCGCGCCCGCCCGATCTTTTTCATGATGCCATCCACCGTCGCCGTCCACACGAACGGTTGGGGGCTGTTGTTCCAGCAGGCCAGGAAGAAATGGGCCTGGAACACCAACGCCGTGCGTTCGCCCTGGTTGACTCTCAAGAAGCTCATTTTATATGTTGTTCATTGGCAACACGTTGCGAAAAATCAAAAGTGCGCCGGATTCCTGAAGTGCGGATCAAATTCCTTCCATGATCAGCCCCTGCCGGGGTGGGTGCTCCAAAGGAGGCTTCATGAGCCAGCCGTGTTCAACTGCCATTTTTAGGCTTAAAAGCTTGACAAACCCCCTCCAGTCCCCCTTTAATTGCGTGCGGCAGAGAATTGTTCTCCGCACCGCGGTAAAAAAATGAATAAAAAACGGGATAAAAGCTTGACAAATCCTCGGCGGTCCGGCTTTAATCGGGTGCGGGCAGAGAATTGTTCTCCGCACCGGGGTAAATTTTGAATAAAAAAATGCGATAAAAGCTTGACAAATCCCCGCCAGTCCCCCTTTATTGGGTCTGGGCAGAAATTTGTCGTGCGCGCCTGGGTAAAAAACGAATAAAAATATGAATAAACCACCCTCTTCGCTTTTTCTTCATGCATTGGCTGTCAGCGCAGTAGTTTTACTGGCTCAAAACGCCCAAAGCCAAGGCACCGTGTACAACAACAGCACAACCTACAACGGCAATTTTGACTTCGCCGCCGGTACCCAGGTCGGCAATGAAGTGGTTCTGGCTGGTAGTGGGCCTTCGTACGCTCTCTCCACCTTCCAAGTTCAGTTCAATCTTAATGGGACGGGCACTCCCAACGCTGGCGACGCGGTGGAGTTGCTGTTGTACAACAACACCGGTGGCGTGGTGCAGGGCGCTAACTCGCCCGGGGCGTTACCAGTTTATAACAGCGGCTTTTCTCCCCTGAGTGCCTTTACAGCAGGTTCAGTTTTGACTTACACTCTCCCTGCTGATACCGTTGTGAATCAGGATTTTACCTGGGTGGTGGAGTTTCAAGGTGTCCCGAGTGGAGAAACCGCTGGTTTGGGCCTTTTTGGTCCGACGACGGTTGGGTTTAATTACCATGATGCGTGGGAAAACAGTGGGTCAGGCTGGGCGTTGGACGTGGCTGGCACAGGAAATCCTGCTCTGGAATTCGGAGCCGTCATAACGGCCACGGCTGTTCCTGAGCCGGGCACGATTGTTCTTGGCGTGATGGGCGCCTGTGCATTCCTTGCTCGTCGTCGCAAGAATTAGTTTACTGCATGCTTTTTTTAAACATATCGAACATTATTAACAGCTTATGAGAAACAAAGTAATTAGCTTGATGAGCGGCTTGTCGTTGGTTGCCGGGCTTGCGGTTGGTCCCGCCGTTCTCGCATCCGATTCCGCCGATGTGACCAAGGCTCTGGCCGGTTCCACTGCGCTGGAACTCCCTGCCAAGGCCGCCAACCTGGTGGCCAAAGCCTCCGCCGCCGACAAAAAGAATGTCGCCGTCGCTGCCGTCAAGGCGGCCGTAGCGCTGAATCCCTCCGCCGCCACCGACATTGTTTCGGCTGTGGCGCGCGAAAATCCGGCCATGGCACCGGTTGCCGCCGTCACCGCCGCGACCCTCCAGCACAAACAGATTGGCCTGATTGCCAAGGCCGCCGCCGCTGCCGCGCCCTCTGAGGCGGGCAAGATCGTTGCCGCTCTGATCAAAGAATTCCCGAAGGACTACGGCGTTATCGCCATTGCCGCCGCCGAAGGCGCGCCGTCAGCCGGACGAGAAATCCTCGCCGTCGTTGCCGAGTACGTTCCTGCGCTGCAAGCCTTGATTCAAGGCGCAACCGCCAACAACGGCAACGTCGCGGTTCTAGCCATCATTAGTCAAGCCCTGGCCTCCGGTTTCGCAGTATCCA
>JBEKSF010000222.1:0-5753 GCA_049517295.1 Verrucomicrobiota bacterium
GCGACGTCTCCCACGGCCGCCACCATCACCAATACCTGGACTGTCAGCACCGCCTCCCAGGACACCTACCTGGCAAATAACTCCTTCACCACCAACCTGCTCAGTATTACCAACAATGGCGCCACCTCCATCAACGCGTATCTGACCAACCTCCTCCCCGCCGGCCTTTCCTTTGTCTCCTCGCAATTCTCACACGGCAGTTACACCAATATCGGCCAGACCGTCCTTTACAACCTCGGAGTTTTGGGACCGGGAACCGGCGCGACGATCACCAATGTGGTCATGGCCGTCGTCGGCGGGCTTCAAACCAACACTGTCATTGCCGGCTCCGTCTATCAGTCGGCTAACAATCAGAATTCTGCGACCGTCGTTACCTCCGTCAACATGCCCTTTGCGGACATCGGGGCCTTCATATCGGTGGCGCCGAATCCGGTGGTCATCAATGACAACGCGGTCTATACGCTCGTCGTCACCAACTACGGACCGAGCAATGCCTTCAACGTCACCGGTACGTTTACTTTCCCCGGCCTGAGTATCGTCTCCGCCTCCGAGGGCTACACTCTTCTTACCAACGGCGCCGCCCAGTTTGATTGGATATCCATTGCCCCGCTGAGCATTGCCACCGTGGTTGTCACCGCGACGTCTCCCACGGCCGCCACCATCACCAATACCTGGACTGTCAGCACCGCCTCCCAGGACACCTACCTGGCAAATAACTCCTTCACCACCAACCTGGTTGTCACCTATCCCATACCGGTCTTCACCAACGTCGGCGTCAGTCTGGTGGCGCAGGGCGTTCCGGCTAACGGCGCCATCAATTCCGGCCAAACGGTCACCGTCGCCTTCACCTTGACCAACACCGGCTCCGCTCCGACGACCAACCTGATCGCCACGCTCCAATCCAATGTCAATATCATCCCCGTTACCAGCAGCCAGAACTATGGCACGATCCCTGTCGGCGGCTCCGCCACAGCCTACTTCGCCTTCACCGCCCAGGGCCTGCCCGGCGCCGCCATCACCAATTTCCTATTGTTGACCAATAACGGCGGGTTTCTCGGCAGCGTCTCAAATGTCTTTTTCATTCCTCTCACCACCAGTTATTCGCAGCCCGGCGCCATTACCATTCCCTATTACGGCCCGGGCACGCCCTATCCCTCGCAAATCACTGTCAGTGGGCTGACGGGCCTGGTCAGCAAAGTAACGGCCACACTCAATGGCTTCAGCCACACTTTTCCGCACGATGTCAATGTCTTGCTCGCCAGCCCCGCGGGACAGGAGTTGTTCCTCATGGCCCACTGTGGCGGGCCTTACAGCGTCAGCAATGCGAACTTGAACTTCGATGACGCCGCCACGCAATCGCTGCCATCGGGCCAGTTGCCGACTAACGGCACTTTCCTGCCCACGGCTGTTTCCCCTTACAATCCGCTGCCCGGCGTCCCGCCGGCTTCCGGGGCCACGGCATTGGCCGTTTTCAACGGCATGAATCCGAACGGATATTGGTCGCTCTATGTTTTCGATGACACCCTCGGCAACAATGGCGTCATCACCGGCGGCTGGAGTCTGGGCATCACAACCGTCATTACGGTCAATCCCGCGGCTCGCTTGGCGGCGGGCATGATCCATGCCCCGGATCCTGTCTTTAGCGGCAATTTCTTGAGTTACCTTATCACCGTCACCAACTTGGGCCCCGGCGTCGCCACCAGCGTTGTGTTGACTGACACTCTTCCCGCCGGCGCGGCCTTCTCGTCTCTCGCCGTCTCGCAAGGGACCGCTACCAACAATGCCGGCGTTGTCACTTGCTCCCTCGGCACCCTGGCCCCGGGCGCCACCGCCACCGTCACGATTCAAGTCGTGGCCGGCCACAGTGGCATCGTGGTCAACACGGCCACCGTCACCACCGCCAGCACCGATCTCTACCTTGCCGACGCCACAACCGCCAACACCGCCGACGTTCTGATCCCGCCCGTTTCTTACCTGGTCGTTTCCAACCTCGTCACGGGCTTGCAGTTGACTCTTCTCGGACAGGCCAGCCAGAACTACGCCATCCAGGCCTCCACCAACCTGCTGTCTTGGACCTCCGTGAGCACCAATACCGCCTCGCTCAATGGCATCCTGACCTTTACTGATTTTGTCACAAACGCCCCGCTCCGCTTCTACCGTGCCGTCCGTGTGTCCCAGTAACGCCCGCCGCGCCGGCAATGAAGCTCTTCGGCATCACCGGCGGAGTCGGCATGGGCAAATCCACCACCGGCCAGTTCCTTCGCGACCGGGGTTGCGGCGTGTCCGACACTGACCTCATCGCCCGGCAATTGGTTGAGCCGGGACAACCCGCCTTGGCGGAAATAGCCCGACGATTCGGTCCGTCCGTCCTGTCGGGCGATGGCCGGCTGAACCGTGGTGAACTGGCCCGCCTGGTATTCTCCGACGCCGCCGCTCGCCGCGATCTTGAAGCCATTCTCCATCCCCGCATCCGTTCCGTCTGGGAGGCGGAAGTTGCCGTTTGGCGCGCTACCGGACGCGCCCACGGCGCCGTGCTCATTCCTTTGCTCTTTGAAACCAAAGCGGCGCCACTCTTTGACGCCGTCATTTGCGTCGCGTGCTCCGATGCCTCCCAGCGCCAGCGTCTTTCGCGGCGCGGATGGAGCGAGGACCAGATCCAGCGCCGCCTCCGCGCCCAGTGGCCTGTAGAACAAAAGATGACGCGTTCCGATTTCGTGATATGGACCGATACCTCTCTCGAAGCCCACGCCGCGCAACTCGACCGCGTCGTCTTCCACCGCTGACCCCACACGAAACAACCACACCGCGGCCAAGCCGCCCAATCGCAACACTGTCAACTGAAGGATCACCCGCGCATCGGGGAATTCCCTTACTGTGAATTTCTGTTTTCCCTGACTTCCCGGAATCATCATTTCGACTTATTTTGCGGACGTGCATTGATTTGGCAGAACACGGCCAATACTGGACACGGCGGTTTTCTAATAAGACTGTCGGTGATCAGGTTGGACAGCGGTTGTCCAGGCGGTGCGAGTAATGTGACGGCTATGAAATTAAGACATCTCGTAAATTCAGTCAGTCACGCACAGGACGAAATTGTTGCTCGTTTTGGCGAGGCGGCATTGATCCGGCAGAGTGATGGAACATACCGGCTCGACGGCGGCAGTCAAAGCGATTGCACGGACGCAACGGAGTGGATCAGCTTGTTTATGCACGAAGCCGTCTTTGATCTCCCTCTTGGTCGGAAGGAACCCAAGGCGCTTAGAGTGGCGGCCTGACAGCAATCAAGGCAAATCGTGTTTGCAGCCCGTCGCCAAACACGCTAGGCTCTTCATGTTTCCGGGTCAACGTGGATTTGTTTACTTAGAGAATGAACAGCCCGCCACAATCCGCCATCCGCTTCGTGCTGTTCGCCACGGGCGTCACCGCCATCGGCGGTTTTTTGTTCGGGTACGACACCGCCGTCATCAACGGCGCCAATTCCTACCTGAAAGCGCAAATGAACCTTGACCCGACCCAGGAAGGCTTTGCCGGCGCCAGCGCGATTCTGGGGTGCATTCCCGGGGCAATGTGCGCTGGGTTTCTGAGCGATCGGTTTGGGCGCAAGAAGCTGCTTTTTATTTGTGCGCTGCTCTATGCGGTGTCGGGCCTGCTGTCAGCGATTCCCCGCACGTTTGCGGAGTTTCTGGCGGCGCGTTTTATCAGTGGCCTGGGCATTGGGGCATCTTCGATGATCTGCCCGGTTTATATCGCCGAGATTGCGCCGGAGAAATGGCGCGGGCGGCTTGGTTCCCTGTTTCAACTCGGGATTGTCATGGGGATATTCAACACGCTCTTTGTCAACAAATTGATTCAAGGCATGGGCGACGAGGCCTGGAACACGGCATCGGGCTGGCGCTGGATGCTGGGAATGGAGGTGGTGCCGGCGGTCATCTTCATCGCGCTGCTCTTTGCCGTGCCTGAAAGTCCGCGGTGGCTGCTTCAAAAAGGGCGCGAAGCCCAGGCGCGCCGCGTCCTTGAGGAGGTCGGCGGACCGGATCATGCCGCCACCGAACTGGCGTCAATTCGGGAGGCGATGAGGGGTGAGGTTGGGCGTTTCTCTGAATTATTTGCGGGCGCATTTTCCCGGCCTCTGGCGGCAGCCGTCGTGTTGATGGCATGCTCCCAGTTTTGCGGCATTAACGCCATCATGTACTACTCCACCAGAATCTTCGAGTCCGCCGGCGCGGGAAAGAATGCGGCGTTTACTTCGTCAGTTTGGGTGGGGCTGATTAACCTTGTCTTTACCTTTGTTGCCATCGCCCTGGTGGATCGGGCGGGAAGAAAACCGCTTTTGCTTGCTGGAACGGCGATTCAAGCCGTTGCCCTCGCCTTGGTTGCCTGGATGTTTCATTCGCGGCAATACGGAGTCGCATTGCTGGTTTGTGTCGTTTTGTTCATCGCCGCCTTTGCGATGGCGATGGGACCGATCGGATGGCTGTTGTGCTCCGAGATTTTTCCCAACAAACTCCGGGCCCGCGCAATGTCCGTTGCGGCCTTTACCGTCTGGACTTCCTGTTACATCGTGGCGCAAACATTCCCCATGTTGAATGACAGCACGGCGGTCGGTCCGGCCAGGACCTTCGGGATTTATGCCCTTGTAAGTCTCCTGTCATTCGTCTTTGTCCTCGTCTTCATCCCCGAAACGAAAGGCCGCACGCTGGAGCAAATCGAGAAGATGTGGACGGCCTCCGCCGCCTCGGGGTCTCGGAAGATCAAAACCTCGGTATGACCTTTCTGGCCCTCGAAATCGATGCGACGCCACTCAAGCTGGGCTTGAAAAGAGCAATCTCCTGATTTGTGAACACGAGGCAATCCAACTACGACAAGTTCCCCAGCCTGACTGTCGCCGGGGGCGATAGGGCGGCGACGCAAGGATGGGACCCGATCGCCGAGCGTCTGCGGCGGGCCGTTGCGGAGCGTGGGCGCAAGAAGGTGGTCCTGGTCGTCGAATGCTACACGGGTGTGGACGATTCGGAAGTCCGGGCCCAACTCAGTGCGCGGCTTTCGCCCGCCTGCCTCCTGAACCCGCGCGACGCCATGCTCCCGCCGCGGCAGGTTGAGGCGTTGATCGCGCCTTTTATCGGGGGTGACGATCCCGTGTTCGGTTTTGTGTGCGGACTAACATTGGAACAATTTTTCGACACCGCCAGAGTGGCACAACTTCAAGCCAGGATTGCCTCGCTGGCGGAAGGGCTGATTCTGGTTGTGGGCTGCGGCGCACAGCTTATTGCGGAAGGCGACATCCTGGTTTATGCCGACATGGCCAGGTGGGAAGCGCAGCAGCGATTTCGCCGTCATGAGAGCAGCAACCTTGGGGTGGAAAACCGCACCCTTTCGGCCGGATTGCATTACAAACAGGCTTTCTTCATCGATTGGCGAGTGTGCGATCGTTGGAAACGTCCGCTCATCGCCCAGTGGGATTTCGTATTGGACACCAATAACCCGCGCGAGCCGAAGCTGGCCGAGGGGGAGGCGGTTCGGCGGGGATTGCGTGAGGCGGTTCGGCGGCCGTTCCGAGTGGCGCCATTTTTTGACCCGGCGCCTTGGGGAGGGCAGTGGATGAAAGAGGTTTGTGGCCTTCAGGACGGCGCCAATAATTACGGCTGGTGCTTCGATTGTGTGCCGGAGGAGAATAGTTTGCTTTTGGGATTTGGCAGCCTTCGATTGGAGATTCCCTCTATCAATGTGGTTTTCGACCAACCGCGCGCGTTGCT
>JBEKSF010000223.1:0-5746 GCA_049517295.1 Verrucomicrobiota bacterium
CGTAAGCAACGGCGGCCGTCTGGCCTTCGACGATGACAGCCCGCCCGAAGCGATTCGGCAGGAATTTGGCGTCAGCAAAAAGGCCTTCAAGCAAGCTTTGGGCAGGCTCTACAAGGAGCGCCGAATCCGCTTTCAAAACCCCGGAATCGAGTTGCTCGACAACTCCTCTTGGACTCCACGCGATTGATGTCCTCGTTCACGAAAGTGACACGCTCTATCAACCCCGAAAGGCTCTCGGGCGGCATTGCCGCTGTTTTTTGCGCCGGCGCACTCATGCTGGAACCTGTGGTTGACGGGTGTTCATTTCACAACCGAACCACCTAGTTTGGCCGTCAACCGCTGGTTCGAACCGGCGTGATGAAGACCAAAAAAGGACAAATAAACTAAAGTCGGTTTTATGACTTTGGTCGGTCGAATAACTGCTTGGCCTGCTGATATTCTTGGGACAGGTCCATCCCCACGTCCGCCCCGGGTGCGATTTGCTGCATCACAACATACAAAAAGCACACCATCGCCAATCCCGAAAACTCGCCGTGCAGACCTTTCACCCGGTATCGGCTGTTCGGGTTATGCACCTCAAGACCGCTCCGTCCAGCCATTGCCAAATCCAGCGCCAGCTTCTGGACGTTCGTTGCAGACATCTTCGAAATGGTCTGCAACGCGTCGAGGCAGTACTGAACTGCGTCCTGTCGGGGACCCGCGAGCCGGAAATGGTCAAGGCGTATCGTGACACTTGGACGCTGGGCGTTCACTCGTACCTCGCTTATGCGTTCGAGTACAGCGGCGTGGCTTTCGGCAACGCCGGCGCATCCGCGCCCTCCGCCGCAGATACCGCCACCCCAAAGCTCGTCGCCGCCATGGTTTTGAGAAACGCACTTCTGGAAGTACTCATGCCTCCCTATAACTCCGTCAGGTCCAAAAACTCGACTCAATTACCCTTAAGAAACGGTGTTATTTCGTCGAAGATTTGGTTTTCTTGCGGGAGTGTGCTTTCCAAGCCGGCTTCCCTTTTGGCAGCCAACTCATCCGCGGCCCGTTTGTGAGCCAGGAAAGAGGTACCCCGCCATAAACTTTTGCAAGTGTGCTTCCTCCGCTGGTGTGGCCGATCTCAAAAGCGATCTGCGAGTCCGGGATTCCCCAAGAGCGCCGCACCGTGACGTAAAACGCCCTGGCGCCGTGGCTGGTGACCTTTTTGCCGGGCAAGTGTCCCAGGGCATGGGCCAAGGCTTCAGAACCAACCGGCTGCGAGGGGTCCACCGGAGAGGGGAAGAAGAGCGGTGAGTCTGGGTAGTTGGCCGCTTTCCAAGCCTTGTGAGCCTTCAGGACAGCTTTCAGACCGTCATGGACCGCGCAGTAGGGGTTTACGTTGCGCTGGCCCTTGCAGCGCCAAACGCGCATGAATTTCCCGCATTCTGTGAGAGTGCCAAAGCGGGTACCATCCTTCTCAGTTCCCAGGTACAACACTTCCTCCGTCCTCAAACCGGTCATGGCCTCGAACAAATACTGAAACCCGAGCACGGCAGAACGGGGATGCCGGAACAGAATGGAGGCACGTTCGTGCAGTTCAATGGAGTCCTGCGGCATGTATTCCCGGCAATGTACCACGTTTTTCGGGTCATGGAACTTCTGGTGATCAATCATGGGGTTGAACAAGACCAACTCGCGCCGCTTTGCCAGCCGGAATGCATTGGTCAACGTGTTCAACTCCAGGTCGATCATGCGGGTACCCGCCGTGGAGCGCTCCAACTTCTTTACGCGCCAATCCTTGTATTCGTCGAATCGTTTGCATGTGCAGGCCTCAACCGGCACAGGGTCCCAAAATCCGAGCAGCATTTGGCTGTTTTTGGCTTCCATGCCTTTCATCAATTCGGGCCTGGGGTTGAGCATCTTGTCGGGGTAGTCGGCGTCAATATACAGCCTTATGACGGCGCCGGCCGTGGTTGCCTTTGAGGCCTTCTCCGTCGGCTCGGTGCCCTGGGCGCGAAGCGTGATGCGTCTGGCAAACTCTTCCTTCGCCAGCTTGAGGCGTTTGGTCCCCAGGGCCTTGAAGGTTTCCTTGCCTCGGATGATCGGCCGCTCGTAAAGCCATTTTTGCTTTGCTTTTGTGTTGCGCCAGATGCCGTCAGCTTCTGCGACCCAGATCGGGTTCGCGCTGGTTGATCGGCCAGGTGCTGGGCGCAGGGCGGTTGGGGTTGCGGTTTCTGTGGTGTTCGGCGCGATGTTCGTGACGATATTTTGCATATGCGTTATTTTAGGGCTTTTAAACCCACGCACTTGGGCGATCGTCACCGTCGGAAAAACAACGTATAAAACAACGTATAAAATGGCTTTTCCGCTTACGAGGTGTTTGGCTGCTCTTTTCACTTTTCCGAGGGGAAAAGTGGTGCCCCGGGAGGGATTCGAACCCACGACCAATTGATTAAGAGTCAACTGCTCTGACCAACTGAGCTACCGAGGCAACCAATGACAAAACATCCGGTATCTATTTCGCACGCTTCCGCGTGAAGGGCAAGTTGATTCAGTGCAGCCTGAAATCGGCATCACTTTTCACCAGGGAACGCAGGGTCGCCAGGTTCTCCAGGTCCTCGCGCAGGTCGTCGGATTTGGGGGTTTCCAGGCAGCCGGGGGAATTGGCAAAACGGGCGTCGTTGACGATGCGACCAAAGGCCTCCAACCCGATTTTGCCGCGGCCAATGTGCTCGTGACGGTCCACCCGGGAGCCAAGTTCGGTCTTGGAATCGTTCAGGTGAAAGGCCAGGATTTGCCGCAGCCCGATGAGGGACTCCACTCGCCCAATGGCGGCGTCCCAACCGCCGGGGGCGCGAAGATCAAATCCGGCGGCGAAAAAATGGGCGGTGTCCAGGCAAAGGCCCAGCCGGGCGGGAGTCTGGACGCCTTCGTAAATGGCGGCCAGATGTTCGATTCGCCAGCCGAGGCAGGTTCCCTGCCCCGCCGTGTTTTCCAGGGCGATGCGGACGCTGGAATCTTTGGTGGCGGCGAAAACCTCGTCCAGTCCCGCCACGATGCGTTTGAGCCCCCGCTCCTCGCCGTCGCCCAGGTGCGCGCCTGGATGCATGACCAGGAAGGGCAGCCCCAGCGCTCCGGCGAAGGAGATTTCCTGGATCAGGGATTGGAGCGATTGGGTCCGCTTGGGGGAAGGCGGGCCGCCGGCGTTGATGAGATAGCCGGTGTGGCCGAACACCGCCTTGAACCCGCCGCGCACGCGCGCCGCCCCAAAGGCGGTGATCTCCTCCGGGGCGGGAGCACGGCCCGTCCATTGCATGTTGTTCTTGACAAATATCTGGACCACGCCGCAGCCGATGGCGGTGCCGCGTTCCAGCGCCTTGGAGACGCCGCCGCTGGTGGACATGTGCGCGCCGAAAATCATGGCCGAATGCTGGATGAAACGACGGATTGCGCAATGGGAAAAATCATGGCGCAATACCCGGCGCTGAAATGGGATTTCATGTTGCGCCGGGCCGCCCGGGACGGTTATCATGTCAACTGTCAAAACGATAGTGCCTATGCCGCAATCGCTTTCCCTTTTCCGCGCCTTGGCGCTCCCGGCACTGGTGTTCATGGCGGTGGGCAGCGTCCGGGCGCAGCCGCCAGACCACACCGCTCCCACCGCGGTGCAGCAGGGGCATGGGCATCGGTTTGTCTGCGCCGACTACACCCAGGGCAAAGTTTTTGTCTTCTCGCGCGAAGGCCGGATCGAGTGGGAATGGCCGGCCAGGAATTGCAACGATGTCTGGATTCTTCCCAACGGGAATTATCTTTTTAACACCGGCCACGGGGTGCAGGAGGTCACCGGCGCAAAACAGGTCGTCTTCAACTATCAATCCAAAAGCGAAATCTACGCCTGCCAGCGCCTGGCCAACGGCCACACCTTCATCGGAGAATGCAACGCCGGGCGCCTGCTCGAAGTAGATGCTTCCGGCCATGTTGTCAAAGCACTCAATCTGCTGCCGGAAGGCGCCGATGGAGGCTCCGGCTACATGCGCAACGCCCGCTGCCTCTCCAATGGGAATTACCTGGTCGCCCATTACAACGCCCAAGTCGTCAAAGAATATGATCCCCAGGGCCGGGTCCTCCGCGAAATCCCGGCGGCCGGACGCCCTCACAGCGTCTGCCGCCTCCCCAACGGCAACACCCTCATCTCCTGCGGTGACGCCAATGGAGGCGCGCGGATTTTTGAAGTGGACCCGCAGGGCAAGACCGTCTGGCAGGTGCAGGGAGATGAACTGCCTGGCGTCAGTCTGAAGTTCATCGCTGGTTTTCAGCGCCTGCCCAACGGCGACACCGTTTTCGCCAACTGGCTCGGCCACGGCCAATTCGGCCGCGCGCCGCAGTTGATCGAAGTCACCCCCTCCAAGCAGGTCGTGTGGACATTCGCCGACACCAACACGTTGCAGACCATTTCCAGCGTGCAACTATTGGACGTGCCGGGTGACGTCACCAAGGGAGAAATCTTCCATTGAGCTTGAGACGGTCAGTATGACATTTTTCAGGGGAAAGCTCCGCATTGTTTGCGCGTTTCAGGCGCTTCCCGGTTCGCCCGGTTCTCTCCCCGCTGGGCCTTTGAAAGAAAATGATTGCATCCAAGCATGATTGCGCTAGATTCAATCACATTCGATCAACACTTGTCATGCCGGAAATGGACCCGAAGGCCCTGGCGCCGCAACGCTGGGAGAACTTGCGCGCCTTGATCCGCGACAGCGGCGTGAGCCGCATTGAGGACCTCTGCCGCCAACTCAAGGTCTCGGCGGCGACGGTGCGGCGCGACCTCGACCAGTTGGAGCGCAACGGGGCCATCCGGCGCGTGCATGGCGGCGCCGTCAGCGTGGAAAGCCGGCTGGAAGAGTCCATGTTCGAGGACAAGACCGCCCTGGCGGTCCGCGAGAAGCGGCGGATCGCCGAGGCGGCGTTGCAGTTTGTCGAGCCGGGAGAGACGATTTATTTGGACGGCGGCAGCACCGTTCTGGAACTGGCCCGGCTGCTCCGGGAGCGGGCCAATCTCACGGTGGTGACCAATTCGTTGCACGCCGCCCATGAACTGGCCGTGCGCGGGCCTAGACTCATTGTCATTGGCGGCCAATTGCGCCGGCTGAGCCAGACGCTGGTCGGCCCGCTGACGCGGCTCCTGTTGCAGGAACTGCACCTGGACAAGGCCTTCATGGGCACCATCGGGTTCGCCGCCAAGGAAGGCCTGACCACCACCGACCCCAGCGAAGCCTTCACCAAAAATGCCGTCATGGGCCAGTCGCGCCAAGTCATCGTCCTGGCCGACAGCAGCAAGGCCGGCAAGGTCTCCTTCGCCAGCGCCGGTCGCTGGGAGAGCGTCCATGTGCTGATCACCGACAAGAAGCCGGATTTCGCAAAAGATTTGGTTGGCAGAGGGATCAAAATTGTCAAAGCCTGAAACAAAAATGAAGAGATGAAGAAATCCACGACATACCTGAGCGACTCGCGGCCGCAATTCACTCCGTTTGAAATTGATTGCGGGAGAATCCCCGCCTACCGCTACAACAGCAGCCTCAAGGCCGAGTTGAAAGCCAAAACGATCTCGCCCGAAGA
Organism: Verrucomicrobiota bacterium; assembly: GCA_049517295.1. GTDB lineage: Bacteria > Verrucomicrobiota > Verrucomicrobiia > Limisphaerales > Palsa-1400 > JBEKSF01. The sequence continues at coordinate 5,578 of JBEKSF010000223.1, forward strand.
GGCGGTGGCGATCCTGGAAGACATGCTGATCATCCGCGAGTTGGAGGAGATGATCGTCAAGCTGCGCTCCGGGGCGTACGAGGCGATCCGGGATTTCAACTACCGCGGGCCGACGCATGTGTCGGTGGGCCAGGAAGGCACCGCCGCCGGGGCGTGTTGCGCGCTGCGG
>JBEKSF010000224.1:0-5591 GCA_049517295.1 Verrucomicrobiota bacterium
GGCGGCAGGTTTGGCAGCACCCGTGCGGGGTGCGCGCAGTCCGTTCCGGGGGTGATCCCCGCTCGTATTACCAAGTCACGCCAACCGCAGCCGCCGCAGGCTCGAATCGCAGCATTGGCGGGCGTAATCGGGTGTGCCATTGACGCCCAGGAAATTGCCGCGTTCGTCGCGTGCGTTCCCAAATCTCGTGGTCAGGACCATCGCACGCCGGCGGCCCTTAATGGCGCGCCCTGCCAGCCGTTTGTTGTCGCCCCAGCCGTTCATGTTTGCTGTGTCGAGCAAGTTCACCCAGAAACCCACAGCAGGGTGGATCAAGGCGATGGATTCCGGCTCATCGCGGGGGCCGTGGAATTCCGACATCCCCATCCACCCGAGCCTGAGCGCCGAAACGGTCAAGTCTTCTGTCCCGGGCGTCATCCCGTGCTATCCCGCAGCCGATGTCATCCCGTACTATCCCGCTTCCTACGTCATCCCGTGCTATCCCGCTACCTACTTCATCCCGTGCTATCCCGCTGCAAGGTGTACCCAACCTTTTTCGTCCTCCACTTGGGAGGCGTTAAGCTGCCCGGTTAATAGAGAAGTCTGTGCCAAGCGGCCGTGATAGGTGAACTGACCACAAGCTCTGCTTCCCAAATCATCATTTATTTTAATTTATTTCTATTTCCAGCGCTATTTCCAAACAAGTGACACTTCAGCGCCCTACAATTAAGCATGTTGAAATATATGCGGGCTAGTAACAGACCCGGCTCCGAAAGCCGGCTTCAAGACTTTGGTTCATTGCGGACCAAGTGTTTGGCATGGACGCCCGAAGGCGGATATGCCGGCCTTTCCAAGGCTGTCGAGGTCGGAATAGGCATTTCACACCGGCAGAATCCAAATACACCCGAACCATTCAACTAACATCATGAAAGGTCCAATGACACAGAATCAACCCGACGGCACTGGAGGTTCGGCTGGCTTGATGCCGCCAGGCGCATCTCAGATAATCATCGCGTCGTTGTCGCGGCGGGCACTGTGCCCGAGCTGTGCGCACCTGGGGGGATGTGAGCTGGGCATCCCTGGTTTGATGCTTGTGCCTCAAAGAGGCGGAGTGGAAGCGGTAACTCAAAAAAGCAAAACTTACATGGTGAATTTGCTCGGGTGTACTAAGGACGCAAAACCACTCGTGGAAGGATTTCGCGTATTTTCGAGCGATGATGCGAGCCGCGGGGAGACATACATGTCTGGTCCTAGCTATTGCGCGTTCGTCCGCCAGGGAAAGATTCAAGCGGAGTCGGGCAACCAAAAAGAGGCATCGTGAACCATTTTCGCAACTTTTATTCCACCGTGCTCGACTATTCCGTAGCCGACTACCTATATCTCCCGTGTTATCCCGCCACGGGCGACATGCGGTGTTACGGCTATTTCTTTCCACCTCGTCTCATCGAGGATAATGGGGGATTGATAAGTGGGCACTTTAGGTGCCAGTTTCTTCCTCTTTATGCCATTTGGGCTGTTTTGAATTATCAAGCACGCCAAGGCACTTGGTGGCACTTGGGGAAGCACGATGGCACACCGAGGCAGTCCTGGGAAAAGTCTCTCACAGGAGGTGTCCCCCGGACATCCTCCTCGGTAGAGGCCGGAAAGGACGCGGAATGGAATCTGGGGACCAATTCGGGACGGATAAGCCCCGCCCCCGCGATGACACCGCCCAAAACCGGCCCAACACACATTTGCGACAGCAAAAAATTCAGCCCGTCCGAAAGAAATTAATTTATGAGCAAACCTGCATTCATTTGGCGCGCCCAGAAAGATGGCGACCTCTATCGCCGAGGCGATTATGACCACGTCTCCGTCGCCGTGTACACGAAGCGCAAGCCTGACCCGGCCCTCGGCGACCCGGGCAGCTTCCGCGTCAAGTGCGTCTTCCCCAAGCGCGCCAGGCTGTCGACCCCGTCCACCTTCGACTCGCTGAAAAAGGCGATGAACTTCGCGGAAGACGAAGCGCGCCGCATCAATGCCAACCGGCCGCCGGTGGACCACAGGACCGCCTACGAGAATCAGGAGAAGGCCGCCGAACGGGACATAATTCACGAACTGGTTGAATCCACCGGCCTGATCACAAAAACCCGCCTCCTCATCGACGTCATCAAGCAATTCGTCGAAATGTGCGGGATCCTGCTGGAAATCAAGATGGAGCCCCTCAAGGCCGCCTACCAGGCCAGAACGCTCCACAAAATGACGTCAGGACAGGATCCGGTGGAAGTCGTCGGCAAGTACCTGGACTATTTTGTCCGCGTGCGCGAGGTCATCCCCATCGAGACTCTCGTCAACAAGGTCACCGAACAGATCGAAAAGGACGGTCTTGGCGACCACGAAAAGCGGCGGCAGATCCTGCTGTTGCGGCAGTTCGCCGAGCAGCGCGAGGGCCGAAATTGTGACTCCCTCGATGTGGAAGAACTGAAAAACTGGCGGCTGAACATGACGTGCGGCAAGAAAACCAAGTATGATCGTTGGATCGTCCTGCGCCAATTCATCGAGATTGCGTACAAGGATTACGGCGCCATCCGAAAATGCGTCTATGAGCGCGTCATGGAATTGGACTTCGTGGCGAAATCAAGAAAGTTGGACACACTCCTGCCCTACGGAATCTGGTGCCAAATGTTCCGCCGGTGCAAATATGCGGCCGATTTCTTGTATCTCGCCGTTGTCTCCGACCTTCCCGTCAGGGTGGGCGAGCTCAAGTTACTGACTTGGAACGACGTCACCAGAACGGACGGCTTCCCCACTTCGATCATGGTGCCGGCGGAGGTGGCGAAAGGCAAAGAGGGTGGAGTGCATGACGCGCGCACTGTGATAATCCCCCGCCGTCTCGGCGAACTCTTACTCATCCTTTGGCGCGACAGCGGGCCGCTGATTCCCGGCGAAGGGCATTTGGCCCGGCTGAAGAATATTGCCCGGGAGATTGATCCCACCTTTGTGTGGACAGATAAAAACGTGATGCGTCGCACCTGCATTTCCACCTTCGTGGGACGCGGTGGAGACAAGCAATACTTCGCGGATCAGGCCGGCCACACGCTGCAAAAACAAAAAGAGAGTTACTTGCGCTATGTAAATCCAGTGGACGCAGGACGCTACGGCAACTTTCGGTATCCATTGGAGGAATTCAAAGCACTGCCTTATGAGGCACCTCCCTCTCCTGTTGGCCGCCCGCACACGAAGAAGGCCCAGAATCAAATATCATTGCCGTCGAGCCCGGCCGCCGAAGATGGTCAGGCCCGTGCCGAACAGTCCCAACCCGCAACCCTGTGAGCACCAATACACAGACTGTCCCGGAGATCATCAAGCCATTCTTCCGTCCATTTGGCGGCGTCAACCACAAAATCGGCGCCGAGAGCGACGGGCACCGCCGTCGGTACTATTTCTACCACCCGTGGCTTAAGACTCCGTCGGGAACCCAAAAGAAGATCATCAAGTACACCCGAAAGGAAATCATTGCAGCGTTGGAGAGCGCCTGGAAGGCCAACACGGTCAACCTGACGCGCGCAGAATATGGCCCGTGGGCAACCGCCCGCGCCTGCCTGGAACGCATCAGGATGGCATTGCAGGCGGCGAACCAGTCTGCCGAGACCATCGTCGCGAATGTGATGCAACAGTTGCGGAGTTTGCCTGCGGTCGAAGTGCCACCGACCACGGCCTCCGAGGCGCAAAATGAGAATGGGCCGCCTGCTCAAGCGAACCGCCCGCCCACTGAAGGCGGCCCGTCCACGCGGCCCGAATCGACGACCGGGGCCAAGCAACAACCTCAGGCGCAGCCGCCCGAAATCTCTGCGTCGCCGGTCAATGGAAAACCCAATCCCCCTGAGAGCAAGGAACCCTCTGGTCCCCTTACACTCAAGGAAATGGCCGTGCTGGTATTGCGCGCGCGCGGGCCGCTCGGCGCCTCCGAGATTTGGGAGAAGGGCTTGGAGATGGGGCTGGCAGAGAGCGTCTCTGCCAAAGGCAGTGACCGGGTGGGGAGCCTCAGGTCGATACTGAATCGGGCGGCTTTGAATCCTGCGTCCGTGATCGAGCGGCGGGATGGCAAGTTCCAACTCAAAAAAAACGCGCCGCCGGCACAAGATTCTTCGACGGATGGAAAGCGGCCCATGGCCGTGAAATTCGAGCGGAAGGATCCCATCCCGCCGGCGCCACGAAAGCCTGACGGAAGAATCGACTGGAAAAAGGTGCCGACGGAGCTGCTCCAGAAGCTGGCGGATAACGGCCCGATCGCCCAGATTGCCGAGGCGTGGGAAGTCTCCACAAGTGTCGTATACAGACATTGTTACAAGCGTGGTCTGCATGGAAGACATGACTGGAGCAAAGCAGCAGCGAAACAATCTCAAGAGAAGCTCGCTGCTCTCTTGCCGCCTGCCCAGCAAGCCCAACCAGTCGCAAAAAGGCTCATGCCCTGGGACGAAAGCAAGGCGAAATTTTTGAGGATGCTGTGGGAAGTGGGCGGACCGGAGATTGCGCGGCAACGCGATTGCAACCCATGCACTGTGTACTACCACGCCGGCAGGCTCAACCTCCGCCGTCCCATGCACGGTTATATTCTCCAAAAGGACCGAAAGATTCCAGACGACATCTTGCAGATGATCGAACAACTCGAGGTCGAGGAAGCGGAGGCTGAAAAAAACAGCCAACATGCGCAGTCCAATGGTGGTTCAGGAGGTCCACAATGAGCGCCTCTGCTGTCAACGAGGTTGGAATGCCGCCGTTACACCCAGGCAATGGCGAATCCGCCATGGAACACGAGACGCGAACGGATGGCGGCGTTGGAGCCGGAGACGGAGAAGCCACCGGTCGCCCAATGGCTGGGGATGTCTGCGGGTTGGACCCGGCGCCGCCGGAAAAATCGCGCTCCCGGGCGGCAGAGCAAAAGACCCTGGCGGTGGATTTGGGAACGCATACGGGATGGGCGCTGATGACCGGTGGCAAAATAATTGATTCGGGCACGGAATTGCTGGCATCCGACGAAGAGTTGGAGCAGCAACGAGAGGAGGCCAAAGAACGGACCTCGGACATGCGATTTGGGCGCATGTTGGATTTCGTGGAGGGGAAAGTGGCGGCTGGTGTGGACCGAATTGTATTTGAAGATGTAATTTTTGCGGGGAGCCAGGCCCAAACGCAATTGTGGTCCTCATTGCGCGCCGCCATTTGGCTGGCAGGCCGCGACGCCAAAGTGAGCATTCATTGCGTGGCCGTCGCGACCCTCAAGCGATTCGCCACCGGCAACGGGGCCGCCAGGAAGCCCGACTTGGCCCGGGCCCTTGCCGTCGCGGAACCGGGGCGCTACCAACTGGAGCCGCGGAGTGGATTGCTGTGGCGGAATGGACAGGCGATGGACGACAATGAAGTGGACGCCATCTGGCTGGCCCGTTACACCGCCGCTGTGGACCGGGGAGAAGCGAGTTTTGTCGGGCCGCATCAGCGGAAGGCCGCGGCCAAGGCGCAACGCCGCGCGAGGCGGGCCGCGGCCAAGGCCGAGAAAAAGGCGCGCGTCGCAGCTCGAAAGGTCGAGGAGCGGGCCAAACGGCAGATCTTGCTGGAATCCATCAAGGTGGCCGGCA
>JBEKSF010000225.1:0-5562 GCA_049517295.1 Verrucomicrobiota bacterium
CTGACCGCCACGACGGAATCAACGCTATTACTCAACACTACTTCGTATTCATAGATTCCCGGCGCAAATCCGGTCGAGTTCACCACATAGGTGGCGTTGGTGGCGTCGGTAATTGCGGTCCACGTTAAGCCTCCGCTGCCCCCATCCGTTTGCCATTGATAGGTGTAGGTCAGGCTGGCATTAGTGGTAAACACCGCGGTGAGCGTGGCTGAATCCCCCACCAGGAGGATGTTGGTGGGCGATGCGCTCGGAGGATCAACCGTAATCGGAACCACGGCCAGGAGGCCGGCGGCGAAATTGTTTGAAATTTGGGCCGCAGTCAGGACGCCCGAGGAAAGGCGCATCGAGGCGATAAACGCCACGGTATTGTCGGCCCCAAGATTGGGTCCGCTGGTCAGCCCCGCCCCTACGCCGACCACCGTGGACACGGTTTCAATAGGATAGCCATTGAAGGTGGTGGATGAGCCCAAAGTGTGCTGCACACTCTGCACGCCGTTGACGTAGCCGATAGCGTTGGTCCCGTCGTACGTCCATGCCAGGTAATACCACGCCCCATTGGCCGGATAGCCGGAACCCCATCGGCAATCCAGACCGCCGAAGTCGCCTGAAAAACAGCCGCCGCCGCCGCCGGTGCTCCAATTCATTTCCCGGTCTTCCTCTGGAGCGGCGGAGCCGCCTTGGAGGCCGTAACCGATAATGCAATTATTCTGGCCGCTGTCGGTGGTGGAATAAACCCACGCTTCGCCCGAAGAGGGGCCATTCGAACAGATTTCGGCTGGGGCATGCAGCAGTGATTGCACCGCAGTGCCGGAACTGTTCACATAGACGGAATTGACGGAATACGCGCCATAAAGCGGGGTGCCGGGGTTCACCACATTGTTGGAGACATGGATGGCACCGTTGCCACTCCTATGGAAGTTGCCGACGCTGGCGGCAGATCCCGCCCGGTTGGTCCAAGTTGTCGCGCCGACCACGAGGTCAGCCGATCGCAGTTCCGCAATCAGATCACCGGCCAGTTGAACCGGCGGCGGTGTCGGAGCGAGAGTTGTCGTCAGCGTGGCTGGTGTGCTGTGGCTCACGCCCACCGAATTGCTGGCCTGGAGTTCATATTCGTTGGTGAAGACCGAGAGGTTGCGCACCAACAGGGTCGTGTTGGTTTGCCCGGCAATGGAGGTAAACGTCGCCCCGAGATTCGAGCTGACCATCCACTGATAGGTGATGGGCTGGGGGCCGGTGAAGGAAGCGGTGAAGGTGGTGGCTGAGCCGGTTAAGGCCGCGACCGAAGCCGGGAAAGTATCTTGCACCACCACCGGGACGGTTGGCGCCAGGATGTTGATCGTGACCGGGGCAGTGGTGACGTTTACCGGGCTGCCGTTGCTGGCGGTGGTCAATACCACCTGGTATTCGTAGGGCTCCACCGACAGACTGCTGGCAACCACGGTATAGTTTGTGCTGGTCGCGCCGCTAATGGGGGTCCATGTCGCGCCCGCGCTGCCATTGTCGGTTTGCCATTGAATAGTGGGCGCGTTCGACCCATAGGGAGCAACGCTGAGCGTGGCCGTGTTCCCCTGATAAACATTGGGGCTGTTGGGCGTGATGACGGGAACCGCCGGCACCAGCAGGTAACAATTCTCATTGCAATTCCCGCCGACGACCGTGAACCTCAGTGTCTCTTGATCCCCACCCGCCGCCCACACCACGAGATTGCCGTTGGTATCTTTAGCCGGACACCATGTATAGGTTTGCCAGCCAAGACCCGCGATCGAGAACGCGCCCATGTGGTTGGTGGTCTGAGTAGTGGTGCCATAGCCGGAGGTCACCATGCCGATGGCGCAGGCGTTGGCCTGAGCGCCATTGCCGCCGGAACCCCGCAGATAGATGTTATAGGCGCCCGCCGGGTAATTCCGGGTATAATTTGCCCAGTCACCTCCATTATTGAACCCGATATCGAAATCGGGGTAGCCGGTGCTGGCATATTGAAACCTGGGCGTATCGCCCTCACCTTCGGTTTCTAATGGATTGGGACGGTAGCTGGCGCCTCCCCCACTGTGGTTGTTGCAATCAATGCCGACGGTGGCGGCCAAGGTGCTGTACGCATCAATATTCGGAAATGTTCCCGGTGGCAGGTTGTTAAAGAAGAGTCCGCCGCCGTAATCAAAATCCTCCGCTTCAAAGGTGAAGTAATCGGGATTGATCGTGTCAAAGTTCACGGTGCTGGTCGCCGTGCCGCTGGCGTCGCTTGCGGAGATCACTGCCTTGTAAACCGTGTCGCCCGCCAGTGCCATTGTGACCGTTTCGCCCGTGGTCGGGCCAGTGACTGACAGGCCGGATGAGGGCGTAAGAAGGGTTGACGTGACGAACCCCGGCAATGAGGTGGCGGTTAATTGAACGCTCAGGGCGGTGACGCCCGTCCCGGAAAAGACTTGAAACGCCAACTGGTTGGCGCTGGGAGGCACGGCGCCTTGAAACTGAACAGCGCCAACGCCAAAGCCACTTTGGTTATTGGGAGCATTGGGCAGCATGATTGCCGAGATGGAGGGTTGGGCTTGCGTCGTGTTGCCGCACAGCATAATGCCGGCAGCGGCCAAACCCGCCGCGAGTGAGGTGAGAAACGTGACCTGCGGACTACTGATGTTGTTCTTTTTCATTTGTATTCAGTTTCTTTTGGGGATTTTTAAATCGTTACACTGATGCTTCAAGAAGACAAATGGCCGGCGCTCGCAGGCCTGGAGAAAGTGTTCATGTCAAAACCTTGTCAAAACCGATGGCTGCGCACAATCCCCGAAAGCGGGGAGTGCCGTCAGTTTTGCCGGAGGTCGCCGGGTGCCGCAAAAAATGGGTGACAACGCGTCGGCGTCGGCGGGCACGCCGTTTTTCTTGACGCAAATCGAGGCACTACCCGCTTTCGGGGATTGAAGGGTGGGGCCGCCATTGTTAGGTTGTCAACATGAACACAGATACCGGCTCGAGAAGCGTCGGTGCCGCTTTCAGCACCATTAATCGGCCTAATGCCACAGCGAGGCACAGCCAGAGCCGGAGGGCGCCCTGGGGCATGGCGTTCACCCTCATTGAGTTACTCGTGGTCATTGCCATCATCGCGATTTTGGCCGCGTTGTTGCTGCCGGCCTTGAGCAAGGCCAAAGAGCAGGCTCAGGGAGCCAAGTGCCTCAACAATTTACATCAGTTGACCACGGCATGGGTCATGTACAACGGTGACAACAGAGATTTTCTCATGGTCAACGGGGACGAAAACTTTGAGCCCACGATTTTGAATCTGGCGCAGAATCCCCAGTGGTGTCCTGGACGTGAGGACGAATTGGGGGAGAGCAGCTCCGCGTTCATCATGGCGGGATTGCTCTATCCGTATGTGCAAAATGTCGCCAGCTATGTATGTCCCGCCGATTACACCCATGTCCTGAATAATTGGGTTGAAACGGGCACGCCCAAAACCCGCAGCGTATCCATGAATGGATGGATCAGCCCGGCGCCCCCAAGCGTTCAGGACCTTGGACCCACCAATGGATGTCTCATCTACCACAAGGCAGGTGATTTGGGCGTTCCCGGCGCGTCCAGGCTTTGGCTGATCATGGATGAAAACCCTTGGAGCATTAACGACGCTTTCGTGGTCATCAACCCGCACGACACGACCTGGGTTGATTATCCCGCCTCTTATCACAATCACGCCAACGGCATCTCCTTTTGCGACGGCCATGCCGAAATTCATAAGTGGAACGACCCCTTGGTGTACAACCTCACTCTGACGGGAGTTCAGGCTCAGAGGGAAGGCGGGGGCGCGCCAACCCCGGCCAATCCCGCCGACCTCCACTGGCTGGAATCCGTGAGCACCTATTGGGACGGCGCCCCCTGATCCCTTTGGCGTTCTATGGCTCGGGCGGAAGAGGGGTTACGGTCATGTAATCAACGTCCACGCCGTTGTGGCCCCCGGTGAACATGACCACATTTGTTGTTCCCGCTTCAAGCGGCACGGTCAGGGACGAATGGCCGGTATAATTACTCCAGCCCCCGGTTGAAAGGGTGTTGATGAACGAATAATCCGCGCCGTTGACGGTTAGCCGCAGCTTGGCGTTGTCGAGCGCGGCAAAATGTAGATCTATGGTTGCCTGGCCTCCGCCTGGCCCGCCGTCCACCGCGTCAAACCGCATAAAAGAACCGGCCACATCCAAATTATGCACACACTCGCCACCCGAGGCGGTGCTGTTGGTCACCTTGCTTGCGCCATCGCCTGCCGTGGCCTTGGCGATGGCATATTTGACCGCCATTGGGTTTGGGGCCGGCGCCTTGCCGACGGATGGCACACCGTTGGTGGTTTGCACCACCTTCAGGATATCTCCATTCGTATCGAAGTTCAATAGATCCACACAGATGGATCTTATGGTGCCGCGGTGGGATATGGAACAGTTATGATAAAAGGCATACCATTGGCCCTTGTATTCCACGACCGATCCGTGACTGGTGTCGCAATCGGTCGGATCCAAATAGATTCCCTTGGATGTCCAAGGCCCCAGCGGGTTGGAACTTGTGGCATATCTCAACCGGTTGTGCCCGCGATAATTGTCCGCGTAAGTCAAATAGTACACCCCGTTGCGTTTGAACACCCGGGTCGCCTCATGGAAATCCTCCAAACCGGTGACGGGCTGCACCGCGCCATCAATCTCGATCATGTTGGTTTGGAGCTTTGCTTCGGCACATTTCGAGCCGCCACCATAGTACAGGTAAGCCTGTCCGTCCGTATCCACAAACACGGAAGGATCAATCATCGAGGAGCCGCCAATCCCCGGAATGTACCCCACGTTGGTGAAACCTCGGGCAGGCTTGGTGCTCGTGGCAATCCCGATTTTCCAAGTGTTGTTCCAATTCGAGCCGCTGGGATGGGGGAAATAGAAATAGTAGGTTCCATTCTTATAGGCGCAGTCGGGCGCCCACATAAATCCCCCTTGCGGTCTCCCCCAGGGGACCTGGCTCGCCCGCAGAATCTCCCCATCGTCCCTCCAATTGACCATGTCGTCGGTGGAAAAGACATGATATCGGTCCATCAGATCGCAACCCCGGGGCGGGTCAATATCGCGGGAGGGATAAACGTAGAGCCGGCCATCCGACCACACATGAGCGGAGGGATCCGCCGTGTAAATGCTGGTGATGAAAGGATTGCCCGCCAGACCGGCCGGGGAGATTGCCAGGAACGCCCCCATGGAAAATGCGGCCAAAGAAAGTCTTTTCGCCAATCTGGCCGAAAGGTTGCTGCGATGTTCGAATGTATTGGACATGCCTTGAATCTTACCCCCGGGGAAACTCTTTCGGCATCCCCGAAATCGGGGGTGTTCGCCGTCTCCCAATTCCTCGCTTTATTGCCCTGTCCCCTCTTTCGGGGATGGACTCCGCGCCCTCAGACAGGTAGTTTCACTTGCTCAACCATAGCATGACCCAAAGGATGCCAGGAGGTTTGTCCGGTCCATCGTCAGCCGGTGAGTGCAAAGATGAAAAAGCATTTCCAGATTCCCGTGGTATTCGCCCTCTGGTTTTGCTTTCTCAAATTAAATGGCT
>JBEKSF010000226.1:0-5473 GCA_049517295.1 Verrucomicrobiota bacterium
GAAAACCCGGAGCTCACGGGCCTGTGCCCCGGTAATCTTACCTACCAGAGCGGCTCTCCCTGTCCGGGCATGGGCATGGCCTGCCTGACCTTCACGCAGCAGGCCCTGGGCGTGGGCGATGGCGCCCTTCCGGCTGCGGTCGCCATCAGTGCTGTGAGAATGCAAGCTGGCCAAATGCAAATCACCCTCAACGGGCAGACTGGCCAGCCCTATGTCATAGAAGCGTCCGCGGATTTGAAGACTTGGAGCGTTGTGGCCAGCAACACACTCCCCTCCTCGAGCTATGTATATACGGTTCAGGCATCCCAATCCCCGCCGCAGAGTTTCTATCGACTCAGCGTAAATCCATAGCCTTACAATGCCTCCCCGGCCCTTGTTTCTTCCCGGAACAAGGGCTGGCAGCTCGCCAGAGCCAGGCCTGGTGAGAAGCAACCGCCGGTGATCTGTGCCTCAAATAAACCTTCGATAACTCTCCGCCTTTTCCTTGGCTTTTTTCCCTCGTGGAAATTCCCTCCTTTGGTCCCTTTCGTCTTTTTCGTCCCTTCTGTTCCCTGCGCCGCACAGGTTTCGGCACTTTCGCCAGAAAATGGAATTCTTCAATGCTCCGGCGCCACGCCTGCCCTTTTGGCTCTTTTCGCCCATTCCGTCCCTCTGCCGGCTCTCCTTTTTCACCCCCAACATCGTCATCGCAGCCGGTGAAAAACTTGGGGATAACTTTTTTTTCAAATTTTGCTTGCCACTACCATATATGGTGTTATTTTCGGCCCAGCCTCCCTACTGATGGGGTTCGCTGCCCGGTTCCACGGTCTGCTGGGCCGAGCCTAACGTCGGGATTTTGGAAACATTTTATTGCCATAGTGATAATCTGAAACAGCAAGGATCTTCCATGATTGATGCACGCGATCAGCTCCAGTCCTCTGTCCACTCGCCCCACCGCCGCCGCGCCAAAACCCCCTCCCCCGCGCGCGGCCGCCTGTCGGCCTCCCCCGCCGCACAATCCCTGCCGATGCAGCGCGTTTTTAGTGATGCCAACGTCAAACCGTTCGACCAAGTCGAATGGGAAAACCGCACCGCCGAAATCACCGACGACGCCGGCAAGGTCATTTTCAAACAGGAAAATGTCGAGGTCCCCAAATCCTGGTCCATTCTGGCCACAAAAGTCGTCGTCTCCAAATACTTCTACGGCGAACAGGACACCGCCGAACGCGAGACTTCCGTCCGCCAATTGATCCACCGCGTCTGCCGCACCATTGCCGATTGGGGCGTGCGCGACGGTTATTTCGACAAGCCCAAAGGCGAAATCTTCTTCGACGAATTGTCCTGGCTGTGCCTCAACCAATACGGCGCCTTCAATTCGCCCGTTTGGTTCAACGTCGGCCTCTACCATCAATACGGCGTCGGCCGCCAATCCGCCCGCGGCACTTGGTTTTTCAATCGCCAGGCCGGCGCCGCCGAACGCGCCCGCACGCAGTACGAATGCCCGCAGGGCAGCGCCTGTTTCATCCAATCGGTCGATGACAACATGGAGAGCATCATGACCCTGGCCCACAGCGAAGCCATGCTTTTCAAATACGGCTCCGGCACCGGCACCGACCTTAGCCCCATTCGTTCCTCCCGCGAGAAGCTCAGCGGCGGCGGACGTCCCAGCGGCCCTCTTTCCTTTCTCAAGGTCTATGACCAGATCGCTAACGTCGTCAAATCCGGCGGCAAAACCCGCCGCGCCGCCAAAATGAACACCCTCCGCGACTGGCACGGCGACATTGAGGAATTCATCGACGCCAAACAGAAGGAGGAAAAAAAGGCCTGGGCCCTCATCGAGCAAGGCTACGACGGCTCCTATAATGGCGACGCCTACGGCAGCGTCATGTACCAAAACGAAAACCTCTCCGTCCGCGCCAGTGACGAATTCATGGATGCCGCCCTTGCCGGACGCGAATGGTGGACCCGCCGCTCCACTGACCACAGCCCGTTGCAAAAAAAGGACGCCGCCGCGCTCCTGAACAAAATCGCCGCCGGCACCTGGATTTGCGGCGATCCCGGCCTGCAGTTCGACGGCGCAATCCAGAAGTGGCACACCTGCAAAGGCACCGAACCCATCCACTCCACCAATCCCTGCTCCGAATACGTCTTCATCAACAACACCGCCTGCAACCTGGCTTCCCTCAACTTGCTCAAATTCAAACGCGACGACGGCTCCTTCGACATCGAGCGCTACAAGGCGGCGGTCCGTATTTTCATCACCGCGCAGGAAATCATTGTCGATAATGCCAGCTATCCCACCAGGGAAATCGCCGAAAACTCCCATATCTTCCGCACTCTCGGTTTGGGCTATGCCAATCTCGGCTCCCTCATCATGAGCTACGGCCTGCCCTACGACTCCAACGAAGGCCGCGCTCTGGCCGGCGCCCTCACCGCCATCATGACCGGCCACGCCTACGAGCAATCGGCTCAAATCGCCGCCCTCATGGGGCCTTTCGACGGCTACCGCGACGCCCGCTGCGCCCACGTCCCAAAACCCCTGGCCAAGGACAATATCGACTCCACCCTCGGCGTCATCCGCCTCCATCTCGACGCCGTCGAGGACATCCATCCCGCCAGCGAGTTCGCCTATCTCAAAGATGAGGCCCGCCTATGCTGGAACCGCGCCCTCTCCGCCGGCGAAAAATCCGGCTTCCGCAACGCCCAGGTCTCCGTCCTGGCCCCCACCGGCACCATCGCCTTCCTCATGGACTGCGACACCACCGGCGTGGAGCCGGACATCGCTATCGTCAAATATAAATTGCTCGCCGGCGGCGGCATGCTCAAAATCGTCAACCGCGGCGTCGCCGACGCCCTCCGCCGCCTCGGCTACGCCGAAGACCAGATCGCCGCCATCATTGCCCACATCGAAAAATTCGACACCATCGAGGACGTCCAGGAAAACGGCGCCACCGTCAAGAGCGGTTTGAAGCCCGGCCATCTCGCCGTCTTCGACTGCGCCTTCAAGGCCTATCGCGGCAGCCGCAGCATCAGCTACATGGCCCATTTGAAAATGATGGCCGCCACACAGCCCTTCATCAGCGGCGCCATTTCCAAAACCGTCAACCTCCCGCACGATAGCACCGTCGAGGACATCAAAGACGCTTACGTGCAGGCCTGGAAAATGGGCCTCAAATGCGTCGCCATCTATCGCGACGGTTCCAAACGCTCCCAGCCCTTGAACACCCGCAAAACCTCCGACGGCGCCTCCGACGACAACGGCGCCGAGCGCATCAAGCAACTGGAGCAAGCCATCGCCAAACTCCGCGCCCAGAACGGCGAACCCTTGCGCCGCCGTTTGCCCGAAACCCGCACCGCCATCACCCACAAATTCGATATTGCCGGCCATGAAGGCTACCTCACCGTCGGTATGTTCGACAACGGCCAGCCGGGAGAGCTTTTTATTACCATGGCCAAGGAGGGTTCGACAATCGGGGGTCTGATGGACTGCGTCGGCACGCTCACCAGCCTGGCTTTGCAATACGGCGTGCCACTCGAAGCGTTGATGCGCAAGTTTGCCCACCAACGCTTCGAGCCGTCCGGCTTCACCAAAAACCCCGAAATCCGCAACGCCTCCTCCATCATCGACTACGTCTTCCGCTGGCTCGCCCTTCAATTCATCCCCGGCTTCCGCGAATCCAACCCCGGTTCCCGCAACCAGCCCGAACTCGCCATGCCCGGCCTCATGGAGGAGGTCAAAAAAAAAGTGAACCGCCCGGTGGCGGACCTCCCGCTTGCTGACGACACCGACGTTCTGCTGGCGCCGGCGCAGGTGGCCCCCGCCCAGTCCAATGGCGGCCACTCCAACCCGCCCCCTGCCCGTCTCGTGGCCACCTTGAACGACAGCGTCGCCCACTTCCAACTCGACGCCCCGACGTGTCCCAACTGCGGCCACGTCACCGTCCGCAACGGCGTCTGCTACAAATGCCTCAACTGCGGCGAGAGCCTGGGATGCTCCTGATTCTCGCCACGGCTTAAGTTTCTTTAAATCATGCCGATACGTAATAGGCATGTCATTTAGTTCAGGAACACTGGCGACGCACGCAGGCTGCGAGAAATTGGATCGCACCCATGTTGACGCCCGCCTCAGCGGTGTGGCTTGCCTGCCGTCGCTGAGTTCGATCGACTCCGCCCTGCGCGAATTATTGGGCGCCGACCAGCGTTACACCTCCCAGATCGCCGAGATCATCCGCCGCGACCCCAGCTTGACCGCCCGCCTCCTGCGCCTGGTCAACTCCGTCTATTACGGGATGTCCAAACCCGTCCGCAACATTGAGGAAGCGGTCTTTTACCTGGGCGTGCGCCAAATCCGCCAACTGGCCATGGTCACCCCCATCATCGAGGACTTCCAAAAACTGACCGAAGGCCGCCGCTTCCCCTGGCGCCAATTCTGGCGCCATTGCATCGCCACTGCCTTGATGACCCGCGAAATCACCGACTTGCTCCAATCCCAGGACGATGAAGTCGATTACGTGGCCGGCTTGATCCACGACGTGGGCAAAATCGTCATGGCCTCGGCCTTTCCGGACTATTTTACCGAGATTTACCACGTCCGCGCCGAAGGGGCGGCGGACTTGTTGCAACTCGAGCGCGAGGTGCTGGGCGTGGACCACGCCGAACTGGGCGCCATGTACTTGAGAAAACAGCGCCTGCCCGAAGTCTTCGTTGAAATCGTTCAATGTCATCATGCCCCGCACCAGGCCCGCTCTCAGACTATCGCCACCGCCGCCGTCCACGTGGCCGATCTCCTCGTCCGCCACACCAAAATCGGCGACAGCGGCAACCACGCTGAGGTCCCCTTCGACAGTTGGCTCGATTCGCCAGGCTGGAAAATCCTCTTCGGCCACCAGACCGACGCCGAAAAGGGCCTGACCCGCGCCAGCCTCAACCGCAGCCTCGAACGCATCCCCGCCATTCTGGAAAGTTTGGTGTAGAATACCCGAACCGTGGCCGGCAATAGGTGGCGCGGAATGTCTGCCAGCGGGAGTGGTTTGCAGGTCACTCACCCAGTCGCCAGACGTCGGAACATCGCGGCCGCGCGCCTGATTTCCCCCCCCTCTTCGCGTTGGGCCTTTTTTGCGTTGTGACGGCTTTGGTAACGGTTTGTGACGGCAAATGTGACGGACTAAGTCCTTGATTATCAACACTTGTGACGGTGTGACGGCTTTTCCGGGGGGTATGGGTATGACAGCCTCAACGGCGCCCATCCAAATGGGGGCTACCCACCGGAGTTTGTCGAGATTCTCTTTCCTGGAGGCTGGGTTATGATTACGTGTCTTACACCCCCCGCAAGTGGAGAGGAAGGCTCGACAAAGGTCGGATGCGCCCATTTGAGCGGGTAGAGTAGGCGAAGTGGAACGGGCGGGTTGAACTGACCGTAGTTGTCGGTTCCGCGGTTCCACTTCACCCCTCATCAAACCGGACGAACGGATTTCCCGTATCCGGCTTTCCGAGT
>JBEKSF010000227.1:0-5445 GCA_049517295.1 Verrucomicrobiota bacterium
GAACTGCATCTCCACGGAGCGCAGGTGCATCTTTGGCCCGGGGTGTTTTGCCTGAAAGCGCAGCACGATGCCTTCGTCGGGCTGGATGGACATCACCAGCCGGGACGACTGCCAGTCGAGAGTGGACTCAGCCGGAAACGACTGATGCGGCACGCCGCGAAACTGGATCGTAATTTCCGAGGCCTGCCGGGTGAGCCGCTTCCCGGTGCGAAGGTAGAAAGGCACGCCCTGCCAGCGCCAGTTGTCGAGGAACAGCCTGAGCGCGACAAACGTCTCGGTTTGGGAATCAGGCAACACACCGTCTTCTTCGCGGTAACCAGGAACTTTTTTGCCGCCGATCCAACCCGGGCCGTACTGCCCACGCACGACGCATTGATGGACGGCGTTCCGGTGAATCGGACGAACGGCGTGGAGCACATCCACTTTCTTGTTGCGAATCTCGTCGGCTTCGAAGGAGACCATCGGTTCCATCGCGACGAGACAGAGCAATTGCATCAGGTGATTCTGCACCATGTCACGCAGCGCTCCCGCGTGGTCGTAATAGCTGCCTCGATGTTCGACACCGACAGCTTCGACAGCGGTGATGGTGACACAATCCACATAACGCCGGTTCCAAATCGGCTCGAAGAGGGGATTGGCAAAGCGGAAGGCCAGAATGTTCTGCACCGTTTCCTTGCCCAGATAATGATCGATGCGGAAGATTTGGGATTCCTCGAAATTGGCCGCCAGCGTGGCGTTCAAGGCGCGGGCGGATTCCAGGTCATAGCCGATCGGTTTCTCGACCACAATCCGCGCCCATTCCCGGTCACGCGCCAGTCCGGCCTTGCCGAGGTATTTTGGGATTTCGCCGAACATGCCCGGCGGTGTGGCCAGGTAAAAGATGCGATGGACTTTGGCGCCCCATTCCTTTTCCAGCTTCGCGCATTGTTCGCCCAGGGCCGCATAAGTTTGCAGCTTCTTGAAATCGCCCTGCTGGTAGTGGATATGCCTCGCGAACTCGCTCCATTCGCCGGTTTTCACCATTCCCTGGCGTGAGAATTTCTTGACGCCGTCGTGGAGACGCCGGCGCAGCTTTTCGTCGCTCATGTCAACGCGATCCACCGCGATGACCGAAAAATCAGCGGGCATGCTTCGGTCCTGGGAGAGGTCAAACAAGGCCGGCACAAGTTTCCGCCAGGTCAAGTCACCGGCTCCGCCAAAAATGACGAACACAGTCGGTTCGAGCTGGTCATTCGATTTCATGATTCTCATTCCTTCTCCCATTCCGTGTGAAACGTGCCCTTGGCATCGATCCGTTCATAGGTGTGCGCGCCGAAACAATCGCGCTGGGCCTGGATGAGATTGGCCGGCAGCCAGGCGCTGCGATAGGCGTCGAGATAACCCAACGAAACCATCAGTCCCGGGGCCGGCACCCCTGACTCGGCCGCCTGGCACACCACCTGGCGCAAATCTTCCTGATGCTCCATGACCTTGCGCGACAAGTTGGGATCCAGCAGCAAATTCGGCAGATCGCGCCTCGCGCGAAACGCCGCGCAGATGTCTTTGAGCAACGCGGCGCGGATGATGCAACCGCCCCGCCAGATCCGCGCCACGGCTTCAAGATCGAGGTGATACTCGTATTTGTCTGAAGCAACCGCCAAAAGCGCCAGGCCCTGCGCATAGGTGATGATCATCGCGGCATAAAGCGCGCGGCCCAATTGCGTGAGGAAGGTGTCGTGGTCGGTGTTGAAGCGCCGCATGGATCGCTGATAAATCGCGCCGGCCTGCTCCCGTTCCTTCGCGAACACGGACAAGTCCCGCATCGCAACCGCCAGGTCGATCGTCGGGATCGGCACTTGCAGTTCCATCGCGCTTTGTGAGGTCCACATGCCGGTGCCTTTCTGTTTGGCCACGTCGAGGATTTCGTCGATCAATCGCTTGCCGGTCTTCTCGTCCGGTTTGGAGAAAATATGGCTGGTGATCTCCACAAGATAGCCATTGAGTTCGCCCTTGTTCCATAAAGCATAGACCTCACGCACTTCATCGTCGTTCAAGCCCAAGCCACGTTTCATCAGGTCGTAGGTCTCAGCGATGAGTTGCATCACGGCGTACTCGATGCCGTTGTGGACCATCTTCACGAAGTGACCGGCCGAACCGGGACCGAGATAGGTCACGCACGGATCGCTGTTCACCCTGGCCGCGACAGCTTCCAGCACCGGGCGGACGCGCTCGTAAGCCTCTTTCAGCCCGCCGGGCATGATGCTCGGTCCGTGACGCGCACCTTCTTCGCCACCCGACACCCCCACGCCGAGGAATTGGATGCCCTTCGCCGTCAGGTTGCGGGCGCGCACGTCGGTGTCTTTGAAGTAGGAGTTGCCGCCGTCAATGATGAGATCGCCCGGCTGGAGGTGCATGAGCAGATCGTTGATGACCGAATCCACCGGAGCGCCGGCGGGCACCAGCATCATGACCGCGCGCGGTCGGCGGAGCAAGCCGATGAACTCCTTGATATCTGCCGCGCCGCGTACATCACTTTTCTCTGATTCCTGGCGCAGGGCCTCGACCTTGGCCGCGTCCTTGTCATAACCCGCCACCGAAAAGCCGTGGTCGGCCATGTTCAGCACGAGATTGCGCCCCATGACCCCCAAACCGACCATGCCGATTTCATACCGTTGTTGCGATTGCGTATTTCTCATAGCATTGGCTCCAACAAGATCATCGCTGCCACAGGATTCGTGCGTCTTCCAGTGGGATCGCAACGCCGTCGCAGCGCGGCATCACTCGCGCCGTATAGTCCGCTGGTGGGCGGGCCGCAGCTACAGTTGCGCTGTAAACGTAGCTGCCTGATTCGTCGGACAACGGGTGAAGACAGGTCATTTCCTGCCGCACAGGAGGGCTGCCTTTGATTCCGTCGGCATAAAGCTCCACCCTCACTGCCTTGGGGTCGAGGCCATGGAGACCGACCTGAACCTCAATTATGTGTTGCCCGCCGCGAGTCTCCACCTTCACTGCGCCGAAGTGCAGCGCAGCCCATCTCTGTTCCAGACTGTGCCGCCAGTCCACCATTTGCTTGCCGACTGCGCCTTTGTTGGCAACGCGCGAATGGCAGGCGGCAGCAGCCGGGAGGTAGTGTTGCTCGGTGTATTCGCGCACCGTGCGGCTGGCGCAAAAGCGCGGGGTCAGCCGCGCCATGCTTTCACGCATCCGCGCGACCCAGGCGGTGGGAATGCCTTTCTCGTTGCGGGTATAAAACTCCGGAATCACTTCCCGTTCGAGCCGTTCGTAGAGCGCCTCGGCTTCGGCCGCGTCCCAAGCCGGATCGTCACCATGTTCCTGGCCGTCACCGAGTGCCCAGCCCACTTCCGGCGTGTAGGCTTCCGCCCACCAGCCGTCCAATTCCGAAAGATTGATGCCGCCGTTGACCAGCACCTTCATGCCGCTCGTGCCACACGCCTCCCAAGGCCGCCGTGGCGTGTTGAGCCAGACATCCACCCCTTGCACCAGGCGCTCGGTCAAGTGCATGTCGTAGTCGCTAAGGAAAATCGCATGAGGACGGACCTCCGGTCGGCGAATGAACTGTATCCATTTCTGGATCAGGGCTTGTCCCGC
Organism: Verrucomicrobiota bacterium; assembly: GCA_049517295.1. Classification (GTDB taxonomy): domain Bacteria; phylum Verrucomicrobiota; class Verrucomicrobiia; order Limisphaerales; family Palsa-1400; genus JBEKSF01. The sequence goes on from JBEKSF010000227.1 coordinate 3,589, forward strand.
CAAGTCTGCTGGATGAGCCTTGCCCGCAATGATGAGTTGCACCGGGCGCTGGGGATTGGATAACAAACGCAGCAGTCGCTCCGGGTCGTGCAACAGCAGATTTGGTCTTTTGTAGGTCGCGAAGCGCCGCGCAAAACCCAGTGTCAATGCGTTGGGATCAAACAGATGTTTCGCCTCTTCAACCGTCTCGGACGACGCACCAGCGACGACATAGTGCCGGGCCAGGCGTTCGCGAGCGTATTCAACCAGAGACTTCCTGGCGGCGATGCGAAATTGCCAAAGGCTGTCGTCGGAGACGCGGCGAATGTCCTGCTCCAAGGTTTCCGTCGTCCCCAGCCAGCGGTCTTTGCCACAGGCCTTCGTCCAAAGGTCATCAGCGACCGCCGAATCCCAGGTTGGCATGTGAACTCCGTTGGTCACATGGCCGACGGGCACTTCGTCCGCTGGCCAGTGGGGAAAAAGAGGCTCAAAAAGATGCCGGCTGACTTTTCCATGCAAGCGACTCACGCCATTCACCGAACCGCTGCCGCGAATGGCCAGATAGGCCATGTTGAAACTCTCCGACGCGTCGTCCGGATTCTGCCGGCCCAAGGCCAACAAGTCGTGGACAGATATGCCGAGCTTTTGCGTGGCATAGCCACCGAGGTATTGTTCGATGAGCGCCGGTGTGAAACGATCAAAGCCCGCAGCCACCGCAGTGTGGGTCGTGAAAAGATTTCCCGCGCGCGTGGCGGCCAGAGCCACTTCAAAAGACTGCGCGTTCTCTTGCATGAAACTGCGGGCGCGCTCCAACACGGCAAAGGCCGCATGCCCTTCATTCAAGTGACAGACATCCGGCTGGATGCCAAGTGCCGCGAGCAATCGCCAGCCGCCGATGCCAAGCAGCAATTCCTGCACGAGACGCAACTCCGGTCCGCCGCCATACAACTCGCTGGTGATCCCGCGATGAGCGGGGAAGTTCGCCGCGTCATTGCTGTCCAGCAGGTAAAGTTTCACCCGACCGACTTGGACCTGCCAGGCGCGCAGCCAGACCGAGTAACCGGGCAGTGAGATTTCCAACCGCAACCACTCGCCGTTCGGCTGGCGCAATGGCGTGATCGGCAACTGTCCAGGGTCGTTATATGGGTAAAGAGCCTGTTGCGCTCCATCTTTGTCAATCACCTGGCGAAAATAGCCTTGTTGGTAGAGCAGCCCCACGCCAGCCACCGGTACGCCCAGGTCGCTGGCGGCTTTGAGCTGATCGCCGGCCACATTGCCAAGACCGCCGGAGTAAATCGGCAGCGCTTCGCTCAACATATATTCCATGCTGAAATAGGCGACACACTTCAAGGGGGACTGCGAATGATTTTTCTGAAACCACGCGGGCGTCTCCGCTGCCTGACGCTTGGCTCGCAGCAGGTCATCAATGTTCTTGCGAAAGGCAGGATCGGCCAGCACCCGCTGGAGTTTGTCCTTCGCGACAGTCTGCAGGACCACCCAGGGGTTTTGCGTGAACTCCCACAGCGCGGGATCAAGCTGCCGCCACACTTCGTCGGCGCAATGATTCCACGACCAGCGCAGGTCCAGCGCCAGCTCCGCCAGGGAATCGAAGCCTTCAACATCCGTAGTTAATTGACAATAGATCGGCTTTCTGACAGATATTTGTTTGTTCAAGCTTTTTCTTTCGTTTTGGCTCGGACGGAATCCCCGGTTTCTGTGGGGACGCCGCCAAAGCATCGTTGATGATTGTCTGGGCTTCTTCCAGAATGCGGTGCAGATGGTCCTTTCCTTGGAAGCTCTCGGCGTAAATTTTATAGATGTCCTCGGTGCCGGACGGACGCGCCGCGAACCAGCCGCTTTTGGCTACCACTTTCAACC
>JBEKSF010000228.1:0-5382 GCA_049517295.1 Verrucomicrobiota bacterium
CGGCGGAACTGGCCCGGGCGTCGGGCTGCGCGTTGATCGGGGTGACGATTGTCCGCCGGCGCGCCGGTTACGCCGTGAAGGTGCTCCCGGAATTTGCCTATGACCGCAAGGCGTTGGGCAATCGCGAGGCCCGCCGGGAATTGACCCGGCAAATCCTGCGTGCATTCGAGCCGCAAATTCGACAGGATATAGACCAATGGTATCAATTCGTTCCCATCTGGCCAAAGAGCGAGTAGCGCCGTTTCATCATGGCTTGGCGTTGCTTTTACTTACACGCCAACCGAACGTTCCGGCCAAGCACTGGAAAATGTCTAAACCCTAATGACGAATGACTAAAGAATTCCCAAGCACCAATGCTCAAATATCAGATGACCGCGCGGATGTTGGAAATCCTTTTGGCATTCGGGCTTCGTCATTCTTTCGTCATTATGTTTTAGTCATTCGTCATTCCGCAAAGCGGCATGGACAGCCTTCCATCTTCCATCTTCCATCTTCCATCCTCGTCGGTTGCAGCATCGCTGCGTTGTGCGTGGCGGCGATGGTTGCCCGTGCCGACGAACGTGACGTCCAGTTCAACCGCTGGTTCGCCGCGCAGACCAACCTGCAGAGCTGGTCCGCCGACTTTACCCAGACCCGGTCGCTCAAGGTTCTGTCCCAGCCGCTGGTGGCCACCGGCAAGGTGTGGGTGACAGTGCCGGGACTGTTCCGCTGGGAACTGGGCCAGCCGGCGCAGACCATCGTGCTGCGCCAGCCCGACCAACTGCTCATCATCTACCCGCGGCTCAAGCGGGTGGAAAAGTATTCCCTCGAAGGCGTGCCGCCCGGGCCGTTGAAGGACGCGCTGGCCCTGATGGATGCCAGCCTCCCCCGGGATCGGGCAACCATGGAAGAACGCTTTCGCCTGCTCTCGGCGACGGCGACGAACTCGGTTCTGCAAATGACACTCCAGCCCAGGAGCGCTTCCGCCCGCAAATTCATCAGCGAAATTCTGATCGGCTTTCGCACCAACGATTTCTCGATCGCAGTTACCGAGTTGAAATTTGCCGACGGCTCCGGCCTGCGCAACGATTTTACCAACACGGTGCTCAACCGGCCGATTGACCCCGCGCTGTTCGAAGTGAAACTGGCGCCGGACTTCACCGTGGTGGAACCGCTGCGCCAATGACCTAAAAAAAGCAATTGGAATGGCCACGAAAGAACGCAAAGAACACATGGAATACGGGATTTATCGGCTTGTTGTATGTCAATCAACGACTGCCGGCCGTTGTAGCGCAGGTTTCCAAACCTGCTGTATCGCCGACTTCCAAGTCGGCAGAGCGCCTGCGGTCGTGCAATCTGCGGGTTTGGAAACCCGCGACACAGCAGACTTGGAAGTCTGCGCTACTGGGGTTGCGGCTCCGCTGCGAAGTGTCCTTTTGCGACTAAATTATCTGCGGAATTTAGGATGAGTGCGACAACCGAAATCCTGCAACTGGCAATGAAATCATTGCCCCACGGCCCGGAATTCCGTTTCGTGGACCGGCTGCTGAGTTTGACCCCCGGGAAGGAAGGCGTGGGCGAATACCGCGTCCGCGGCGACGAATATTATCTGCGCGGCCATCTGCCCGGCGAGCCGATCCTCCCCGGCGTGCTCCTGGTTGAAGCGGGCGCGCAGGTGGCCGGGATGGTGGCGCAGGAGGACCCCGCCAATCCGTCCCTGCCGCGACTGAAGCTGACCGCGCTGCGGGGAGTCAAAATATTTGGTTCCGCCCGGCCCGGGCAAACCCTCACCATCGAAGCCACCATCACCGGCCGGCTGGGCCTGATGGTCCAGGCCAGAGTTTCCGCCTCCGTCTCAGGCGTCAAGGTGATGACCGCGGAACTTACGTTGAGCGGCACGAACAAAGGGGTCCATTGACACTTTTCGCCTCTGCGGGTTATTTTTTCTGGCATGGCCCGCAAATTTCGCGTCCAATACCTTGGGCGATTTACCACGTCATGAATCGGCGGCCGTATGAACACAGCGGAACAAGAGAAAGGTAAAAAAATGCCAAAGTTAAGACTTTTTTGGAGAATAGCTTGCCACTCGCCGGGGAGGGTTATACAAAGCGGAAAAAGACCAATATGAAAACAAACCATATGTTTCAAGGATGGATAAAAAACACGGTGCGACTGGGCTTGGTGGGCGGCTTGAGCCTGCTGATGGGCTTCGCCTCCAGTTCCATGGCGCAAACGACACAAACAAACCAGACGGCGCAACCGAAGCAAAAAGAAAAGCCGGCAAATGTGCCGCCGTTGCCGGCGGGCGTCAAATTGCACAAGGACCAGAACATCCAGGGCGTCTGGCTGGCGGACGGCTTCAACTTCAAGGGCTATCAAACGCTTTACCTCACGCCCATCGTGTTCGCCGGCATCGAACGCACCAACGAGGTTGACGCGCGCGCCATGTCCATGCAGGAGCTGCCCGAGCAGCTCGTGGATAATCTCCGCGACACGAAACTCTTTGCCGCGGTGACGACCAAGAGCGAGGACGTGAAATCCGGCGCCAAGACCCTCAAGCTGGACAACACCATCATCGAATACTCCAAGGGCAGCGGCGCCGCGCGGTACTTTTCGGGCCATTTTGGCGGCGGCCAGCCCGTGATCAAAGTGCGCGGCCAGATCTTCGACGGGGACAAGCTCGTGTGCGTTTATGAAATCAAGCGCAGCGGCGTGCTTCACGCCGGCCGAATCGAGGGCGCGGCGTTGAGCGATGAGGATCTCCAGCGCGCAGACATCCATGCCCTCGCCCGCGACCTGGCCTATTTCTTCAGGCGAACCGCCGGCGTGCTACAGTAGTCTCCCGCCCGGCATAATGGGTTCGCCGCCATGAATGGGTCTTGATATTATCATATTGACCATCCCTGCCTGTCTGTTTTCCGTCGGCGATACATAAACAGGTCCTGAGTATTGACACAAAGTTGGCCCCTGCTTTTCTTCGGGGGTTGTGGCGCGGAAATTTTCGAGCGGAATGCGAGGGGATGACTTGGACCGCGAGTTTCTGCCCGGCGATGAAATTGGGTTTGCCATTCGCCCCTGACGGAATCCAGCCCTTTTCAACTACGGGAGACTGGGCATCAGGCGCCGCCATCTGGCCCTGAGTGTTGACTGTGCTGCGCCTACCAAGAAAAGCTTGCCACCCGGCGGGAAGGATTATATAAAGCGGGAAAGGATCAATATGAAAACAACACACATGTCTCAAGGATGGATAAAAAACACGGCGCGCCTGGGTCTGTTGGGCGGCTTGAGCCTGCTGCTGTGCGGCGTCTCCGGTTCCATGGCCCAAACGAACCAGACGGCGCAAACCACGCAACCGAAGCAAAAGGAAAAGAAAAACAAAGTGCCGCCGTTGCCGGAGGGCGTCAAACTGCACAGGGACCAAAACATCCAGGGCGTCTGGCTGGCGGACGGCTTCAACTTCAAGGGCTATCAAACGCTTTACCTTACGCCCATCGTGTTCGCCGGCGTCGAACGCGACAACGAGGTTGATATCCGCGCCACGGCCATGCAGGAACTGCCTGCGGAACTCGTGACCTCCCTGCGCGACACGAAACTCTTCGACACCGTGACGACCAAGAGCGAGGACGTGAAGGCCAAATCCAAGACCCTCAGGCTGGACAACACCATCATCGAATTTTCCAAGGGCAGCGGCGTTGGGCGGCATTTTGGCGGCCCGTTTGGCGGCGGCGGCCAGCCTGTGATCAAGGTGCGCGGCCAGATTTACGATGGCGACAAGCTGGTCTGCGTCTATGAAATCAAGCGCAGTGGCGAGTCATTCGAATCCAGGGCGTACGGAGAAGCGATAAGCAGCGAGGACATTCAGCGCAACGACATCCGTGTTCTTGCCCGCGACCTGGGCTATTTCTTCCAGCGCCACGCGCAGTAATTTCCGGCCCGGCATAATGGGTTCGCCGCCAGACCACTGTGCCCGCTCGTTCCGGTTCGAGCGGGACACTTTTACTTTTGCCAACGAGCTGGTCTGGCAGTATCGCTTCGATCCGGCGACCGGGGCGATGAGTGTTTCTCCCTGTGATCCGCCTCCCGTTTATACCCATCGTTGTTTCGTGATCGTCAGATCAGCGCGGCAGTTTTTTTATCATGCCCGTTTCGACCCGGGCCGGCCCGCGGTGGACGCGGAAACCTATCGCCGGCTCATCCGTCAGGTCGTCTCGCGCAATCCCCGCCGGGCGAGCGCGGAATCGGAGCGGATCGTGTTCCCCGGCTACGACGGTCTGCGCGCCTTCAGCCAGGCGTATGAATCCCTGCTCAAGGCGGAATGCGGCGGCCCCTTGCAATCCTATTTTGTGCGCAGCCACTGGCGCATGGTTTTTATGATCCCGGCGTGGCACCAGGAGCGGATGGCTCAACAACTGCGGGAACGAGTGCGCCAGGACGCGGTGCCCGCCGTGCATCTCTTCCGGTTTCCCCGCATCACCATCAACCACGGTCTCGTGTTGTTCGGACTCTCGGAGTCGGAGCAGGACCTCCAGTTTGAGGCCTACGATCCGAACCTGCCGGCGCATCCGGTCAAACTCATCTACGACCGGGCGGCAAGGAGGTTTAATTTTCCGCCAACCTGCTACTGGGCGGGGGGCAGGGTGAAGGTTGTTGAGATCTTTCGCGGGGGGCTTTACTGAAACGGAGTGATGGAGAGTTGAAGTGGTGGAGTGCTGGGGATTTGGAACGCGGGTTTCGGCAGGTCACATTACTCCAATACTCCATCACCCCATCACTCCCTTGCTTCTCGCTTTCGCGGCCGCCAGAAGGCGATGCCAAAAAACACCGTGCCGCACATATTGATGCCCAGAAGAAAGCCAATGTTGTAGCACCGTCCGGTGTTGTTAGGAGCGTAAATCGGGAGGTCCTTCCCCATCAGCAGGGACGGCATGGCGGCGGGCATCAAGGTCCCTTCCACCACGCCGGTATGGAAGCCGGCGAGTCGCGTGGGGCTGTAGAGCCGGGACGCCGCCCAGCCATGGCCCAAGCCCAGAAGCGCCCCCAATAAAACCAAGATGACGATTTTCACCGCCACTTCCTTCAGCAATGGGCGCGGAATGCTGGTGGTGGTTAGGTTTGGCGTCGGCGTTTTCATGCGGCATAACTGTTCCAGAAAACCACAGCGAAGCAAGCAGATTAGCGGTTGGCGCGGGCGTTTTCCGGCATTTTCCGGCTTGCTCCCTGACGGCACTTGGGCGAGTCTGGAGCAGGCATGGGCTCCCGAATCGCAAGCCCGGCAAACGATAAAAACATCAAGCGCAGGAGTGACGCCAGACCCGGCATGAGCCACCAGCTTCTCATCATCCAGCCGTCCTACTATCGCTCCAAGGCGGACCGCGCCGTGTTCAAGGCCCGCCACCGGAGCGT
>JBEKSF010000229.1:0-5370 GCA_049517295.1 Verrucomicrobiota bacterium
GACTCGGAAAGCCGGATACGGGAAATCCGTTCGTCCGGTTTGATGAGGGGTGAAGTGGAACCGCGGAACCGACAACTACGGTCAGTTCAACCCGCCCGTTCCACTTCGCCTACTCTACCACTGTCCTCAGTTCACGATCACCGGCATTCCAATCCAGACCAAATTGGCCAGATAACTGGCGTTCCAGTTTGCCAGGCGAAAGCAGCCGTGCGATTCAGGGCGGCCAACCCGCTCCGGCGCGGGTGTGCCGTGAATGCCGTAACCCGGCCGATCCAAGCCAATCCAAGCCACACCCACGGGATTGTTGGGACCGGGTGGAAGGACGAGCTTTCGGCCCACCGTCTGGGCTTCCGGCGATTCGGGAAAGACGGCGGGGTCAAAGGTGTAGTTCGGATCAATAACGACGGTTGTAACGTGCAACTCTCCGGCAGGCCGGTTCGCCGCCAAGCGCCCGATGCTGCACGGAAAATGCGCCATCAAATTGGTTTCGGAATCGAATGCCTCCAGGACGCAATCTTGCAGTGAAATCCTGATAAAGGCCGCCTTGCCGGTAATGGGAGGGTAATCCACTCGCGGTATTGTCACTTGCGTGCCGCTGGTCATCCGATTCCAATTGACCGTTGGATTGAGATCCCGGATCAATTGCGGGCTTGAAAGTGCCTTTTCGCCGAGCAGTTCCAAAATACTCTCAAAGTCCAGGCGCGTCTGCTCGGATTTGCCGAGCCATGTTCTGGGAACTGGCATAAGCCGGTCAAGATCTTCCCTGGTCACAGTGTATTGCGTCATAACTGGCGGGGTTATCAGCAAAAGTGCCATCGTCTGGGCATCCAGCCGGCCGCTGGGAACAATGCCCCGCTTGTGTTGGAAAGCGATCAGGGCCGCGCGAGTCCGGGATCCGTTCGCCCCGTCGATCGATCCCGGAGAAATGCCTTGTCGAACGAGCGCGATTTGGGCTTCCAAAATGGTCTGCACCGGGCGCGTTTCGGACGATGTCGTTTCAGGGGTTCGCAGACGGGGAATCGCCACAGTTGGGGCAAGTTGTCGGTTCGTGAGCGCCGCCGTCGGCGGTCTTGCCGGCGCCCGTTGGCCGCTGGGTTTGGCTCGCTGCCAAACCCAGACAAAGTATCCGACCAAACCGATGCACAATAGGGCGTAGATCAGCGATGTGAAAACCCTGAAGGGAGATTCCCCGCCGGATTTTCGCGCCTTGAATCGTGATCGCAAATACACGCGCACCCGACAATACCGCAATTGCCGCAGTCTTAAAGGCGGAAAGCAAGCCTGCTCAATTACACGCGGCAATTCTGCCGCAACGCATTCCCTGAACGCCCAAGTGCCGCGTCAGTTAGAATTCGCCATGCACAGGCTGAACCGCCGGCTGAAGAAGCCGGAGTTCGCGCGTGCTGTGAACGGCTTTTCCGTCCAGACCATGCAGTTCGGCTTCGATCGCGCAGAAGCCGGCCAGTTCCGGCCAAGTAAAGTCGAAAAACAACGTCGCTTTTCCGAAGGCATCCAAGTGACCGGCCTGGCTCAGCTTGACCACGACGTGACCGCGACACTTCATCCGCAAAGTGACCGGCCCGTTCCATGGCTGGTCAAGGTCGTTGATCAGCACAATCGGAAGCCGGACCTTCTGGCCGCCGATGGCCTTGTCATCCCAAAAATCGATGCTCACGCCAACTGGCGCGAAGGAATCCCGCACGTAGCGATAGAACTCCGGCTCCCACTTCAGTTTCTCCACGTCCATCCAATGGTCGCTGGTCTGGCCGTCCGGACGGGAGTAACCGAGGGAGGTGAAGTGCATCACGGCGGCCGCGGTGCGATGAGTGCGCCAGAATTCGGTTTCGGCCGCCAAGTAAGCAGCGTAGAGATGGCGGCGTTGTGTCGTCGTTGATTGCGGGCCGAGGAAGTTCTGGTAGAGTTGTTTGGTCAGCGTCGTCGGGGTCCCGTCGCGATTGAGCCAGAGCCAGCCATACTCATTGATGACAACCGCGTGAGTGCCATCGTTGCGCAGAGCGTTGCCTTGCGGGACGGGGTCCGCAGTTGCAAGGTTGGCCAGCTTGAAATCCGGATTCTGGAAATGATAGGGGTGAGACTCGATCATATCTCCAGCCTCCAGGGGATAGGTATAGCTGTTGTCCCAAGGCCGGCCGGAACAGTCTGAGGCTCGCGCTTGGCGGATGGCGGCAGCGGTTTCAGTGCTGGTGGTTTCGTTGCTTGCATCCCAAATGACGACGCACGGATGGTTCCAACGTTCCTGCATCCACTCGGCGTATTCCGTCGCCAATTCGTCCCTCTTCAACGGCTGGGGCCATTTGCTCCAGCCCGGCCCCCCGAACCACAGGGGAAACTCATCTTCGATGAGGATGCCTTGTTCATCGGCGATGCGGTACCACGCTTCGGGCGGGAACCCGATGCAGTAACGCAGACAGTTCCAATGCATGTCCTTAACCCGTTGATGCAGCAATCGCACCCACTTCTCATTCCATGGAAGGTCTCGGCACTCGCTGTCTTCGAAAAAGCGGTAGAGGGTAATGTTGCTGCCGCGCATGAAGTACGGTTTGCCGTTCAACATCGCCCGGCCCGTCACTGGATCGAACTTGAACTCGCGCATTCCAAACCGCGTCGTGAATTCGTCGCCCGAAGTCCGCGCAGTCAATCGATAAAGAAACGGGTCCTCCGGCGACCACAAATGGCAATTGGAAATCGGCACTATAAGATCCATCACCTGCTCCGCGGACGTCACGTGCTTCGATGTCTTGCCGACAATCTTCCCGGATTTTGCCTCGCGAACTTCGACAGTCACATCTCCTTGGCTTGCGCCCTTAGTCCAGAGACGCACCCGTGCCTGCCGATTGGATAAATCCGGGGCAACCTGCACGTTCACGATGTTGGGTGTGCCCGTGAGTATCAGTGTGACCGAATCAAAGATGCCCGGGATGTATCGCTCCTTCTCGAAATCAAAGCCCGAGGGAATCGCCTCGGTCACGGCATCTCGGTCAGCGCCCACACGGATCAGCAATTCGTTCTCGCCGGTTTTGAGGGCCTTTCCGGCGTCAAAATAACCCGGTGTGAAGCATGGCAGATGGTCCCCCAGCAACTGACCATTTAGAATCGCCCGCGTGCCGAACATCGCTTTGCCGACCTTGAGGGTCGCCGACCGCGGAATCTGCCCGTCAATCTTGAAGGTCCGGCTATACCAGAATGCGTCCCGGCGCGAATCCTTCTGTGGCACGCTCTGGCGGTTCTCAACCTTTGGCCCGGGCTCGATGAAGGGCGGACTCGCCAGCGAAACCAAGCCCGGGACAGGCGCCGTACGGTCGAAAGTGGCGGGAACCTGATCCATCGTACCGTCGGCGATCCGCCATATACCGTCCAAAGCCATGACGTGCCGGTGGCCGCCAGCAGCGTCTTGGTATCCAATAGCGCATCGGGCGCACGCCAAAGTGGCGAAGATCAGAATCAACTTGCGGACGGGGGAAAGAGGTTTCATATCGCCTTCCCTTCACCGCAGGCGGAACGCTGGTAGTCGTCCGCAAAGCGGGTAATATCTTCTTGCTGCCAGTTGCCGAAGGCAACCTCAAGCACGCGAACGGATTTGTCGCTGCCGCAGCTTAATCGGTGTTTTTCGTTTGCAGGAATCCAAATCTCCTCGCCCGCCTTGCAGGCGCGTTCCGTATCGCCCACTTGGACCAACGCGCCGTCATCAATGACTATCCATAGCTCGGCGCGGCCGGTGTGAGATTGCAGGCTCAGGCGCTGGCCGGGCAGGACAGTGATCAGGCTGACGGTGCAATCACGGTTGTTTGCGTACTGCTTAAATGACCCCCACGGTCGCTCGACCAAGGAAACCAGTGGCGTTGTCGCGGGTATCGGCTTGGTGATGTAATTCATGATTTGTTCCTTTGCAACATAGCGGGTTGGCCGTCGCGTTCGACGACCACACACCGAAAATTCCCGCCGGCAATCGCGTCGTAGTCGTGCCCTGCTTTGGCGGGATAGACGCCGAGGTAAGTCAAAGGCATGGGGCCTGTGTTCATGGTGCGGTGCGCCGTCTTGCCCGGGACATAAACGATGTAATCGGGACGCAACGGCACCATCCGGCTTTCGCCGCCGGCCTCATCTTCCAACAACATTACGCCCTCGCCCCTCAAGCCGATATAGAACTCCGCCGCTTCGCGCCAGGAATGCAGATGGCCCCTGGTCATAAAATACTCATCGGCAATGCGCCCAGGCTCAATGAGGGCAATGGCGCAGTGCAAATCGCCGGCGCCATCCGCCGGTTCGACCACCGTGACGCTATAGAGCAGAGGATCGCCCATTGTCAGCGCCTTCTCGTAAGCGGCCGCATTGCGGAAGCAGCCGCGGAGGTCGCTCAAGTGGCGCTTGACGCCGGGGACACCAGGAATCGTTCCCGCGATGGGGTCAAAAGAGGAAAGGATTTTTGTGGAGTTCAGCATCATCATTTCAACTTATGTCCTTACAAATGCCTTGATGGTTGCACATTCGCGTCCCAGCGACGCCCCGTGCGGACGAACGGTGTAGGCCCCGACGGCCGCCGGAACAATGAATGTCTCGGCATAATGAACAACGAACGGTTCAAAAGCGCGGTCCGGGCTTTCGACAATTGCTTCTTCGCCTTCCACCAGGTTCAATACGTTGACGCCCCCCAGAGTGTCGTGCGGAACCGGCCTGGCAAACCAATGCCGCCGTGTTTCGATAAACTCGCGTTCGTGCAGGCCGGTGCGCTCTTCGCGCCAGCCCTCTCCCTGTCCAAGCGGCTCGATGCGGTTGATGAGGTTCCGGCGTGTCCATTTGGTTGTGCGATCCCATTGAATGTTGGCAACACCATGCCGGAGATGAATAGGCCGCGGCTTCCCATCCAGTCCCAGCCTGCCCCAGTCCCACATTTTGAAAGTGAAAATGTACGGTGTGGCGCTGATCTCAAGCACCATCGAATTTGCACCCGAGCAATGCACCGTTCCGGCAGGAATAAGAAAATGATCGTGCTTCTTGGCCGGCCATTTGTTTGCGTGTGTGTCGGCCGGAAAGTGAGGGCCGCCCGCTTGGGCAATCTCAAGATCTCGCGCCATCGCCGGGGGATCCAGGCCTTCCTTTAAACCCAAATAGACCGCGGCATCCGGGCTGGCATCAAGCAGGTAGTAACTCTCATCCTGCGTGTAATGCATTCCAAAGTGATGCTGGATATATTCCGTCAGAGGATGAACCTGGAACGAGAGGTTTCCCCCGCCCATGGTATCCAGGAAGTCGAACCGAATTGGGAATTCGTCCCCAAAACGGGCGTGGACTTTTTCGCCCAGCAACGCGCGCGGTTGGTCGAAAACCACATTGATAGAGGGAATCTCCAAT
>JBEKSF010000230.1:0-5344 GCA_049517295.1 Verrucomicrobiota bacterium
AATCCTTCAGTCACGAGATCACGACAGTCATCACAGTCAAGTCCGCCGACTTCTTCCACCTTCACCGAATACTCGCTGCCATTTGACGCCTCTTGGGAGTTGGATTTCTGGGGCCGCATTCGCAACACGGTGAAGGCAAACTCGCTTGAAGCGCAAGCCACGCTGGCCGATCTCGAAAACGTGCGGCTGACCGTTCAGGCGGAAGTGGCGGTGGATTATTTTCAGCTTCGCGTGCTGGATGCGCAGAAGCAGCTTTTGGATGCGACGGTGCTTGCTTATCAGGAGTCGCTCAAGCTGACCCAGGTCCAGCAGGACACGGGCATGGCGTCCGGCCAGGACATCGAGCAGGCCGAAACGCAACTCGAAATCACACGCGCGCAGGCCACCGACCTCGGCATCCAGCGCGCGCAACTCGAACACGCCATTGCGATGCTCCTCGGCCAACCGGCTTCATCATTTTCCATCACGATAAATCCGCTGACCGCGACCCCCATCGCGATTCCTTTCGGCGTTCCGTCGCAACTGCTCGAACGCCGTCCCGACGTCGCCGCCGCCGAACGCCGCGTCGCGGAGGCGAACGCGCAAATCGGCGTGGCGCGCGCGGCTTATTTTCCGACGATTACTTTGAGCGGCTCGGCGGGATACCAGAGCACATCCGTGGAAAATCTTTTTTCCGGGCCGAGTCTTGTCTGGTCCGTCGGCGCGATGATGACGCAAACCCTTTTTGACGCCGGATTACGCAAAGCCGTCACCGAACAAGCCCGGGCGATCTACCAGGGCACCGTTGCGAACTACCGTCAGACCGTGCTCACCGCCTTTCAAGAAGTCGAAGACAACCTGTCGTCGCTGCGAATCCTGTCCCAGGAGCTTCAACAACAGAATGCCGCCGTCGAATCGTCGCAGCGCTACCTGACGCTCGCCAATGCCCGCTACCAATCCGGCCTGGACAGTTACCTCGATGTGATTGCTGCGCAAACCACTCTATTGAGCAATCAGCGGACGGCAATGAACCTCCGGATGGAACAGATGACGGCGAGCGTTCAGTTGATCAAAGCGTTGGGTGGCGGCTGGGATGTTTCGCATGGAACGACAGCGGCCATTCCTTGAAGGCCACGCCCGGCCAGAAAAGCCGGGCAACTCGACCCCATCGAGGCGCAGGCCCGGGATTGGAAACGCCATGAGTGCCAGCCCTAAAATTTATTTATGAAAACAAATATCATCAACACTGCGAAGGCACTGGTCGCCGGCGACAAAGGACTGCTGGCGATGGATGAAAGCAATCCGACCTGCAACAAGCGATTCGCGAAGTTGGGGATTCCCCAGACCGAGGAAACCCGGCGCGCCTATCGGGAATTGATTGTGACCACGCCCGGCCTCGGTGAGTGCATCAGTGGCGCGATCCTCTACGACGAGACGATCCGCCAACAAAAGAAAGATGGCACTCCCTTTGTTAAAGCTATCACCGATGCGGGAATCATTCCCGGCATCAAAGTTGACACCGGTGCCAAGGACATGGCCGGTCATCCCGGAGAGAAAATCACCGAAGGTCTGGACGGATTGCGCGACCGCCTGGCTGAATACATTCAAATGGGCGCCCGTTTTGCCAAGTGGCGCGCGGTGATTGCCGTGGGCGATGGCATTCCCAGCCGGGGTTGTATCGAAGCCAACGCGCACGCGCTGGCGCGCTATGCCGCGTTGTGCCAGGAAACCGGATTGGTCCCCGTCGTCGAGCCGGAAGTGCTCATGGACGGCGGACACACACTGGAGCGATGCCGCGAGGTAACGGAGGAAGTCCTGCGAACCGTTTTCAACCAGCTTTACACACAACGGGTGACGCTGGAGGGCATGATCCTGAAGCCCAACATGGTGCTGTCGGGATTGACCTGTCCGAAGCAGGAATCAGCGGACGAGGTGGCCGATGCCACGGTGAAATGTCTCTTGCGAGCCGTCCCCGCTGCCGTCCCGGGGATTGCGTTCCTGTCGGGCGGCCAATCCGCTGAACTGGCCTCGGCCCGTTTGAATGCCATGAATGTCAGATTCAAGTCGCGACTGCCTTGGGCGTTGGCGTTTTCGTTTGCCCGCGCCATCCAGCAACCGGCCTTGGAGATTTGGCAAGGCAAGGAGGCCAACGTGTTGGCCGCACAGCAAGCTCTGGTTCATCGCGCCAAATGCAACCGCGCCGCGCGCCGTGGCGAATACAATGCCGCGATGGAAAGAACATGAGCATGGAACCCAATGCAACGGACGATTTGAAATCCTTGCCCTTGCCGGAGGTGGAGAAAAAATTGGAGTCGTCGCCGGACGGGCTCAGTCAAGCCGAGGCGCAGAAACGGCTGACCCAATACGGGCCGAACGAGATTGAAGAAAAGAAAACCAATCCGTTCCTGAAATTCCTCGCCTATTTTTGGGGTCCCATCCCATGGATGATTGAAGTGGCGGTGATTCTGTCGGGCGTGGTCCGGCACTGGCCGGATTTTTTCATCATCCTCCTCTTGCTGGTGGCCAACGCCGTGGTCGGATTCTGGGAAGAACGCGAGGCGGGCAACGCCATCGCCGCCCTGAAGGCCAAGCTGGCAATCAAGGCCCGGGTGAAACGTGACGGGAAATGGGTCAACCCGGCGGCGCACGAGCTGGTGCCGGGCGACGTCATCCGCGTGCGCCTGGGCGACATTGTGCCGGCGGATGCGCGCCTGCTGGACGGCGATCCGGTGGAGGTGGATCAGTCCGCGCTGACGGGAGAGTCGTTGCCCGCCACGCGCAAACCCGGCGAGGCGGTGTTTTCCGGTTCGATCATCCGCCAGGGTGAAATCGGCGCACTGGTCTATGCCACGGGCGCGAACACCTATTTCGGCAAGACGGCACAACTGGTGCAGGAGGCGCACACCGTCAGCCATTTTCAAAAGGCGGTTTTGAAGATCGGCAATTACCTGATCATCCTCGCGGTGGCCTTGGTGGCGCTGATTATTACCGTCGCGATCTTCCGCGGCGACGCGATCCTAACTACGCTGCAGTTCGCCCTGGTGCTGACGGTGGCCGCGATTCCCGTTTCGATGCCGACGGTGTTGTCGGTGACGATGGCGGTCGGCGCACGCCTGCTCGCCAAGAAGCAGGCGATTGTAAGCCGGTTGTCGGCCATCGAGGAACTGGCGGGCGTGGACGTGCTGTGCTCGGACAAGACCGGCACCCTGACCCAGAACAAGCTGACGCTGGGCGATCCGTTCAGCGTGAACAATGTCCCCGCTGAGCAAGTCATCCTCAATGCCGCGCTGGCGTCGCGCGCGGACGATAACGACACCATTGATCTGGCCGTCTTGGGCGGACTGAAAGACAAGGATTTGTTAAAGGCTTATGAGGTGGTTCATTTCCAGCCGTTCGACCCGGTGCATAAACGCACCGAGGCCACCGTCAAAGCCAAAGACGGAAGGACGTTCAAAGTGACGAAAGGTGCACCGCAGGTGATTTTGGCATTGTTGGCCAACGCCGGTCAGGTGAAGCCCGCCGTCGAACAGGTGGTCAACGAATTCGCGGCGCGCGGCTTTCGTTCATTGGGTGTGGCACGGGCCGACGGCGACGGGCAATGGCAGTTCGTTGGCGTGTTGCCCTTGTTTGATCCGCCACGCGAAGATGCCCAGGCCACCATTGCGACCGCGCTCCAGATGGGCGTGAAGGTCAAGATGGTTACGGGCGACGCACTGGCCATCGCCCAGGAAACCGCCAGGAAATTAGGGATGGGCATCGCCATTCTCGATGCCAGCGGACTGGGTGACGTCAAGCATCAGGAGACGACGGCGGTGGCGGAGTCCATCGAGAAGGCCGACGGATTCGCCCAGGTGTTCCCCGAACACAAGTTCCACATTGTGGATGTGCTGCAAAAACGCGGCCACATCGTCGGCATGACGGGTGATGGGGTGAATGACGCCCCCGCGCTGAAGAAAGCTGACTGCGGCATCGCCGTTTCGGGCGCAACGGACGCGGCGCGCGCGGCGGCGGCCATCGTGCTGATGACGCCCGGCCTGTCGGTGATTATTGACTCGATCAAGGAGAGCCGGAAAATTTTCCAGCGGATGCAAAGCTACGCGATCTACCGCATCGCCGAAACGCTGGGCGTGCTGTCGTTGATGACGCTGGCGATCCTGGTCTTTAACTTTTATCCATTGACGGCGGTGATGATCGTGATGCTGGCGTTGCTCAACGACGGCGCCATCCTATCCATCGCGTATGACAATGTTCACTATTCGAACAAGCCCGAGGCTTGGAACATGCGCCTGGTGCTGGGAGTCGCCACCGTGGTGAGCATCATCGGGCTGATGGACGCGTTTGGCCTGTTTTACATCGGTGAGCGTGTCTTTCACCTCGATCGGGCGCTCATCCAGACGCTGATGTATTTGAAACTTTCCGTGGGGGGGCATCTGAAAATTTTCATCACGCGTACGCGCGGGCCGTTCTGGTCCATTCGTCCCGCGCGGATTCTGCTGGTGGCGGTGTTCGGCACGCAAATCGTGGCGACCCTGATTGCGGTTTATGGATTGTTCATGCCGCCCATCGGCTGGGGTTGGGCCCTCATGGTGTGGGGCTACTCTTTGCCGTTTTTCCTCATCAATGATCGCGTGAAACTGCTCGCGTATCGGATTTTCGATCCCGTCAAAGCCTCATTGTTGGCCATAAAGCCGCTCGATCTTACACCGCAGATCGCCACACGGGCCTATGAACTCTACGAGCAACGAGGCCGCCGGGACGGTCGAGCAGTTCAGGACTGGCTTGAGGCGGAGCGAAAAATCCGGAAAGATGAACCCCATAAATAGACAGACGCGAACAACGCGGCTGACATGACCAAAAGAATGAAGATGAAAATCAATTCAAAGAATTTCCGTGTGGGGCCCGGAGCAAAGGTCAAACTTAAAGAGTGGCCGACGATCGTGAAGCCCTTTTGCAAGTCGAAGAAGCGGTATCAGAAACTCCTGGCAGAACACGTTGAGGAGTTGAGCGCGCTGCAGCGCCTCCTTTATGCGTCCAACGGTTATTCGGTGCTCCTCATTTTTCAGGCCATGGACGCCGCCGGAAAGGATGGCGCGATCAGCCACGTCCTGTCTGGCGTCAACCCGCAGGGCTGTGAAGTTTACAGTTTCAAGCATCCGAGCTCCGACGAGCTGGAACATGATTTTCTCTGGCGCACGACGTGCCGTCTGCCGGCGCGCGGACGGATCGGCGTCTTCAACCGCTCCTATTACGAGGAGGTGCTGATCGTCCGCGTGCATCCCGAGATTTTGCGCAGTGAGGGGATTCCGGACGAGCGCGCCGGCAAAAAGACGGTCTGGAAGGAACGATACCGGTCCATCGTGGATTT
>JBEKSF010000231.1:0-5328 GCA_049517295.1 Verrucomicrobiota bacterium
ACAAATCCAACGCTATTACCGCCGCTTTTTTCATCACTTGAAAACGGTTTTGCCAGCCTGAACGCAGGCGCGGTGGGATCGTGGCTGCACAGACCCGTGAGTTTATGATCATTTCTTCAAAATCCAATGCACCCTTGTTGGCAAATGGGCTGGCGGGCGCAAATGCCCGCCAGCCATCGCCCCGGGTTGCAAGTGCTCAATCTTCGCCCCGGCTGTGCCCATACTCATCGTTGTTCGGATTCAACTGATTGGCATGATTGTCCAAGTCTGCTTGTGTTGGCTCGTACATAGTGGTGCTCACCTCCTTTCAGGTTGGTTGGAGGTCTTCACGCGTTCGTGGTTCGAGGAACGACGGCTTTCGTCGTCGGTGTCAGAAGGTCTTCGATTTGGTCTTGTTTCATAATTTTTTGTTCATTGCCTGATTTCCTCCCGTGTTTGTTCTAATGTCGCCCGCGCTCTGCGCACGACGCCCGAACTCGGTCTGGGTGGTCCGGCTGGCAGGGGCGCGATCCCCGGCGCTTTGGATTCGTGAGGCCGCCTCGCGGGTCATGCTCTGCTTGGATCCGCTTTGGCCTGTTCCCTTGCTGTCATTTTGTTCGTTCATATTTTATATTTTTCCTGGTCCACCATGGGCCAGTCGTTGGCAAAAATAATGGTTGGGATCGGCTGCGTCTATTAGCCCGGCCCAGTAATTTAGATTTTTTGCGAGATCACCAATGGCCTTGTTCATGTCAGGATGTTTCATGGAAGGGCGGCAAAGAACCTCCTGGTTCGGGCCAGAGTTGTCCTCCCTAGGTCGACGGGGGAGGATCCCGGGTTGGTGATGGAAGTTGTCTGCCCGCAATCAATCTTGCCCGTATTCCCGGTTTCCAGCAAAATCCCGGGAGTGCAATCGAACAGACTCGAAACTCTGGATGACCTTCTGGCGCAGGCGGAGCACTACGCCAATTACTGCATGCGCAATAGCGGTCACATGCCTCCGGCGTTGTTTCTAATTGGCTCAGAGGGTCCGCTCATGTTTATGCCCGATTCGCCCGCGGATGAAGGCGACAAGGACGAGTTCGCGACCAAAGCCCGCCTCATGTGCATCGCGCACGCCGCGACCTCCGTGGTAATGGCGCTGGAGGCCTGGGTGAAGTTTGCCAAACCCGGCGAGAAGTTCGACGCAACCGAACCGCCGTCCGAAGCGTTTGACCGACAGGAAGTCGTTGTTCTCATGGGCGAGTCGCACGCTGCCCAGAAACAGAAGTTTCTGCCCATCATCCGAAGCGACAACGAGAAGTTTTTTGGATTCGGGGAGGACAAAGCGCCCCCGATAGACAACATGTCCGGCCGCTTCGCTCATTTTCTTCCTCCTGAAGTCCCCAATGCCGGCGCTCGCCAGGTCGCAAGAGCCATGCTCAAGGCCAAAGGCCCCGACCCCGCCAAGCGCGGCGCAGCACCGCGCCTGCCCCGCTCTCGCCGCTGAACCTTCCAATAACGTCAGGCTGGCTGTCCGCCACCAGTGGCCCGCCAAAGCCTCACTACGCGCGACAACTTCCCACCTGAAACCGAGCATAAGAACCGATTCACGCAGAGTTGGTCATGTGCATCGAGTCGGCGAGCAATTCATCGCCGCAGACTTTCGAAGGGTGGATGGACCGTTGTCTTGACCATCGGCAGCGCCAAGTCAACCGACCTTTTTCTTGGGAAGGGCCGCCCCACCACCCACCTCCGCCGCTTTTCCGGAAGAAACTGAAGTATGGAGCGGCGCGCCTTTGTCAGAGTGTTCTGGTTTGCCCGCCGTCAACATCGAGAACGGTTCCCTGGCAATAGCCGGCCCTGTCAGACGCAAGGAATGCCACCACAGCGGCAATTTCCGCCGGCTCGCCAAAACGCCTTACGCCGAGTTGTTCGGCCATCCTTGAGGACGCTTCATCAAATGCAATGCCGCCTTCGCCAGCCAGCTTGTGGATGCGAATTCTCAATCTGTCCGTGGCGATGGCGCCTGGGTTGATGGCGTTGACTCTCACGCCATCCTTCATCCCACGATCTGCGAGGACCTTTGTCAGGTTCAGCAGGGCGGCGTTGACGGCGCCGCCAATGGCGAAATCCGCGCTCCCCGTGCGTCCTCCCACCCCAACGATGTTGACGATGGAACCCCGGGCCTTCACCAGGTGGGGCCACGCCGCGTGTGAGCAGCGGACGGCGCTGTAAAATTTCAAGGCGAACCCATCCCGCCAATCTTCTTCGGTTAGTTGAAGAAAGTCCCCGCGTTTTGTGGCCCCCGCATTGTTGACGAGCAGATCAATTCCTCCGAATTTCTCAACCGCAAGCGCGACCAGCTTCTGCGGAGCGGTTTCATCGCGCAAATCAGCCGCAAACGTCACGGACTCGGCGTTGCAGGATTGCGCCACTTCCCTGAGCAGTTCCCCTGACCTCGCAGCAAGGACAAGACGCATGCGCTCCTGCGACAGCGCCTCCGCGATGGCCCGGCCAATCCCCCGGCTTGCCCCGGTGACGATGGCGACTTTGTTTGCCAAATCAAGTTCCATACGGGGGGAGAATGCCACTGCCGCACCGGGAGAGTCAACGGGTGCCAATGGCATTGATGCACTTTCCATTGTGAGAAAAGACTTTGCGCAGTATTTTCCCCTCATGAAAATCGCGATCATAACCGGTGGAAGCCGTGGTCTTGGCAAAAGCATGTCCCTTCATCTGGCTGGAAAGGGACATGACATTATCCTGACCTACAACAGCAAGAAAGTGGAAGCAGATGCGGTGGTTGTTCAGATTGAGAAAATGGGCCGCAAGGCGGTGGCCTTGCAGCTCGATGTCGCCAATCACAAATCCTTCAAGGTCTTCGCGGAAAATGTGAAGAATACGCTCAGGGACAACTGGCAGCGGAACGATTTCGATTTTTTGGTCAATAATGCCGGGATCGGCATCCACGCGTCCTTCATGGAAACGACTGAAGAGCAATTCGATCAATTGATGAATATCCATCTGAAAGGGACCTTTTTCCTGACCCAGAAATTGCTCCCCCTCATGAAGGATGGCGGGCGGATTGTGAATTTGTCGTCAGGTCTGGCGCGCTTTTCGCTCCCCGGATACGCGGCTTATGCCGCGATGAAAGGCGGCATCGAAGTATTGACACGCTATATGGCCAAAGAACTGGGCGCGCGCAGAATCACCGTCAATGCGGTTGCGCCGGGCGCGATTGAAACTGATTTTGGGGGCGGGGCCGTGCGCGACAACAAGCAGATCAATGATTTCATCGCCTCGCAAACCGCCCTGGGGCGGGTGGGACTTCCCGATGATATTGGCGGCGCGGTTGCCTCTCTCTTGTCGGATGACAGCGGCTGGATCAATGGCCAGAGAGTCGAAGTGTCCGGCGGAGTATCCCTGTAAGAATCCATAATGATACATTCGCAATTCGCAGGCGCGAAACCACTGCATTGGGATTCAGCGTGGCAGGATTATGAGAGCCTCCAACTCCTCCCACCGGGCGTAAAGCCGGGGCAGCTTTTCTTTGGCTGCGGCCAGTTGCGCGAGCAGTTCGTTGGTTTGGGTGGCGTGGGTGCGATGAAAATCCGGCGACACAAACAAACCTTCGATCCGCGCTATCTCCTTCTCCAGAGCCAGAATTTGCGCCTCGATGCCTTCCAATTCACGCATCTGCTTGAAGGAAAGCTTGCCCGGCTTGGCCGGCTTGGGCGCGGTTTCGGCGCGGCCGGATGAAATCGCCGCCGCTTTTATCGGGGTTGCGTTTGTTGTCCAGCGCGCGGCCTGCTCCGCCTCCCGCTGTTTTTTCTCCAGGTAATAATCGTAGTCGCCGGCACTGTGCCGGATAGCGCCGTCCTCGAACGCGAGTATGTCCGTACAAGCACGATTGAGGAAATAACGGTCGTGGCTCACGACACACACCACGCCCGGGAACGCCATCAGCGCCTCCTCCAGCACGCGCAAGGTCGGCAGGTCCAGATCGTTGGTCGGCTCATCCAGGATGAGAAAGTTGCCGCCACATTTTAAAATGCGCGCCAGCAGCAGCCGACTGCGTTCGCCGCCGGACAGATGTTTCACCTGCGTCGTGATCCGTTCATCGGCGAAGAGGAACCGCTTGAGGTAGCTGCGCAAGGAAATCTTGGCCTGGCCCCATTGCACCCACTCCGTGCCGTCGGCCGCCTCGTCCAGAACGGTGCGTTCGTCGTCCAACTGCAGCCGCCCCTGGTCTACGTAGTTGAATTTGGTGAGTTGGCCCGCCTTTACCGTGCCTTCCGTCGGCGCGAGTTGGCCGGTGATGAGTTTGAGCAAGGTTGTTTTGCCGGCGCCATTTTTTCCGCAGACGCCCACGCGCCGCCCGTTTTCAAACTCGAAGTTGAATCCGGTGAACAGCCTCCGGCCTCCGAGTTCCATTCCCACGTTCGTTAATTCCACCACCCGGTTGCCCAGCGGGGGCGGGGGCGGAATCACCAGTTCCATGTCCTCCTCGACCGGCGCCGCCTCCTGCGCGGCCGTTTCGTAGTAACGCTCAAACCGATTCTTCTGTTTGCTCCGCTGCGCGCGAGGACCCTGGCGCACCCAGGCCAATTCCTTCTTCAAAAACATCTGGCGCTTGTGCTCGATGGCCGCGTCCCCCGCCTGGCGCTCCGCCTTGTCCAACAAATAGTCCGTGTAGTTGCCAGCGTGGCCGAAAAAGTTTCCCTCGCACAACTCCACAATGCGGTTGGCCACCCGGTCTAAGAAATAGCGGTCGTGCGTGACGACGAGAAACGCGCCGCGGAAGCTCTCCAAAAATCCCGCCACCCATTCGATGGACTCCGGGTCCAAATGGTTGGTCGGCTCGTCCAGCAGGAGCAGTTCCGGCTGCGACACAATCGCCCGGGCCAACGCCACGCGCCGTTGCTCGCCGCCCGACAGGGAATCCATCCGCCGTTCCCCCGGCGGACAGTTCAGATGCGCCATGGCCGTTTCGACCCGTTGATCCAGCGTCCAGCCATCCAGCGCCTGGATGCGACGTTCCAACTCCTCATGCCGTTTCGAGGCGGCGGGCAGGGATTCAAATTCCGCGATCAAATCCATCGTGCGCCACGCCCCCCTGCGAACATTGCCTCGCACGTCCAGCGACGCCTCCAGCGTGAAATCCTGCGGCAAATAACTCACCACCAGGTCGCGCCGGGCAGTCACTTCGCCGCTGTCGGGCGCTTGCAGGCCGGCGAGGATTCTCAGGAACGTGGTCTTGCCGCAGCCGTTGCGTCCGACCAACCCGATGCGGTCGCTCTCGTCCAGACCGAGTGTGGCGTCGTCCAGGATCGTCCGCTCGTTGTAGCGGAGGACCAAATTGGTGGC
>JBEKSF010000232.1:0-5297 GCA_049517295.1 Verrucomicrobiota bacterium
CCGACCGGGCGTCGAAAGCATGGGTATAGGTCTGCGGAGATTATCGGATTTAACTTGGGGTTGGAAACTGTGTGAAAACAACCAGTAAAGTCGATGAAGATCCGTGTAAAGAGCAGGCTCTGCCACCGCACTCCATATACAGAAAGGCCCTGGCCGAGAGCGGTTGTTTTTGGAGTGCGGGAGCTTGCTCCCGCTTTCACTCCGGAGTCAAAAGTCATCGCGGGCGTTCACGCGGTCGGTTTTGAATGAAGGCCGAAGGGTTGTATTTTGCTGTTTTTGGGGTTCGTTGAATCGGTGTTCCCCGACGCTCATAGAAGGGGGAAAGGGCCAAGAGTCCTTGGCTTTGCGTGATGGACGATAAGTGTGGGGATTGGATTCAACTCCTACAGAGTTGAGGGCGTTTTTGGTTCTGGCACCCAGGGTAGCTCGTTGCTCGCAATCCTGGGCTGAGTGCCAGCAATCCTTTCAGGATTGCTTCAAAGCCAAAGATAACATGGGTCATCAAGCGCAGGAAAACTCACGACATCAGTCGGCAACCAATGGCAAGGCGCGTCTATGCTGACCCCTATGCCTATGATTGCGGAGCGGGGGGGACGGCGGCGGGCTTGGGGGGTGGATGGGAGAGGCAATCGATGGCTTTGAGCAAGGGGGTGTCGCCGCAGGAACGCAATTGTTCCTCGGTCAGATCGTGTTCCATGGTGGGCCGCAACAGCGGGCCTTCCGGGGGAAGGCTGCGCACGTCCGGCTCGATGCCTTTGTGCCAGAAGGAACGTTTGTCGGGCGTGAGCCATTCTTGCACCGCCAGAAGCAGGGCGGAGCCATCGGTGAGTGTGAATTGGCTCAAAACGGTGCCCGTCCCAAAGGTCGTCTCCCCCACCAGCGGCGCCCGGTGAGCGTCGTGGAGCGCGCCGGCGACGATTTCGGAGTCGCTGGCCGAGCCGCCGTTGATCAGGACGGCCAAGGGGATGTCCAGCGCGACGCCGCCGGCTTTGACCGGGATGGGAGTAATAAGACCGTGGGCGTCGCGTTCCCAAAGGACGTTGCCGGACTTGAGGAACTGGCTGGCGGTGGAGACGGCTTCGTCCAACGCCCCGCCGGGATTGTTGCGGAGGTCAAGAATAATGCCGTGGATGTCCTGGCGCTGGATTTCCGTCAGGGCCTTGCGCAGGTCGGCCGCCTCCCCGTCGCTGAAGAGGGCGATGCGCAAATGGGCCAGGCTGGTGCCCGGCAGGCGCTGCCAACTGACATTGTTGAGTTTCATGGCGGCGCGGACGATTTTGAGATCGCGGCGGCGGCCGTCGCGCGGGTTGAGCACCGTCAGTTCGACGGGTAGGCCGGCCTCCCCCGCCATGCGGGCGGCGATCTGGGCGGAGGGCAACCCGACGACCGAATGACCGTCCACCTGGAGGATCACATCGCCGGCCCGCACGCCGGCCTGTTGCGCGGGCGAACCGTCCAACGGGGCGACGACCACTGTTTGGCGGTCGCGCGATTGGATTTCGACGCCGATGCCGGTCATTTTGCCTTGGACGGCGGCGCCGGCTTTCTTGTTTTGCGCGGGGCTGAGGAAAACGCTGTGGCCGGTGTCGCCCAAGGCTTCGGTCATGCCATTGATAGCGCCGTCTCTCATGGCGGCGGCGCGGACGGCCGTGCGGTCCACGTAGAAGCGGTCGATAATCCGCCAGGCCTGCCCGATGAGGCGGAAGTCGTCGGTGGCATTGGGGGGGATGCCTGTATTGAGCACCCAGCGCTCCAGCGCGGCGCCGGCGAACAGGGTCAGAACCAAGCTCAGCGCCAGCACATAACCACGCCGGACGCGGAGCGTAAACAGGGTCAACTTTTGCTCTGCAGCCGCGATCACGAAGAGCACAAGAGAGCACTGAGGGAGGGCGGACTTCAACACAATTCTGGCCCATTGACACAGCGCGGCAAGCCGCAACCAAAAGAAATGGGACCACGGATGGCCCGGTAAAGTCGAAAGCGGTGTCGCCGCTGGCTCTGCCACCGCACTCCACAAAAGAGGCGACAAAAAACTGAAATGCGCTCCAGGATCAGGATCACGAATTTGAGGTATTGCCATTTGGCATGGCGAATGGCAAATTCTGGCAAATGGAAAACATTATCATCATGGATCAATTCGGCCGGCTGGTTCTTCCGGGACGCATCCGCAAGGCCTTGCAGGTATCGCCCCCGGCCGCGTTTAAGGCCGAAGTTATGGGGAACAAAGTGGAGTTGACGCCAATCATGCCGGAATCCGTGGCGGCGATTAAAAAGCGCAAGGGGCTTCTGGTGGTGTCCACAGGCGGCAAAAAATTCAACGCCGCTGAAGTTCTGAGAATCGTGCGGGAAGAGCGTTGATGAAGACCTACTTTGACTCCTCGGCACTGGTGGCGGCGATGGTGGAAGAGGAAGAGCACCATGAGGCGGCGCTCCGGGCTTTGGCCGGAATACCCAATGGAGCCACTTGCACGCACGCTCTGGCCGAAACATTTGCCACTTTAACCAGCGGGCGTCTGGACATTCAATTAAGTCCGAATGACGCCTTGAGGATGATCGAGGCAAATATCTGCGGACGACTCGAAGTCATAGACCTGACCTTGGCTGATTATCGGCAGGCGATGCGAAACAGCCAGGGTGCTGGGGCTCGCGGCGGAGCAATTTTCGACATGCTGCACTTGCAAGCGGCGCGGCGTTGCAAGGCGACGCACATTCTTACCATCAACGTCCGTCATTTCCAGATCTTTGCACCGGATTTGAAGGATTTAATAACGCTGCCATGACGAACTGCAGGATTGAGCGGGGCGAGCGTCCCGATAGTCTTAAGGCATGAAAATGATTTGCCGGGCGGGGTTTTGGCTGCTGCTTTGCCTGCTGGCCGCCTCGTGCGTGACAACGCGGGAGGAAGGCGTGGCGCCCGCTCGTTACGAGTTTGAACAAACGCAAATGGGCGTGCCTTTCCGGATCGTGCTATACGCACCGTCGAAAAACCTCGCCGAGGGTGCGGCGGCGGCGGCCTTCCAACGTATCAAGCAACTCAACGACATCATGACCGATTACGATTCGGACAGCGAGCTGAGCCGGCTCTCCCGCACTTCCGGGCAGGACCAGGAAGTGGCCGTCAGCCCCGATCTGTGGACGGTGCTGGAGCGAGCGGCGGAGTTGGCCAGGCGCAGCCACGGCGCGTTCGATGTGACCGTCGGCCCGTATGTCAACCTGTGGCGTTACGCCCGCAGGCAGGGCGAGTTGCCCGATCCGGCCCGTCTGGCCAAAGCAAGCCGGGCCGTCGGCTATACCAAAATGCAGTTGGACCCCAGGCACCACAGCGTCAAGCTGCTGGCGCCGGACATGCGCCTGGATTTGGGCGGCATTGCCAAGGGTTACGCGGTGGACCAGGCTTTGCGGACGCTCGAGCGCTTCGGCATCACCAACGCGCTGGTCAGCGGCGGCGGGGACATCGGCGTCAGCGGGCCGCCGCCGGGCAAAAAGGGCTGGCGCATCGAATTGCCGCCGCTGGACGCGAGCAACGCGCCGCCGGCCCGCTTTCTCAGTGTCTCCCAGGCGGGGGTCTCGACCTCCGGCGATCTTTTCCAACGGTTTGAGGTTGGCGGCAAACGCTACTCGCACCTCATCGATCCGCGCACGGGGATGGCCTTGACCGATCACAGCCTGGTGACGGTGATTGCCTCCAACGACTTCACCGCCGATGGGCTGACAAAAGTGATGAGCGTGCTTGAGCCGAAAGAGGCGCTGAGATTCATCGCCCAAACTCCCGGCGCCGCGGTCCGGATCGTGCGCAAGCCGGGGGAGAAAATTGAAGTTTACGAATCAAGACGATTCGGCCATTATTACGAATAACTAATACTTTTATGGACGCCCCATCAAGTTCGCCCGGGCCGGAAAGCGAGCCGGCCAAGCCCGCATCGCTCGTGGAACGACTTTCCGATGTTTATGTCGTGCCCGGCGAAGTGTTTGACGGGATCAAGAACGCACCGGTGCGGACCTCCAACTGGCTGACGCCGCTGGTCCTTGTTTGCCTTGCGGCTATTTGTTACACACTGGTTGCCTTTTCGCAGCCAGCCGTCGCCCAGACCATGAAGGAAGCCAGAGCGAACGCCATGCAAAAGAAAGTCGCGGCGGGGAAATTGACGCAAGCCCAGGCCGATCAGATGTCGGCAGCCACCGAGAATTTCCTGACTCCCGGGGTCATGGCGGTCTTCGCGGCGGGCGGGGCTGTCTGCGTATCGGTCGCGGGACTTTTTGCCTTGGGGCTGGCGCTGTGGGGCGGGGTCAAGCTGGCGTCTGAGGTCAAAGTTCCGTATATGAAGATGATCGAAGTGTGCGGCCTGGCCAGCATGATCGATGTGGCGCAGAAGATCATCCGCACACCGCTGGTCCTGTGGAAGCAAAACCTGCTGGCCACCGTCAGCCCGACTTTGTTTCTGGACCACCCCGACATGACCAAGAGGGGCGATATGTTTTTGTCGATGGTCGATGCGGTTGATATTTGGTGGCTGGTGGTACTGAGCGTGGGAGTGAGCAAGGTCGCCTCCATCAGCTATGGGCGCGCAGCGTTGTTGACGTTCGGTGTTTGGTATGGCTTCCGCGTCATCGCCGCGCTGATGACAACTTCGTGATCGTTCCCCTGGATTGCCCCTCTACTGATTCTGCAGGCGGAAGAATTGATAACCGGCCGTGACAGGAATGCTGGCGGAAATGACTCCGTTGTTCGTAGTCAGGATGGCCGACGAAGGCGACCATACCCCCGCAGCGAGGTTCCCAGTTTGTTGCAGCACAAAACCGCTGGCCGACGCTGGCCAGGAAATGGTGGCCTGGCTGCCGGAACGGGCGACGCCCAAGAGGGGAGCGCCGGGTGTTTGGACGGCGGAAATGATGCTCCAAAATCCGCCGGTCAGGGAGTAACCGCCGCCGCTCATCGTGGCGGTAGCGGGCTGGCCGACGGTGCCGGTAAGGACGTAGTTGCCGCCGCTGCTGGCGCCGCCGCCGCCGCCAATGGTGTACCAACCGATGCTGTAATTGGTGCTTTGGGCGCGCAAGACGGCGGGAGAGAGAAGCGCCGCACCGGCCAGGATTATCGCACTGAAATGTCGCATATAATAATCTCGTGCCAACTGAATGAATTGCTACCACATCACGGCCTGCCTGGCAACTAAATTCGACGTTGTGTCGCGGGGCGAGCAAAGCAGGAATTTGTTGTAGTTAGCAAACCAGGAAACTTTCTATGCTACAGGGGGCTGAGAGAGGAACATCCCCAAGCCCAGTCCTTGAGGAGGCCGGAG
>JBEKSF010000233.1:0-5188 GCA_049517295.1 Verrucomicrobiota bacterium
GGCCGCAGGAGCAGCGCGGACAAGGCCGGACTGAGGGTCAGCGCATTGAAGGCTGAGAGGAGCACGGAGATGGCGATGGTCACGGCAAATTGTTGATAGAGCCGCCCCGTAATGCCGGGAATGAACACCGTGGGCAGAAATACCGCCGACAGGATCAGCGCGATGGCAATCACGGGACCCGACACTTCCTCCATCGCTTTCAACGTGGCCTCCTTGGGCGGCATCCCTTCCTCGATGTGGTGTTCCACCGCTTCGACCACCACGATGGCGTCATCCACCACCAGGCCGATGGCGAGAACCAGACCGAAAAGCGAAAGCGTATTGATGGAGAAACCCAACAAGGGGAACAGTGCGAATGTCCCAATCAATGAGACCGGAACGGCCGCCAGAGGGATCAAGGCCGCCCGCCAGCCTTGGAGGAAAACAAAAACCACCAACATCACCAGTCCCAGCGCCTCCCAAAAAGTCTTGCCGATTTCGCGAATCCCTTCGGTCACCGGCTTCGTGGTGTCAATCGGGATTTCGTAGTCAACGTCGGACGGGAAGCGGGTCTTCAATTCTGCCATGAGCTTTTTGACGCCTTTTTCGGCTTCAATGGCGTTGGAGTTGGGAAGTTGAAACAAGGCAAGAATGGCCGACGGTTTGCCATCATAATGGCCCTCGACGTCGTAATCCGCGGCGCTTAATTCAACGCGGGCCACGTCCCTCAAACGCACCACCGCCCCGTCCGGCGTGGCGCGGAGAACAATGCTGCCAAATTCGTCCTCCGTCGTCAGCCGCCCTTGCGCGAGCACGGTGTAAGTGAATTCTTGTCCCGGCGGGGTGGGCCGCCCGCCAATTTTGCCGGCCGGATTGACCGTATTCTGGCTGTTGACGGCGCTGATGATCTCCGGGACTGTGATATTGAGTTTGGCCAGTTGGTCTGGTTTGACCCAAATCCTCATGGCGTACTGTCCGGCGCCGAAAACCGTCACTTGGGAAACACCCGCCACCCGGCTCAGGGGGTCGCTCAAATTGATGTAGGCGTAGTTGGCCAGAAACTCGGCGCCGCGCGAGCCTTTGGGTGAATTGAGCGCGAGGATCATAAATGGGGCGGAGAGGGATTTTTGGACCGTGACTCCGTAGTTGCGCACATCAGAGGGCAACTGGGGTTCCGCCTGGGCGTAGCGCAATTGGGTCAGGACGTGATCAATATTCGGGTCCGTCTTGAGATCGAAGTTGACAAACAACCGCATCAGACCGTTGTTGGCGTTGACCGAGTACATGTAGTTCATGTTGTCCACGCCGCTCATCTGTTGTTCTATGGGAGTGGCCACGGATTCTTCGATGGTCTGCGCATCGGCGCCAACGTAGTCCGCTTGAATGAAGATTTCAGGAGGCACCACCTTGGGAAATTGCGCGATGGGCAGCGAGAGCATCGTGACCAGCCCAACGATGACCATGATGATCGAAATCACCATGGCGACGATGGGCCGGTTGATAAAGAATTTGGACATGGCCTAGCGGCTGGCCGACGCCTTGGCCGTTTGGATGGTTTCCAGAGCAAAATTTGTCGGACTGACCAGTATCCCGTCACGGATTTTTTGAAGGCCCTCAACCACGATGCGCTGGCCCGGCTCCACGCCCTGCTCAATGGTCCAGAGGCTGCCGCTTCGCTCGCCGACAGTCACGGGCTGAATGTGGACCTTGTTGTCCGCGTCCACGACGTCAACCTGATAGGTGCCTTGCAATTCCGAGACCGCGCGTTGCGGCACCAGCAGCGCGCCCCGGTTCACATCAAATTTCACCCGCACCCGAACGAATTCTCCCGGGCGAAGCGCGCCGTCCGGATTCGGGAAGCGGGCTTCCAACCTGAGGGCTCCGGTGGTGATGCCGATCTCGCGGTCCGGGGTGTATATTCTGCCGATTTGGGGATAGACGCTCCCATCGCCCAGGATCAGTTGAATCTCCAATTGCTTGAGGCGCTCGGCGCGATCACTTTCCGTGGAGAACAATTTGGCGAAGTTGATGTAGGCCTGTTCGGTGACGTTATAGTAGGCCTTGATGGGGTTGATGGTGGAAACCGTGGTCAATTCCCCTGTGCCAGGTCCAACCAGGTCGCCGATCTGTCCTTTCGCAATGCTGGCGATGCCGTCTATGGGCGAAGTGATCCGGGTAAAGTCCAGATTCAACTGGGCTTGTTCGACTTGGGCGTTCGCCGACAATACCGCTGCCTTGGCTTCCAAATTTGCCTGGACGGCGTCGTCATATTCCTCCTGGCTGACCGCCCTGTCCTTGAGCAGCGGGGCGTATCGTTTGACGTCCAATTCGGTCTTGCCCAGCCTCGCCTCGGCCTGGGCAAGCAGGCCTTTGGCCTGGTCCAGCGCGGCTTGGAAGGGGCGCGGATCAATCTCAAACAACAGGTCGCCTTTTTTGATCGCATCGCCTTCCCGGTAATCCTGGGCTATCAAATAACCGGTAACTTGGGCGCGAATCGTGGCGTTGACCAATCCATCCAGCGTGCCAATCCATTCATGGTAAATCGGCACATCGGCCTGATTTACGGGCGCAACTTCCACTGTCGGAGGCGGCGGGGTGGCCTGCGGCTTCTGCCGGCACCCTGCCACGCAAAGTAACGCGGTGGTGGCCACGAGTATCCTTCCTTTAGATTTTTCCAATAGGTTCATTGATTTTGTTTCGTTCGATTGTCCCTTTTCTGCCCGTTCAACCCTTCCCGTCGCCCAATGCGGCCCGACGCCTGCGTCCGCTGAGCAGGTAGATGTCCGCGCGCACTTGCGTCAGCGGATCGCCCGATGACTCGATGCCATCAACCCTTGGCAGTGGGTCGAAGATGATTTTTCGCCGGTCCGGCGCCTGGTCGTCCACGCGCGCCGTTAGGACGATGCTGCCGAACGGGATCTCCTTGCGATTGTCCGGCCACGTCGCACTGGCGTCGGCGACGTCATCGCCCGGCTCCGCCATTTGCACGAACACGCCGAGCTTCACCGGCGCCTGGGCCAGCCGCGGCCCGATCTCGTCGAACAGGAAGTCCTGGGACTTCGCCGCCGCGGCTTCGTCGGAGAGATACTCCGTCCCTGCTTCGGGCCGGATGCGAAACCGCCCGTGACGGCTCATGCCGGCAGCATTGGTGAATTTGAACGAAGTCACGGCGAAGAAGGCCTCCCGCGCGAAACTGGTCGGGATCGGTTTGGGCGTTTCGACAAACCGCTTGGCGTTCGGATGGGTGGCGAGGAACGACCCGAGCGCCTCGGGCCGGCCCCCCATGAGAGCTGTGACGGCGCGGATCAACTCCAGGAACTCCTCGCCGGTGCGAACCGGGAAGCCGTCGGTGGAGTGCGCGACGATGTCGGTATGCTCGTGCTCGGCCAGGTGGAAGCGAGTGGCCATCCCCCTGGGACTGGAGCGCTTCGGATCGTTGTCGGGAATGGTCGGCACGCCCGTCGAGTTTGAGTAGCGCACTGTCACGGGTGTGGAGGGCCGACTGGCGTGCGGAGCGCGGGTCAGCTTCGCCGCCTCGGCCGACGGCGTGAACGTGCCCGAGCACATCAGCCCTTTGGCATGTGCGGGCCGAAAGCCGGGGTGCAGCCCGAACTGCTCATCAATGGCGTCGAGCAGTTGCTGGGCAAGGGCTGGGTACTTGAGTGTGCCGGTTTGAATTGTCATATTCTGTCCTTTCATTTTTGTTTTTCATCGTCGAATCTTTTCAGGCAATTCGGCTCCTGCGATCGCCTGGTTTGTTGATCGTGCTTGACTCCATCATGTCATTGTCAGAACCACCCGAAACCGCGCCTTGCCGCTCATCATGCGCTCGTAGGCTTCGCTTACACGTTCCAGCGGAAAGAGCTCGTTCATCGAGCGCACATCGGCGCGCGCGCTGAAGGCGAGTGTGTCCTGAGAATCAATCGAAGTGCCGGAATACCAGCCTTTCACCGAGCGGCGCCCCGAAAGCAATACCATTGGCGAGACCTGCATTGACTCCGCCGCGCCGATCAACATCAGCGTTCCCTTGATGGCCAGTCCGCCTTGGACTGCGCTCATGGCCTTGCCATCAGTGACGGTCGAAATAATGACCTTTGCGCCACCGAGTTTGGACAATTCGGCGGCGGGGTCTTGCGACTGGCTGTCAATATAAATCGCCGCGCCCAACTGCCGGGCCATCGGCTCCTTGTCCTTGCCGCGGGCGATGGCGACGACGGTGAAGCCCATCTTCGCGGCGTATTGCACTCCCAGATGCCCCAGTCCGCCCAGTCCGAGCACCGCGACGACATCGCCAGGGCGCGCCCCGGAGTTTCGCAATGCATTAAAGGTCGTTACCCCGGCGCACATGAGCGGCGCTGCCTCGGCGGGCGGCAGTTGATTGGGAAACCGCGCCACCGCGCTGGCCGGGGCGATCATGTATTCGCCATAACCCCCGTCGAAACTAATTCCGGTAACCTCCTGCGTCTCGCACGCAAACAGATCCCCCCGCCGGCAAGGGCCGCATCGCCCGCAGTATCCGCCGTGCCACCCGACACCAACTGGTTGGCCGACTGTCCATCCCGTCACGCCCGCGCCAATGGCATCAATGCTGCCAGCCACCTCATGCCCGGGCACGCGCGGGTATTGAATCCCCGGCCAGTGGCCCTCCTTTACCAGCGAATCGCTGTGGCAGATGCCGCAGGCCGCCACCTTGATCCGCACAGTTCCCGGCGCCGCCGGGGGTATTGGCCGTTCGACAATCTCAAATTGTCCCTTCGCGCCCGAAACCTGTGCAACGCGCATTGCCGTCATAAATCCTGTCCTTTCTTCGTCATCGTATTCATCTGCTCGTTCCCTTGGGTCATTCGTTTTTTTTGCGCCGGCGGCTGGCCGGCGCTTGGTGAATCATTGTGGCGGCGTATTCGATACCCTGCCCGTAAGCCCCGCAGTGCTCCCGGACCACCGCCAGGACTTCCTCGTAGTGTTCCTTCCGCGCCCAATCCCGTTGAAATTCCAGCAGCACCTGGAGCGCGGTCACCGAAACCGCGCCCGCCTGCTCAATGCGCCGGATGGCGGCGTTATGCGCGACCAGGCTTGTCCCGCCGCATGCATCCTCCACCGCATAGACCGCATATCCATCCGTCAACGCCTGCAAGGCCGGCATGGCCAGACAAACCTCACTCCAAAGAGCGGCGATGATGAGGTTCTTGCGTCCGGTCTTTTTGACTGC
>JBEKSF010000234.1:0-5165 GCA_049517295.1 Verrucomicrobiota bacterium
TGGCAACTGCTCCGCGGTTCATTTTGTCGGTTGTAAGATACTGGTATGTAAATAGTTACAATTTAATCGGCTTGGCGCTTTTTGCACCTTCCGGAAAAAACTCCACCCTCTGATTCCTCCGATTTCTCCGATTTCTCCGATTTTATCTTGCTTCGTGGGATTTGCAGCCGGTAGAATTTGCCTAGTCGGCCGCCTCGGAGAAATCCGGTCGTAGCCGCGGATTTTTTATGGCCGGATCGGTTTTTCAATACACGCATCGCGTCGTTTATGCGGAATGCACCGTGGGCAACCACGTTTATTACTCCCGCTATTTGGACATGCTGGAGGCGGCGCGCGGGGAATTCTTCCGCCATCTCGGCACCCCGTTGCTGCAATGGCAGGAGGCGGGAACAACTTTCCCCGTCATCGGGCTGGACATCTCCTACGACGGGCCGGCGCGCTACGACGACTTGCTGACGGTGGAAGTGTGGATCACTGAATTGGGTGGAGCGCGGCTGACGTTTGGCTTTCGCATCCTCAACGCGGCCGGGGCGCCGCTGGCCGAAGGCCGGACACGGCATGTCTGCGCCACGACCGATGGAAAACCGAAGCGGCTCCCCAAGGAGTTGCTGGAACGGTTGCAGCCATTCGTCCATCAGCTCCGCGGGTGAAATTTGCGGTGGACTTCCCGCAGGCGCCGGCCGTCCAAATGGGTGTAGATTTCGGTGGTGCTGATGCTGGCGTGGCCCAGCAGTTCCTGGATGACTCGCAAGTCGGCGCCGTTCTCTAGCAAGTGGGTGGCAAAACTGTGCCGCAGCATGTGCGGCGTGAGGTTGCGCCCGATGCCCGCCCGCGCCGCGCGCCGCTTGAACCGCAGCCACATTGTCACGGCCGCAAAAGGCGTGCCGCGGCGCGTCAAAAACAGATTGGCCGGGGACTTGCCCGTCACCAATTTCGGGCGGCCGGCGCGGAGATAACGCTGGATCGCTTCGACGGCTTTGCGTCCCAGCGGCACGACGCGTTCCTTGTTGCCCTTGCCAATGACAGTGACGAAGCCCGCCTCGAGGTGAAGCTGCTCGAGGCGGATGCCGCGCAACTCGGCCAGGCGCAGGCCGGAGGCGTAAGCCAATTCCAACGCAGCCTGATCGCAGAGCGAAGACGGGTCGCCCGTCGTTTCCAGATTGAGCAATTGTTCGATCTCGGCGTTGGAAAGACTTTTGGGCAGCCGGTTCCAGCGTCGCGGCAGGGAAAGATTTTCGGCGATGTTGAGCGGCAGATGCCTTTCCGCCTCGGCGAAAGCAAAGAAGGCCCGCAAGGCGGCGATTTGCAAGTAAATGGTTTCCGAGCTGAGCTTGCGGGGGGATTCCGGCGCCGGCTCCTTGAAGGCGCGCGTCCGTTCGTGTTCGATGAAGGCGATGAGATGAGACAACTCCACCGCCTTCCAGTCCTTCAAGCCCTGCCGCTCCGCCCAGGTGATAAAGTTTTGCAGGAGGGCGGCATAGGTTTTTTCGGTTTGAAGGGCAAGCCCGCGCTCATGGCGGAGATAGGACAAAAAATCTTCAACCAGATTTTGCATGGCCGGCGGCGGCGCGGCGGCGGCGCTAAAGATCGCGCCCGGTGAGCAGCTTGTAGGCGTCCAGGTACTTCTCGGTCGTTTTGGCAATGACGGTTGGCGGCAGGGCGGGGGCGGGTGGCTGCTTGTTCCAGGAAAGAGTTTCCAGATAGTCGCGCACGAACTGCTTGTCGAAGCTGGGCTGGCTGCGGCCCGGCTGGTACTGCTCCGCCGGCCAGAACCGGGAGGAATCCGGGGTGAGGACTTCATCAATGAGGATCAATCTCCCATCCCGCAGGCCGAATTCAAATTTGGTGTCGGCGATGATGATGCCGCGTTTGAGGGCGAAATCGGCGGCAAAGCAATAGATTTTCAAAGTGAGATCGCGCGCCTTTTCCGCCACCTCCGCGCCGACGATGTCGCAGGCCGCTTCGAAGGAAATGTTTTCGTCATGGCCGCTTTGCGCTTTGGTGGCTGGGGTGAAAAGCGGGGCGGGCAGGGGGCTGGAATTTTGCAGGCCGGTGGGGAGCTTGATGCCGCAAACACAGCCGGTGTTCTGATAATCCTTCCAGCCGGAGCCGGCGAGGTAACCGCGCACCACACATTCAATGGCCAGGGGTTGGGCCTTTTGCACCAGCATGCTGCGGCGGGCGAGGACGCTGGAAAAATTGTCCAATTCGCGCGGCAGCGGGTCGGCGGCGCCGGCAGCGAGGTGATTGGGGGCCAAATGCCGCACCAAATCAAACCAAAAGAAGGAAAGCTGGGTGAGCACCTCGCCTTTGCGCGGAATGCCGTTGGGCATCACGCAGTCGAACGCCGAGATGCGGTCGGTGGCGACGAAGAGCAAACACTCGCCCAGGTCGAAGATTTCCCGCACCTTGCCGCTCTTGACTTTTTTGACCCCCGGCAGATTCAATTCCAACAGCGGTTCGTTGAGCATGTGGAAAAATAAAGGGGCAGAGTCGAAAGTGCAAGGGGCAAAATCTGGAAACCAAGAAAAATCCAATTTGCGCCAAACTGCGGATTGACACGGCGGGGGATTTGGCTATGGTTGTCCAAAAGTTGGAGTATGAAACCCTTCTCACTGAAATCGCCGATCGGATCGTTTTTGTGCGCGTTGTTGATACTGCCGGGCGCGGCGGTGACAACCGCGCTGGCTAATTCTCCCGGCGGCGGCACCGGCACCGGCCCTGCTATCACCCTTGTGGACAACGGCAACGGCACCCTCACGATGGGCAACGGGATTGTCTCCATTCTCTGCAACGTCTCGGGGGCGGAACTCCCCCAGATCAATTACACTTACAATAATGGCGGAGGCATTGTGACCAACCAAATGCTCAATGGCGGCACGGATGGCGGCAAGTTTTATTGGGAAGAAGGCGGCTTTGGGACCAGTAACTTCACCGAAACGGCCTCTGTGAGCGTTCCGACATACGGCGAGATAGACCTCCTGAGCGCCTCTTCCAACAACGGGACCATGGCGGTCGTTTTCTCGATGCTCCAGGGTTCCCCCGGCTTTTACGTCTCGGCGATTTGGGGCCACCGCAGCGTGGATGCCGCCATGTCCATGGGGGAAACGCGGGACAATATCTACGCAGGTTCCATCTTCAACTGGATGTGCGTGGACGCCCGGCGCAACAAGTTGATGGAAGTGACTCCCGGGGAGACATCGCTGGCCGTGTACGGCGCGCCCAAGGAATGCACGCTTTGGACCAGCGGCCTTTACGCCGGGCGGTACGAAGACAAATACAAGTACAGCGCCGACCTTGGTGTGCAACGGGTCTGGGGTTGGGCCAGCGTCACAACCAACGCCGGAAGCGGCGGGCAAAACGTCGGCCTTTGGAATATCCTTTCCAGCATCGAATACTACAACGGCGGCCCGATGAAGCGGGAGTTGATGTCGCACATAGGCACCACCATCCTGAATATGACCCACGGCGGCCACTACGGCGGCGGCCAGGATGGCAACTGGGCTGCGGGCGAAGTTTGGACGCAGTGTTATGGGCCGTGGTTTATTTATTGCAACAACGTCACCAACACGATCACCAATCCGGCCCAGGCGGCCGCCGCGCTGTACGCCGATGCCCAGGCGCAGGCGGCCGCGGAGGCAACCGCCTGGCCGTATCGTTGGTTCACCAACGCCAACTATGCCCCGGCCAGCAACCGCGGCGCGGTCTCCGGCCAGATGGTCCTCAACGACATTTACAACACCAACGCGTCGGCTGCCGGCCTCTGGGTGGGGGTCATCCAGCAACCCTCCACAATCGCCGGCATCTATGACTTTCAGGATTGGTGCAAATGCTACCAGTTCTGGGTGAAGACGGATGCCAACGGCAACTTCACCATTTCCAACGTGATTGCCGGGGCCAATTATACGTTCTACGCCTTCGGCCCCGGTGCAGCCGGGATGTTCATGTCGCAAAATCAAACGGGCGGCAATCCCGATCTGACCTTCAACCTTCCTTCGACCCCTTTTAGCGTCACCGTCACCGGCGGCGCGACCAATGATTTGGGGGCGGTCGTCTGGACTCCAACCCGCGTCGGCCCGACCGTCTTTGAAATCGGGTATCCGAACCGGACGGCGGAGTACAAGTTTCGGCACGGCGATGATTGGTGGGTGGGGGACATTGGTCCCAGTTCAAACTACCCCAGCCCGATCTGGAGCAAATATCTGGAATATCCGTTCGACTTTCCCAATGGGCCAAATTATGTGGTGGGGCAAAGCCGTTGGACCACCGACTGGAACTTCTGCCAGCCGGCCGTGTTCACCGCCAACGGGTCTTCGACCAGTTCCAGTTCAACGATTACCTTTAATCTGGCCTCGGCGCCCGGCAGCGGCACCAACGGCTCGTTTTACATGGCCACATCTTCCGATTTCACCGGGCCGATCGTCATCAGCGTCAATGGCAGCAACCTGGGCAGCACGAGCGGCGTGACCTCAACCCCGAATGGGAATAGCTCCGGCGGTTACAACCCAAATTTCAGTGGCGGCAACGACGAAAGTGACACGACGGTCCGGGAAGGCATTCACGGATGCTACTCGGACGAGCGCATCACCTTTCCGGGCACTCTGCTCAATGCCGGGCAGAACACCATCACCATCGAAATGAACGGTGGCGGCGGCGAAGACCACATCATGTATGATTACATCCGCCTGGAACTGGCTGGCTACGTGCCGCCGGCCCCTGCCTCTGTTAGCGCCTATCCTGGCAACAATTGCAACCTCATCAGTTGGCCTGTAACGCCCGGGGCCACCAGCTACAACGTGCTGCGCTCGACGACTTCCGGGAGTGGTTACGCCGGCATTGCCACCGACGTGATCGGCGCGGTCTGTGGGAGCGGCTCGAACAACGCCACCTATCTGGACACAACGGCCCTCAACGGCACGTCCTACTATTACGTCGTCCAATCCGTCAACCCCGTCAACGCCAGCGCCAACTCTCCCCAAAGCGCCGCCGCCATGCCGCTGGCCAGCATCCCCCCCACTGCCCCGGCCGCGCCCACCGGCCTGGCTGCGACTGTGGCGCACACCAATGTCACCCTGACCTGGAGCCAGTCTTACGGCGCGAACTACTATTCCGTCTGGCGCTCCACGCTGACGGACACAGGAGGCGGCACATCCAATATCCTGAGC
>JBEKSF010000235.1:0-5121 GCA_049517295.1 Verrucomicrobiota bacterium
AGAATGCAACGAAAATCTTTGTAACTCGGGCTTACGTTGACTTACGTTCGTAAACAATTCACTGGAGGTTTTGCTGGAGGTCAGTCGTGGGTGAATTGATGTCATTCTGACGAGTGCCAAAGGCCGTCCGGTTTCCACGTCCTAAATGTGCTCTGCATTATATTTGCAACCGTTTCTCTGGCGGATAGTTTTTCGATGGGTGCGCAAGTTTTCAGTTTCAGGCTGTGCGGGTTCGTAAAGGTTACTAGTGACTGTGGTTCGATGCCGTTTCGAAGCATCAGCCAGCGAAAGTCGCATCACTGGCAACTCGCGAGAGTTGCTAGAGAACGAAGTGCGTCCGTTGGTGGAAGCGTTCCTGAAGGAACGAGGGCTGACGCTCTCGTCCGACAAGACGCACATCACCCACATTGACGAAGAGTTAATCCCTTCGCTCGCTCCAATAAAATCAAGGGTTTTCTCACTCACCCCTCGTTTTGGCACAGTTTTGACCCAGTTTCGCGGGTTGGTGTCCCAGCGCGCTTCCCGGTTGAGGGTCAAAGGGTGTGATGGCCCGCAGTTGCCGGTCGAAATTACCCAGATATGCGGCCGATCCGAGCCTGCGCCACGCCGGCGCGCGAGACCCGCACTTGTGCCGCTGGTCCCCGTGGCGCATTTGACCGAAATCGGCGCAATCGGATTACACATTTGTAAGTCTGCCGCAAGCTCGCAGCCATGTCCCTATGGTCTATCACCTATAGAACGAAGCGGTGTCGAGGTGATGCCGTGGAACTAAAACAAAGCAAATGACCGACTAAAGTTTATGAAAAGTAATCAATGGAATTCTCCAGTTGGAGACCGCGATGCCGCCGTCGCCACACTGCCCGCTCCTGCGCCAGCCACGAAGGATGCCGACTTCGACAACGTCCGATACCGACCCACCCTGCGGCCCAGCCTTAGACCCGCGCCGGCGCCAGTGGCCAGACCAGCTTCGCCGGACGCCGGGCCGAACCCCACCATCCAGGCGGTGCATGACGCGGTGCAGGAGACTTCCGCGTGGGTGCGCCCGCTGCAACAGGAGATGGGGCGCGTGATTGTGGGCCAGAAGCATCTGATCGACCGCCTGCTCATTGCGCTCGTCACCAGCGGGCACGTTCTGCTCGAAGGCGTGCCTGGCCTGGCAAAGACGCTTTCGCTCAAAACCCTTGCCGGCGGCGTCAACCTCCGCTTCCAGCGTGTTCAGTTTACGCCGGACATGCTGCCCGCCGACATCGTAGGCACGATGATTTACAATCCGCACGACGGCGACTTTCGCACCAGGCACGGCCCGATTTTCAGCAACCTCATTCTGGCCGATGAAATTAACCGCGCTCCGGCCAAGGTGCAAAGCGCGCTGCTCGAAGCCATGCAGGAGCGCCAGGTAACCCTCGGCGACTCGACCTACGAACTGCCCAACCCGTTCCTCGTGCTCGCCACGCAGAACCCGCTGGAGCACGAAGGCACGTATCCGCTGCCCGAAGCCCAGGTGGACCGCTTCATGATGAAGGTCATCGTCGGCTACCCGAACCGCGTCGAGGAGCGCGCCATTCTCGAAGCGATGGCCACCAGCGAACCATCGCTCCAGGTCCGGCCGGTTGTCTCGGGCGAGGAAATCCTTCGCGCCCGCCGCGTGGTCAATACCATCTACGTGGACGACAAAATCAAGGACTACATCGTGGACCTGGTGTTGGCGACCCGCGACCCGAAAGCCGCCCGGCTGGACCTCAACGGTTACATCCAAACCGGCGCTTCGCCGCGCGCCACCATCAATCTCACGCTCGCCGCGCGTGCCGCCGCGTTCATCGAGGGCCGCGGTTACGTGACGCCGCAAGACGTGAAGAAGCTCGCGCCCGACGTGCTGCGCCACCGCGTGGCGGTGAGTTACGAGGCCGAGGCCGAGAACATCACCTCGGAGGACATCATCCAGAAAATTCTCGATACGCTGCCGGTGCCATAGATCAGCGCGGAACCTTGAACCGAGGCAATAATTATGAACCCCGAAAGAGCCAAAAACATCCTGAGCCGGATGCGGCAACTTGAAATCCGCACGAGTCGCCTGGTCAACGACACTCTGGCCGGCGAATACCACTCGGTCTTCAAAGGCCGGGGCATGGACTTCGACGATGTCCGCGAATACGTCGCTGGCGACGAAGTGCGGACGATTGACTGGAACGTCACCGCGCGCGCCGGCCGCCCGTTCGTGAAGAAGTTCACCGAGGAACGCGAGCTGACCATTTTGTTGCTCGTAGATGTCAGCGCGTCGGGGAATTTTGGTTCGGCCGCGCAGAGCAAGCGCGAACTCGCCGCCGAACTTGCCAGCGTGCTGGCCTTCTCCGCCATTCGCAACAGCGACAAAGTCGGCCTGATCTTATACACCGATGAGGTCGAACTATACATTCCGCCCAAGAAAGGCCGCCGCCACGTTCTCCGAGTCGTGCGGGAAATTCTGTATTACGAACCTCGCGGACGCGGTACGGATACCGTCAAGGCGCTTGATTTCGCCAATCGCATCCTGCATCGGCGTGCGATTGCGTTTCTCATCTCGGACTTTCAGTCGTCCGGGGATCCCGACCAGGCACTCGCCGACCTGCGCCGCGCCATGCGGCAGACTAACCGCCGCCACGACCTCGTCGCGTTGCACATCCAGGACGCCCGCGAAAAGTCGCTGCCGGACGTGGGCGTGCTCGCCCTTGAGGATGCAGAGACCGACCAGGTAGTCGAACTGGACACCGCCGACCCGCAGGTCCGCGTCCGTTTCGAGGAGGAAGTGAACGACCGCACGCGACGGCTGGTGCGCGGCTTTCGCGCCGAGGCGATTGACACCCTGGAGTTAGACACCGCCTCGCCATATTTGCCGGCGTTGCAACACTTCTTCAAAAACCGGGAACGGAGACACTAATGAAAAGCAAATTCGAATTGAAACAGTGGCGCAGACTGGCCTTGACCGCCGCGGCGGTGTCGTTAGCGAGTTTAAATGGTTTCGCGCTGACCAGTGCGACTCAGACAAATCTGGCAGCTTCTGGCACCAGCACGCTCGCACCGGCCACTAAAATGACTGCGCCCCGCTTGGGGAAAACTGCTCCCGCCGCTACGCCGAGCGTTATGACCGAAGACATCCGCGACATCCGCGGGCCGAAACCTATTCCGTCGAGTTGGCTCTGGCCTTTATGGCTGGCGGGCGGTGCGGCGCTCGCAGCCCTGCTTTGCGCCGGATGGCTCTGGAACCGTCGTCGCGCTCTTGGCGCCGCGCTGCTGCCGTATGAAATTGCGCTCGCCCGGCTGGAGGAAGCCCGTGCGTTGACGCAGCCGGAAAATGCCCGCGAATTCTCCATCGCTGTCTCTGAGATCGTGCGCCAGTACATCGAGCAGCGTTTCCGGGTCTGGGCCGCGCGCCGGACAACCGAGGAGTTTCTTCACGACCTGCTCGAACCATCCGATGTGTTGCTGACTAGCCATCGCAGTTTGCTGGCGGAGTTTCTCCGCCATTGCGACCTGGCAAAGTTCGCCCGTTGGATTCTCTCGACCGAGGAAATGGAATCCATGCTCGAGAGCGCCTGCTGCTTTGTGCGTGAGACAGGCCAGCCGAGGGAAAGTTTGCAAAGCTCTCCGGCGCACACGGTTGGGGCCTCCTCCTTGCCCGCAACGGGCAACGCCCGACCGGATGCGCCGGTTTCTTTATCAATGGCGCATGACGCGCATCAACTTGCGGAGGCCTTGCCGCTGGATCGGAGGTTCCTATGATTCGATTCCTTCAACCGGAATGGCTGTGGCTGCTGACGCTGTTGCCGCTTGCTCTACTCTGGCGCGGACGACGCGGCGCGGTGGCGGCCGTCCAATACTCCAACGTCAGTCTTGCCCGGCAGGTTGCCCGCCAAACGCGCAGCCGCGCCGGAGGCTGGGTCTGGTTGCTGCCGATCCTCGCCGGCGCACTGATGGTGGTCGGCCTGGCACGGCCGCAATTCGGCCACGGCCGCACCGAAGCGCAGGCGAGCGGCATTGACATCGTGCTCGCGCTGGATGTGTCCGGCTCGATGCAGGCGCTCGACTTCAAACTCGACGGCCAGCCAGCCAACCGCATTGATGTCGTGAAGTCCGTCGTGGCGAAGTTCATCCAAGACCGCCCCAACGACCGCATTGGGCTGGTCGCATTTGCCGGCGCGCCTTACCTCGTCAGCCCGCTCACGCTCGACCACGATTGGCTTCAGCAAAATCTCGGCCGGGTCCAGGTCGCCGGGGTCGAGGACGGCACGGCCATCGGTTCGGCGATCGCGGCCTCCGTCAACCGCCTGCGAAGCACACCCGCCAAATCGAAGGTCGTGGTGCTGCTCACCGACGGCATGAACAACACCGGCAAGATCTCGCCCGCCGCTGCCGCCGAGGCCGCGAAGGCGCTGGATGTGAAAGTCTACACCATCGCCGCCGGCGTGCGCGGTGAAGCGCCCGTGCCGGTAAAGGACAACTTCGGCAATACGCAACTCGTCATGGCCAAAGTGGACGTGGACGAGGAGACGCTCCAGAAAATCGCCGCCGAAACCGGGGGGAAATTCTATCGCGCCACGGACACCGATTCGCTGAAACACATCTACGCGGAAATCAACCGCCTCGAAAAAAGCAAGGAGACCATCCGCAAATTCGAGCGTTATCAGGAACTGTTCGCCTGGGCCTTGATTCCCGCGCTCGGCGTGCTCGGCCTCGCCGTGGGGCTGGAGCAAACGCGCTATCGGAGGCTGCCATGACCCGGAACAAATCCATTTCCACTCACACTCGAAAGAACCAATATGAAATTCGCTGAACCCATCTGGTTGTTGGCCGGTTTGATCGCCTGCGGCGCGCTCGTGTGGGCGTGGCGGCGTTACGATGCCCGTCAGCGCGCGGCGCTTGCCACCTTCGCGTCATCGCACCTGCACGCGCAACTCACCGCGTCGTTCTCCGCCGCCAAGAGACACTGGAAACGCGGGTTGTTGCTCGCCGCTGTCGGCTGCCTCTTCCTTGCGCTCGCGCGGCCTCAGGCCGGTTTCCGTTGGGAGGAAGTGAAGCGGCGTGGCATCGAAGTCGTCTTTGCCGTGGACACCTCGCGCAGCATGTTGACGCCCGACGTGAAGCCCG
>JBEKSF010000236.1:0-4999 GCA_049517295.1 Verrucomicrobiota bacterium
TCACCGCAATGAAGGCGTTCGCCGCATTCGACGCCAGGCTTGCGCGGATCATGACCCCGGCTTTG
Organism: Verrucomicrobiota bacterium; assembly: GCA_049517295.1. Taxonomy (GTDB): domain Bacteria; phylum Verrucomicrobiota; class Verrucomicrobiia; order Limisphaerales; family Palsa-1400; genus JBEKSF01. The sequence continues at coordinate 66 of JBEKSF010000236.1, forward strand.
GACCATGGATCCACATTTTGCAAGGTGGGAACGCGGGCAACGAGGGTGCAATTACCGGTCACAGGCACATAAACAAAGCGGAAGGCGTCGGCCGTGCCCCAGATGTCCGCCCCGCTTCCAGTCACGGAAAACACGCCGTTGCTGTAAGTGGCGCTGCCCCCAATCCCGACCGCGCCGATTTCCAGCGATGACCATGGATAAAACAAAGCAACGCTCGCCTCCATGCTGTTAAGACTTTCCGTTCCATTGCTGACGGCGCTCACGACATAGTAGTATTCGTCGCCGATAACCAAATCGGTGTCGGCATAATTCGTCGTCATAACCCCCGAGTCGATGGTCGTGTAGGGGCCGCCGCTGGTGGTCGAACGTTTGACGTTGTAACTCGTCGCGTTGGTGACAGCGTTCCAAGTGAGGCTGATCTGGTTGGCGGACACCGCCGTAGCCATCAGCCCCGCGGGCGCCGTCAACATCGTCGTTGCACTGACCTGGACGCTGCTGGCGCTTTCACCTCCAGCGTTCACTGCGCTGACCACATAAAAGTAAGTGGTGTCGTCCGCCAGGCCGGTGTCGTCGTAGTTGGTCGCGGTTACGCCCGTGGCGATGATGACGTACGGTCCGCCGTTGGTCGTCGAGCGTTTGACATTGTAGCTGGCCGCGTTGGTGACCATGTTCCAAGCGAGGTTGATCTGGCTGCTGGAAACGGCCGCCGCGGCCAGACCGCCTGGCGCCGTCGGCAGCGGCACCGAATCGCCCGCCAAATAGCCATGAAACTGCAACTCGGCCACGTCGCCATAGCCGCCGTTAGGCGAAAGGTAACGGACATACCGAAACGCCGACGTATTGGTGAGGCTCACCGAGTTGAACGCGCCCGTGGGCGGCTGCGTCGTCACGGTATAAAGCGCGACCGCGCCGCTGAAGTTCGCCTGGTTGGCGCCCTGGAACATGCCGCCCACCATGCGCGATTCAAAACCCGAGCGTGGACAATAGTTGATTTGCGTGATGGCGTTGCTCACGCTCGCGCCAAAATACAGCCCCACCCAGCAACCGTTGGCGGTGGGTCCGTCGAAGAACGTGTTCAGGTTGTTGTCAAACACGTTGGTGATGGTGTTGCCGGAGTTATCCCATGAACCCGCTGTGCCGATGATGGCGCCAGTGAGCTTGGGGTGGCGCAGCGCCACTTCGGCGCTGTTGGCCGTTTCGCTGCCGCCGACCATGGCGCTGACCACGTAATAGTATTCGACACTGACGAACGCGGCGTCGTCGGTGAAGTTGGTGGTGGCAACCCCGCTGGCAATGGTCGTGTAGGGACCAAGGCTGATGACTGAACGTTTGACGTTGTAGCTGGTCGCATTGGTGACGGCGTGCCATGCCAGGTCGGCCTGGCTGATGGATGCCACTGTCGCGGTCAAACCTGTGGGGCCGGCCAACGGCGTCGTGGCAGCGGTGATGGTGCCGGACACATTAGTGAAATTGGCCCAGCTATAGGTTTTGCCGGAGACCACAATATTTCCAGACGACCCCAGGTTGAACGCGGAAAGATTGATGCCGCTGGCCGCCTTGCCGTTGACGGATTGCAGTGTGCCAGTGAGGTTGAAAACCAGGGTGTTGCTGCCACCGCCGCTGGCGGCCATTACGGGATCGATGGTCGGCAAGCCGCTGAGGTACACATTATCATTGCCGTTACCGGAACCCAGCCAACTGAGCCCGGTGCGGATGTCTCCGGAATCGTAGAAATTCAGGTTGCCGGGCCAGCCCAAGCCCAACCACCCTCCGCTAATGGTGCCCGTATTTGTAACATAGGCGGTGCCCCAAGGGCCTCCGGAATAAGCAGCTATGGACAGGGCAAAGGGCTCGCCGGAGGCTATCGTGCCCGAATTGTAAAAATACATGTTGCCGGTGGTGCCATCATTCTCCATCCACACGCCTTCGCCACCCGGGCCCCCGCCGTTGTTCACCGTCCCCGTGTTGATAAAGGTCACGTCGGCGTTATTCGCGCCGAAGTAAATCCCTGAAGCGTCCCCGTTGGAACCCGTCATGGTTGCGGTCATGGTGCCGTTATTGATCCAAGTCACGTTATTCTGGTCATCCCACATGGCCCCGGCGTGAGAGATGTTGGTAGCGCCGCCTGTGCAACTGACAGTGATCGAGCCGTTGTTCACGACGTAGATGGGAGACATATCGCTGGGATCGTAGGTAAACACGTCAATGCCGGCGCAATAAGCCTGGTTGGAGGTGCTTCCCTGCGTGGCGCCAGTGGCGGTCGCCCTGATCGTGCCGTTATTGACGATCATCTGCGCGCCGCCGCCAGCCGTGTAAACGCCTCCCGCATAATAGGGCGCGGTTGCGCTCACAGTCGCTCCAGCATTGTTGGTGATATTGACGTTGCCGGTCGCATACACCCCGGCCGCCGTGCCATCGTTGTTCCATACTTCCCCGTCCATCGTGCCCGAATTGTTGATGGTGACAGTATTCTCTTCCGCATAAAGTCCGATCCCGAACGCCTGGCCGTAGCCCGTGACAATGCCTTGGATGGTTCCGCCTGAATTGTTGTTGATGGCGTTCGTCCCACCGCTGACCTCATCCAGCACGCCTACTCCGTAGTAGTAATTGTTCGACCGCGTGACGCCGGGCGCCAAATCCCAGGCAAACAGAGGGCCTGTGTTTGGAGGTAAGGTGGAGGTGTCAATGGTCAGCGCCCCCGAATTGGTGAAAGTTCCCGCGGAGGTAAACAGGGTGTTGCCATAGAAGTGGTTTATGCCCCCTTGCCAGGGCGACTCTTGGAAGTTCGAAAATGACGCGAACGCGCTCGATGTCGGCAGGGCGAAAAGTCCGAGACAAGCGGCTAGCAAGGAAGAGACAACCGTGCGCTTTTTGAGAGTCATAGGTTTGATTTCTTGTGTTCGTTGTTTGTTTTAGCAGTTTACGGAATGGCCGGAGGCGTGGACGCGCTCCGCGCGCGAATGAAATCAGAACGGCAATCGATATCATCAATATGGTTTGCGTAAAAGTCCTCCATTCGTAACACTGAATTTACTAGATTATTTTCAAGTGAAGTCATGTTCCAGTAAATATGACAATCGTCATAAAGCGATCGGGTGTCCGCTTCAGGCATAAACGGGTCAGTAAACGGGTGACCCATTGGAAATAAATCAGCCATTCGATTATGGCGCCGGGATTTTGCCGCCGGGCGAACCGGGAGCGACGAGCTTTGTCCAAGGAAATCCAGTTCATCGTGTTAATCTTGTCAAAATCTCCTTTCCATCAACGCCTTCCCGTTTCCCCATATCCGTGTCAACCTGTGTGCGGTCTGTGGCCAAAAAAATCTTTGAGGGCCAAACTCCCACTTCCCATTTGTCTTCTTCCACACTTCCGTCACTCCTTTCCGCCAACCACAATGCGCGCGCCCCGCTTATACGTGACATAGGAATAAAACCATTGGAAGAGCACGGCGATTTTGTTGCGGAAACCCACAAGAAAAATCAAGTGAATCACCAGCCACGCCAGCCACGCCACCCAACCGGACAGATGAAACGATCCCACTTGCGCCACCGCCGCCGAACGCCCGATGGTCGCCATCGTCCCCTTGTCCCAGTAGCGGAACGGCGCGCGGGCCGCCGCGCCGGAGGAGCCAAGTTCTCCTTCAATGATACGCGCCACGTGCCGCGCCATTTGCAGGGCCGCGGGCGACACTCCCGGCACCGGCTTCCCGTCCTCTCCCAAGACCAGAGCCATGTCGCCGATGGCAAAGACTTCCGGATGACCCGGCACGCTCAAGTCGGGATTCACCTTGACACGCCCAGCCCGGTCCAGTTCCACCCCCAGTTTTTTCGTCAGCGGCGTGGCCGCGACACCCGCCGCCCAAAAGATGTTGGCCGCGCGTATTATTTCGCCGCTCTGCAACTCCAGTTGGCCAGGGCCTATCCCTTTGACGGCCGCTTGCGGACGCACTTGCACCCCCAGCGCCTCCAACTGCCGCTCGGCGCTGGCGGACAAGTCCGGCGGCAGATGCCCCAGAATCCTTGGCCCGCCTTCGATCAAGATGACCCGCGCCCGCGCCGAATCAATGCGCCGGAAATCCGCCCGCAAGACATGCCGCGCCAATTCCGCGAAGGCGCCCGCCAATTCCACCCCCGTCGGCCCTCCGCCAACCACGACTATGGTCATCAGCCGCGCCTGTTCTTCCACCGACGTTTCCGTCTCGGCCTTTTCAAATGCGAGCAGGATCTGGCTGCGAATCCGAAGGGCGTCCCCCAGCGTTTTCAAGCCCGGCGCATGTTGCTCCCATTCCGGATGCCCGAAATAACTGGTGCATCCCCCCAACGCCAGCACCATGTAATCGTAAGTCAATTCCCCGCTCGCGAGGACGACTTTTTTCTCCGGCAACTTGAAATCGACGACCGATTCCATCAGGACGGCAATGTTTGGCCGGTGGGAAAGGATGGATCGAATCGGCTGGGCGATTTCGGGGGCGGAAAGCCCGGCTGTGGCAACCTGGTAAAGGAGAGGTTGAAAGAGATGATGATTGGACCGGTCCACCAGCGTCACGCGGGCGGAGGCATGACGGAACCTATGGCAGAACTCCAGCCCGCCAAATCCAGCCCCCAAAACGACAATGTGCGCAGATGACCGCATGACAACAACGATGCTCCACAACTTCGCCTGATGGCTGATTTCGTCAACCATTATCACGGCGAAGCGGCCTGCCTGACGATGCGCGATCACCCGCCGCCACCAGGAACATCTCATCCGCAACGAGGGAAAGAGAATGAATGGGATTCCGAAACCAAGCCGTCTTCCACGCGCAAACTCGATGCGATCAGGGCTGTTTTGAGCCGCTCTGATATGTGCTTTCAATGAAGGACTTAAACAAGGTGCTGGACATGGGCAGTTTCATTTGTTTTGCTCATTGGGATGAGAGAGAAACAAATCAAGCT
>JBEKSF010000237.1:0-4950 GCA_049517295.1 Verrucomicrobiota bacterium
GCTCGATGCGCATCTACGCTTCCATGGTGGTTACGACCAACCTGCAGCCCAGCGCCAGCGCCGTCACCGTCGAGCTCAAGCTCAATGGCATCTCCGGAACAACTGGCCGCCGCCTGGCCATTATCAATAACCGCACCTTCGAAGCCAATGAAGAGGGCGTCGTGTCCACCACCTTGGGCTCCGTCCGCATCCGTTGTCTGGAAATCAAACCCAACTCCGTTCTGGTCCAAATCGGCGGCGAGCAGCGGGTCTTGCGTCTGCGCCCGGGCTTCTGACGCCCGGCAGGGCGAGCGTCGCCGCGAGCCCTGACTTCTTTGCCTGCCTGGAACCGAGCCCTTCCATCCTCCATCGTCGTTGCCGCGCAAACCCATCCTCTGCCTTCTGCCTTTTGTCCTAATCATAGACAACTGCTCCGCCAAGTGGCCACTTTCCGGCACTCAGGGCGGACTTCATGTGTGTTTATCCTGTTGGCACCCTGTCTGCTGAACGACCCTCAAATGAAACAGAGCTTTGTGTCCTGGTCCGGTCTAAATCTGCTCCCTTTTATTAAGCACATGAAACGCATACTTCTCGCCCTTACGCTCGTTGGGATCGCCGCCGGCAGCCTGGCCGGCTTTGCCCAAACCACCTCTCCCGCCGGTGACGCCACGCCCGCCGCCGCCAGCGTGACTCCGGCCCAAACCGCCGCCCCACCGGCTGCGCCGTCGGACCCCGCCCCCGCGGTTCAAGCCCCGGCGCCAGCCGCCACACCGGTCGCTGCCAATGACGCCGCCCAGCCCGCCGCCGCACCCGCCGCCGCACCCGCCAATCCGCCCGCCGCCGAAGCCGGCGCCCCCGCCCCCGCTGCCGCCGGGGCCGCCAGCGTGGCCCAGCCCGGCGCTGTGATCCCGCTCATCGTCATGGACGACGTGCCGCTGACGGACGCCATCCGAAATCTTGCGCGTCAGGCCGGGCTGAACTACATGCTCGATCCCAAGGTCGGTTACGGCCAGATCGGGTCGGACGGCAAACCAGCGCCTCAGCCCTCCGTGACCATTCGCTGGGAGAACATCACCGCCGAGCAGGCCCTGAATGCCCTGCTCGATAATTACACCCTCCAACGGCTCGACGACCCCAAGAGCAAGATTGCCCGCATCACGGTCAGAGACCCAGCCGCACCCGAGCCGCTCCTCACCAAGATCATTCAGCTTAAGTTCGCCAGCCCTTCCAACATACTCGCCAATGCCCAAGCCACCTTCACGGACAAACGCAGCAAAGTGCTGCCCGATGTCCGCACCAGCCAGTTGGTCGTGGTGGCACCCGAAAAGGAAATTGCCGCGGTGGACGAGTTAGTCCGGCGCCTCGACACCCAGACCAAGCAGGTCCTCATCGAAGCCCGCCTGATCGAAACCACCATCAATCCCACCACCACGAAAGGCGTCGATTGGACCGGCACGCTCAACGCGCAGCACGTCAGCTTCGGCAACGGCGTTGTACAGTCTGTGCTCGGGGAGAGCCAGAGCGCGACCACGATGCCGGGCACGCCGACCACCACGACTTATCCGGGCGGGGCAACGGCTTCCACAGCGCCTAGTTCATCTGTGAACAGCGTCGTGACCTCAGTCCTCGGCAACGGCGGCCTGGGACTCAACACCGCCAGCGGCCTGACGCCCAATATCGGCTTTCTTAGCGCGGACGGCGTGCATGCGGTGATGTCCTTCCTCAACACCTACGCCGAATCCAAAGTGCTCTCCGCGCCCCGCACCGTCACCCTGGACAATGAAGCGGCGCACATTGAAGTCGGCACCATGTTCCCCATCGTCAACACGACCGCCGGCACCGCCAATACCACCGGTGGCTCGCAGGTCACCTACTCGAACCTGACGGTGTCGCTCACGGTCACGCCGCGCATCTCGGCCAACGACTACGTCAATCTAAAAATCACCCCGAGCGTCATTCGGCTGGGTCCGCTGATTCAAAGCACGGTCGGCGGTGTCAACAATTCGGTTTATGAGTTTTACACGCGCCAAATGGAGACCCGCGTGTTGATCCCCAGCGGCAATACGCTGGTTTTGGGCGGCCTGGTGAGCGACGAAGTGGACGCCGCCAACGTCAAGGTCCCGGTGCTGGGCGACATCCCAGTCCTCGGATACCTCTTCCGGTCGGATTCAAAACAGCGGAATAAACAGAACCTCCTCATCTTCATCACGCCCACGATTGTTCAAGATGAAGACTTCCAGCCGACGAAGACCGACTTCCTTAAGACGCGCCCGCCCAAGTCGGACTCGGTGGACAAGGACTGGTCCGCCTGGGACAGTGGCCAACCCAAGGACTGGAGCAAAAAGGCCGCGTCCCAGGATGCGTCCTTTGACGACAGCTTCATGCAGCCAGGGGCAACGTCCAAAATCCCGGCCAATAACTGAAGCTAACCGCAACTGCGCGCGCGCATTGACACCTGTTCAGATTCTATGAAAAGCACCATTCTCAAGAACCCCTGGCGGGCTTCGCAACACACGTCCTCAGCCCTGCGGGCTTCCGGAACCGCTTTGACGGCGGCGCTGCTCCTGCTGGCTGCCGCCAATCTCAGGGCCGGGGTGCCGGACGGCGTGGTCGTTGGAACCTTGTGCGGCGGGGGTCCTTCCCCCTTCTACGGCTATGTCGAAGGCAATCCAATCACTTCCACCGACGCGCAATTTCACACGCCCATCGGTCTGGCTACGGACAGCACGGGGGGTTATCTGGCGGGTTATCTCATTGTTGCCGACCGGGACAATAACGCGATCCGCGCCGTGGACCTTGCCCCTCCTTCCGCGGCGCATTGCAACTTCACCTACACGTTCGCTCCCATTCCCGGCTTCACCCCGTCTGGCGCAATCAGCAGCCCGGTCGGCGTGGCCCTGGACGCCGAGGATAATGTCTATGTCCTCAATCGCGGCAACGGCAAGAACGGGACGGTGGTGGAATTCGATTGTTACGGCTACCTGCTCAGCACGAACGCCGTCGCGCTGACCAATGCCAACGCCATCACGCTCGATGACGCGGGTAATATTTACCTGACCGCCAGCAACTCCTTGATCCGGATCACCCCCGCCGGCGTCCAAAACACTGTTGCCATCGTGACCAACGCCGGTGCCTGCCTCCAGGGCCTCGTCGTCATGGGGAGCGGGACGATTGCCGTCTGCGACTCGGGCCGCAACGGCATCTACCTTATCAACCCCGTCAGCGGCGTCATCTCGACCAACACCGGCTTCAACGGCGCGGGCGACAACGAAAACATCTGGGATGCCACCCTCAACAATCCTGTCCCCAAGACCATGGCCATGTTTAACCAGCCCATGGGCTTGGCCCTCGCCGGCAACAACATCCTGATCGTCGCCGACTATGGCAACAACCGCGTCAAAGTGGTGGATGCCGCCGGCACCGTCACCAACCTCTACGGCGTCAGTTCCAGTCTCTGGTTAACCGGCTCGGGGCTCTGGCCCGGCTGGCACGACGGCAAAGTCACCGTGCCCGATGCTGTGGGCGATGTCGAAGCGCGGTTGCCCAACGGCGTGCTTCTCGCGGGCAACTCGTCTAACTCCGTCACCGTCTATGTCACCGAAGATTATTACCACTTGATCCGCACGGTGACAGGCTCTGATGTTCCCCCGCCTCCGCCTAATCCGCCGGCCGGCCTCACAGCCGTCGCCAACTGCGGACAGGTTAGTCTGACCTGGTCAGCGTCTCTTGGCGCAACCAATTACAACGTGAAACGGTCCGCGACCAGTGGCGGACCTTACACAAACAATATTATTGCCAGCACGTCTGCCACAAGCTATACCGACACCAACGTCTTCAGCGGAACGACTTATTACTATGTCGTGTCGGCGGTCGGCGTCGGAGGCGAAGGGGCCAACTCCGTTGAAGTCAGCGCCACACTGCCTCTGCCTCCCCCACCCACCATAATGACCGTCATCACCAACTACGGCCAGGTTGCCCTGACCTGGTCAGCGGTGTCCTGCCCAAGCGTTGCCTACAACGTAGAACGGTCCACCACCAACGGCGGACCGTACGCAATCCTTGCCAACACCTCCGCCACAAGTTATACTGACACCAACGTTATCGACGGGACGACTTATTACTATGTCGTTTCGGCGCTCAGCGACGGGGGCCAAGGGCCAAACTCAGCTCAGGTCAGCGCCACACCGCCTCTGCCTCTTCCGCCCACCATCTTGACCGTCGCAACCAACTGCGCCCAGGCCACCTTGACTTGGTCAGCCGTGGTTTGCCCAAGTATCAGTTACAACGTAAAACGGTCTTCTTCCAGCGGCGGACCCTACACAACCATTGCCAACACAGCTTCCACAAGCTATACCGACACCAGCGTCCTAAGCGGAACGACTAATTACTATGTCATTTCTGCGCTCAGCGACGGAGGCGAAAGCACCAACTCGGCTCAAGCCGTGGTCTGGGTGCCACACTGCCAGGTGCTTCCCCCCACAATCGGGTATGTGGACTTTCCAGGCACGACCTATCCGGTTCCTTACACCTCGATTTTTCATCCGGTTTCGTCCTTTATTGCGAACAACGACGTGCCCATTGTCATTGAGGGAACCAACGGCAGCCAGACGTTCTATACTTATGGAGCCACCGGCAGCAGCATTCCTGATCCAACCTCCGCTTCCGCCTCCGACCCGGTAGGCTATGAGGACGGAATGTCTGCCAGCCAGGTAGCCTACTATACGATTCCCCCATGCCTGGCTCCCCTTGGGGATCTGACCATCAAGGCCATCGGTGAGAAAGCGGACGGCAGCCCGAACAGCGCCATTGTTTCGGCCCGATTGCAGTTTATCACCGGCAATCCTGTCATTACCGGCGACAATGCCGCCCAATTCACAGTGTCGGACATCACGACCAACGCGGAGATGTGGTACACGACTGATGGTTCCAATCCCACCAATGCCGCGCCCAGCGTGGGGCCGATTGCCAGCG
>JBEKSF010000238.1:0-4849 GCA_049517295.1 Verrucomicrobiota bacterium
GAGCAAGGTCGGCACGGACCGCACGCCGTATTGCTCGGTCAGGTTTTCGTGGTCCTCCACGTTCACTCGGGCAAGTTTGACGGGGACGGCCTTGTCCTCAGCGACGGATTCAAGCGTCGGCGCCATGGCCTTGCACGGATCAGACCAGCCGGCCCAAAACTCGACCAACACGGGTTGCGTGGCGTTGAGCACCTCCCGGTCGAAGTTCGCTTCGTTTAATTCAATGACGTTGTTGTTCACAATTGCTTTTTCATTTGGATGTGCACCGAAGTCTCGAATCCAGGACAACGCGGCTTCCGTGCCGCCTCGGTCGCGCCTCAGCGGTCAAAGTCACTGGCCGCGAGGTGACAACGATGACAATGCTCACTCGTTGATGCCCCAATGCTGATAGGAGTCATGCACCGTCCGTTCCAGGATGTGGTGGAGCGTCGGGGTCAAAGAAACCTCACGTTCGTGCAGGTCGCGCACAAACATCGAGGACTTGTCCTCGATTAGCGGGTTGTCTCCAAATATAAGGCTCAAGCCATAGCGCCCGGTAAACTGCGACAATTCGGGTTCAGCTCGCGCTGAGGGTGTGCCGGTGTTTCCACCATCCCATACAGCCAGGGCAGCCTCCTGGACCTGTCTGCACTTGGCCCACCGCTCCAGCCAGTCCACCAGCCAGGGCAGAAGGGATTGAACCTGGCGCACTGCGAGCAGGATGAGGTGCGCTTCCGCCGCTTCCGCCAGCGCCGCTTCGGCCGTTGGGGGCAGTTTCAGCATGTCGGCGCGCCATGGCTTAACGCTCCAATGCGTGCTTTCGTCCGTCCGATGCGCAACCCGCTCCAACATCGCCTTAGCCTTTGCCGCGAAATCACATTTGTCGTAAATCATCACCGCGCTTATTGTCGCGTCGAAAACATTGTCGTCTCGTATTGCTGTCGCATTCATAAAATTAATCACTGGTTTTGCTGTAAGCGCACAGGTGCAGCCGACCGCGGTGCGCTGGCAGGCATTTGGTTTTGGCTCGGGGAGAAGTGTTTGCTTCTCATGCTGCGAGAATAGGCTGTGCCCCATGAGTCGACCATTGGGGGATCTCCCCCTGGTGGTTTAATAGCAGCGGGAGCGCGATTCGTTTCGACCTCCAACCATCTGCACGAGCCCATAGCGCGATAAAATCCGAATAATCATCATCTAACTCCCGCCGTCGGTTACCCAAAGCGGCCACTTCTTGCCCAGATTCGCGCATCATCCTGACCAGATATTCCTTTAACTCGGAACCTCTGTGGTCGGCGGCCCCCATGATGGGTTCCGGCATGCTTGGCAAAGCTGCGATGGAATCAGACATCTTTCCTTTCGAGCAAAGCCAGCGCCCGTTTGCACACGTTGTCCACACTGAAGCCGAATTCGCGCATCACGATGGGCCCAGGCGCCGAAGCGCCAAAGCGATCCATGCCGATGACATCGCCCCGGTCACCAATATAGCGATGCCACCCTTGGGTTACCCCCGCTTCCACCGCAAGACGCGCGTGAGCCGATGGCGGCAACACCGAGTCGCGATACTCCTGTGATTGGGCCTCAAACAATTCCCAGCTCGGCATAGAAACCAGGCGCACCGGAATGTTCTGTTCCTGCAACTTCTGTCCCGCCGCCACGATCAAGCCGACTTCCGATCCACTCGCGATCAGGATCAAGCGCGGTTTGCCATGGGGCGTGTCGGCAAGAATGTATGCGCCGCGACGAAGACCTTCCGCTGCGGCAAACTGCTTCCGGTCGAGCGTCGGCACATTTTGCCGCGTCAGGACCAGGGCTACCGGACGGTCTCGCGTCTCAATCGCCACGCGCCACGCCACTGCGGTCTCGTTGGCGTCAGCGGGACGGATGACAATGAGCTGCGGAATCGCTCGCAAACTCGCGACCTGCTCCACGGATTGATGGGTTGGGCCGTCCTCGCCCATGCCGATGCTGTCATGCGTGAACACATAGACGACCTGCAGCTCCATTAGGGCGGCGAGCCGGATCGACGGGCGCAGGTAATCAGAAAATGTCAGAAAGGTCGCGCCGAACGGAATAATGCCTCCATGCGCAGCCAAGCCATTCAAGATCGCCCCCATGCCGTGTTCGCGCACGCCAAATTGCAAATTGCGGCCCGCATAACTCCAGCCACCACCCGCCGAACCTTGCAGATCGCCCACGGCCATTTCCGGGCTTTCAAAATTGCCCGCTTCTTTTAGTTCGGTATCCGTGGACGGATTCAAATCAGCCGCACCGCCGATCAGGCCGGCCAGCCTCGACTTGAGAGTTTGCAGCACCCGTCCCGAGGCGACGCGGGTGGCCATGCCTTTGGCATCAGCCGCAACTTGTGGAATGTCCACTTCCCAACCTTGAGGCAACTCCCCGTTGATCAATTGCCGCAGTTCGTGCGCAAGTTCTGGAAATTCGTTCGTGTACGCTGCTAACTTCGCGTTCCATTCGGCTTCGGCTTTGCGCCCATGCTCGACGGTCTGGCGAAAGTGTTGCTCGGCTTCCTTAGGCACGAGAAACGGCGGCTCGACGGGCCAACCCAGATTCTGTTTCGTCAACTTCACCTCTTCCTGGCCCAACGGCGAACCGTGAGCGGCGAAGGTATCCTGCTTGTGGGGTGAACCGTAACCAATGTGCGTCCGCACTAGGATCAGCGAGGGACGTTTTGTTTCTTGGCGGGCCGCGCGGATGGCGCGGTCAACCAGTTCCACATCGTTGCCGTCTTTCACGGACTGCGTGTGCCAACCATACGCCGAAAATCGCTTGGCGTGGTCTTCGGTGAAAGTCAGTTGCGTCGAAGCCGCGAGGGTGATGCGGTTGTCATCGTATAGATAGATGAGCTTGCCGAGTTTCAAGTGGCCCGCGAGCGAGGCGGCTTCGGCGGTTACGCCCTCCATGAGATCGCCATCGCTGACCAGCGCATAGGTGAAATGATTGATAATCTCGAATCCGGGGCGATTGTAGCGCGCCGCGAAATAAGCCTCGGCGATGGCCATGCCCACACCATTGCCAAATCCCTGGCCGAGCGGCCCGGTGGTGACTTCCACGCCAGGGGTGATGCCACGTTCGGGATGACCGGGCGTGGTGCTGCCCCACTGGCGGAATTGTTTGATTTGCTCCAACGGCAAATCGTAGCCCGTCAAATGCAACAGGCTGTAGAGCAACATCGAACCGTGGCCGGCAGACAGGACAAACCGGTCCCGATTGAACCAATGCGGATTGGCCGGATTATGCAGAAGAAACCGCGTCCATAGCACATAGGCCATTGCCGCGGCCCCCATCGGCAGGCCCGGATGGCCGCTGTTGGCCTTTTGCACCGCATCGACGGACAAAAAGCGGATCGTGTTGATCGCTAATTGATCCACATTCGCCGGGTCAGGCGCTCTTCCGGTTGCTGCCTCCATGCTTCGCCTCTCCTTATCGTTGCACGAACTGGGGCCCGAGCACCGGATAGTCGGTATAGCCCTTTTCGCCTCCACCATAGAAAGTCGACTCGTCCGGCGTGTTGAGCGGGGCGTTCAGCCGGAAGCGCTGGGGAAGGTCAGGGTTGGCAAGGAACAACCGCCCAAACGCCACCGCATCAGCCAAATCCTCCGCCAAGGCCTGTGCCGCCGTTGCGCGATTGAAGCCGTTGGCAACAATCAACGGGCCATGGAACTCCTGCCGCAGCTCAACCAGGGGCACGGGCACCGCGCCGTGACGCACGTCGTCTTCCGTGGACACGATCAAGTGCGCATAGGCGAGTTGGAAGCGATTTAACTCATGAAGCACGTGGCTGAACGTGGCCAGCGGGTCCGAATCGCGCATGTCGTTGAACACGCCACCAGGCGAGAAGCGAATGCCCACGCGGTCCGCGCCCCACACCTTCGTTACGGCTTCGGCCACTTCAAGCGTGAGCCGGGAGCGGTTGCGCACTGGGCCACCGTAAGCATCGGTGCGGTGGTTCGTACCATCGCGAAGGAACTGGTCCAGTAGATAACCATTGGCATTGTGAATTTCCACGCCGTCAAAGCCGGACAATTGGGCACGTTGAGCGCCGGCGGCGTATTGCGATACGATGCCCGGTAACTCTTCTTTCTCCAGGGCGCGGGGCGTGACGTAAGGTTGCGGGCCGATCTCCGTCAGAGCTTGGCCGGACTGCGGGGCGATGGCGCTGGGCGCGACCGGCAACCCGCCTCCTGGTTGAAAGCTTGGATGAGAGATCCGGCCCATGTGCCAGAGCTGAAGAAAAATGCGGCCACCGGCCTGGTGCACGGCCTCGGTAACCCGCTGCCAACCGGCGACTTGTTCGTCGGTGTAGATGCCGGGCGTGTTGGGACATCCCGTGCCTTGCTGGGAAACCGCCGTGGCTTCGGTGATTATCAGGCCCGCTGCCGCCCGCTGAGCATAATACTCAGCCATTAACGGCGTCGGCACCCGGCCCGCGCCCGCGCGCATCCGCGTGAGTGGAGCCATCACGAGGCGGTTCGGCGCCTCAACCGCGCCCAGACGGACGGGAGTGAAAAGATTCGGAGTGTTCATGATTTTGGTAGCTGTTCTTAAGTTGCGTTTTACGTTGCCAGGCGGGGATATAATCGGGCGCCAATGAGGACCAGGAGAGTCGTGGTCAGAAGAATGACCGTATAGTCGCGACTCAGGCCGAAGGTGCTCGTGCTGCCGGCCAGCATGAAGGTACGAAGCGCGTCCACGACGTAGGTCAACGGATTGAGGTGCGAAATGGTCTTCAGCCAGCCGGGCATGATGTCGGTGGGGTAAATCGCGTTGCTCGCAAAGAACAGCGGCATGGTGAGCACCTGGCCGACGCCCATGAAGCGTTCGCGCGTCTTCACAATGCACGCGATGATGA
>JBEKSF010000239.1:0-4787 GCA_049517295.1 Verrucomicrobiota bacterium
AGCTTCGCCAGGAACTCTTCGCCGCGGGTCTGGCCCGGCAGTTTGTCCCCATCCACCTTCAACTCGAAGGACTGGCGGAAGTATTTCTCGACCTGATCGCCGAAGATCGGGACGAAGGCATCCTCGGTGGGGAAGGAATAATACTGCTCCTTGACGGTGACGCGAACGGTCCCGGTCCGGTCGGGAGTGCCGGCCTGGGGGTCGCCCGGGACCTGCCAGTGGACCAGCACGGAACTGGGCACGGAGGTCTTGCGGTGGAAGTGGCGCAGATACCAAGGCCGGATTTTGACCCGGGCCAATTCGGCTTTGTCGGTCTCCAGCGCGGATTTGAGGGCGTCAAACTGTTCCTGGCGCTCAGCGATGCGGGCGGCCAGTTCGGCGGCGGAGCCATCCGCATCGGGATAGACCGGGTATTTGGTGCTGGTGTCATCCTTCTTCTTGGCGATACCGCCAAGCTGGACCTTTTTGAGGCCGCCCCGGGCAGGCGTCTGCACGGGGGCGGTTGCGGGGTTGGGGGTTGCGGGTTCGGCCACGGCCACAGGGGCCGAGGCACTTAACGGATCGTGTCGATTTAACATAGATTGATTTTAGTCCAATGGGAAACCCCCCGGCTTTGCCGGGGAGACTCCCAAAGTTTTACAGTTCCGGGAATATTTGGAATGGCATCGATGCAGCGTAATAGAGTCGTAGCTCGCCGATATTTGAGAAGGGTTACGCGGTGGAAGCGAACCGGGGTCGGCACTCGCACTTCGTGGACAGGGCGAAACCGAATCGACTTGGGCGGGAGGCGTGGATTGCGAGCGGAGTTCACGAGATGCCCGAGATTGACGAGGAACGTCCGAGAAGCGGAGCAGGGCGGCTCTGCCGCCTCCCAGCTTTCAAGCCTCCGGCTTTGCCGGAGGTCGCTGACTTTCTTTGTCCCCTTTTGCCTCCGGGCGTGCATTTACACGTATATGGCAACTTATGACATGGAATTGGCGCGAGAATACACCGCCCATCAGTCCGAAAGTGCCTTCGCCGCACTTATCGGCTTGATTCTCCTCGGCGCGTGGCCGGCGGCGGCCGCGCCCGTCATCCAATTCGTTTATCCGCCGGTGATTAACGAGCGAGCCGGCGATCATGTGGCTTTTCAGGTCTCCGCCTCGGGAACGGGGACCCTTTCGTATCAATGGTATCAGTCGAACAGCCTCCTCGCGGGACAAACCAGCGCCTCACTCGTGCTGACCAACATTCAAACGGCCGATTCCGGCCAATACGAGATCAGTGTCGTGGACAGTTCCGGAATATATGTCACCAATTCCGTGACGCTGAATGTTTCCACCACACCGATCCCGCTGCATCCCAACAATCTCGTAGTACTTCGCGTGGGCGATGGCGTCCAAACCCTCAGCGGCGCCACGGGCAACACGATTTACCTCGATCAGTACACCACTAACGGCGCATACGTAAGCACCACTCAGATTCCGGACGAGAGCGTGGGTGAAAGTTATGGCGCGGGCAGCCCCGCAAGCGTCTATGGCAGCCCCGCGTTGCTGTTGCCCGGCACGGGATACGACTATATCAATGCGGGCATGTTGACGCTTTCCCCAAACCAGCAATTCCTGACCTTCGGCGCGTACTGTGAGAACTATCCCTTCAGCGGTGCGGATGTAACCACGGCTGCGAACGGCGGGCCTTACTGGAGGGGTCTGGCCGTGGTCAACGCTTCCGGCGAGTACACGCTCGCCTATACCAACGGCGGGCTTTACACCGGGGCCAACAGCAAAGGCAACAGCGGGGCCAATCACAGCATACGCAGTTGCGTAACCCTGGACGGCACCAATTTTTGGACAGCGGGGCAGGCGGGAACGGCGGGCGGCATCAAATGCATGGACACACAAGACACAGCTTATCGTGACGGAAGCGGCATTCCCGCCATCTCCACGTCCAGCCTCACGGGAACACACGCAGTACAGATTTTCGGAACCAATCTTGTCTATTCCGATGTGTTCGGCACGAGCGGGAGCGGCCTGTATCTTTGCAGCGGAACACCGGAACCAGCGTCCTTTGGCTCCGCGACGGCAACGCTGCTGTTGAACGAGGGCGGCCACCCCAACGATTTTGCCATCAGCCCGGATGGCCAGACAATTTATATTGCCGACAGCGGTGTCTTCACCCAATCAACCCTAAAAGGCGGAGGCATTCAGCGCTGGGACACTAATTCTTCCGGAGGCGGTTATGTTTTTAGTTATACCTTGCCAGTGGATCAAACCAATGGCGCCCTGGGGTTGGCGGTTTCCTTTCCCGCCGGCATCACCCAATGGGGCAGCAACGTGTTGGGGGCGGCGCTCTTTACCACCGATACCGCATCCATCTTGAGCTCGATGGTTGACAACGGCCCGTCTTCCACGGCCATGGCGCTCGTCAATGCCGGCCCTTTCAACAAAGTGCTCCACGGTGTTCGTTTTGGCCCCCGCAGCGCAACCGTGCCGCCCAGTATCTCCTCGCTAGTCTTCTCGGGCACGCAGCTCTCCATCACCGTCACTAACGGTGTCGCTGGCGGGACCTTCTACGTGCTGTCCACTACGAACCTCACGCTGCCATTGGCGAATTGGTCGGTCATCGTCACCAACTCCTTTTCGGCCAGCGGGACAGCCACGAATGTTCTGAGCATCAATCCACAAGAGAATCAGAGGTTTTATTGCATCAAGCAGTAATGACCTGGATGATCATTAAGTTCACAGTCTGGCTTGGGGCGACGATTTCGTTTGTCGCAGGTGTAATGATCGCCGCTGCTTCCGGTAGCGGTGTGAATACGAACCCTTTGCCAACCCGGTCGGAAGAGCCGATCCTCATCGTGCCGGGCCAAAGCGTTGGCAAAGTGCGAAAGGGAATGACCACGAATGAAGTCGAAGCGGTCCTGGGCAAGCCGGAAAGGTGGCAGGGCAAAATCATGGTCTATGACAAGACGCTCGGAATGTCCGTCGGCCTGACCAGGAAAGGTGTTATGGTGATCTTTTGCGGAGACTCGATGCTGAAGTATCCCGGGGTCAAGCGATTCAAGGGGCGCACCAAAGGCGGTGTCGGAATGGAATCAAGCCGCGCAGACGTCATCAAGGAGTTCGGCAAGCCGACGACCGGCCAGCCGTGGGGCGACGGGCAGGAGCAATTGGAATACAGGCGGCTGGGCCTGACGTTCATTCTGGATTTTGGAAAGGTCATCAATTTCTGTGTGGATTTCCGGCCGGCCAGTTAATGTGCGCAGCCTTCAAAGTGTTCGGCGGTATCCCGTGCTCTGGTTTAGCGTCAAATCTACCGGTTAAACCTGCAAATTCTTTGTCCCTTTTTGCCTCCGGGCGTGCATGATTATATGAATGGCAACCGATGACATGGAGTTGGCCCGGCAATACGCCGCTCAGCAGTCCGAGAGCGCCTTTGCCGAGCTGGTTTCACGCCATGCCAATCTGGTTTACTCGGCGGCTTTGCGGCAGGTGCGCGACCCGCAACTGGCCGAGGAAATCACGCAGGCTGTGTTCATCATTCTGGCGCGAAAGGCAGGGTCGCTGCACGAAAAGACCATTCTCACCGGCTGGCTTTATCGCACCGCCTGCTACGTCTCAAACGCGGCCCGCAAGAAGGAACAGCGCCGGCGCGCGCGCGAACAGGAAGCCTATATGCAATCCATACTTCAGAGTGACCAACCCGATGCCGTCTGGGAACAATTGTCCCCGCTCCTGGAGGAGGGAATGCTGCGGCTCGGCCAAACCGACCGCGACGCGCTGTTGCTGCGATTCTTTGAAGGCCGTACTCTGAGTGAAGTGGGCGCCGCCCTGGGCGCGAATGAAGATGCCGCTAAGAAACGGGTGAGCCGCGCTTTGGAAAAGCTGCATCGCTATTTTTCCAAATGCGGAGTGGTCTCGACATCGGCCATCACCGCAGGGGCGATTTCGGCCCATTCCGTTCAAGCCGCGCCGGTGGCGCTGACAAATTCCGTGACCGCCGTGGCGGTTGCCAAAGGCGCAACGGCCACCGGTTCCACTTTAACCCTCGTCAAGGGAGCATTGAAAATCATGGCCTGGACCAAGGCAAAAACAGCAATCATCGGCGGCGCTGCCGTTCTGCTCGGCGCAGGGGGCACCACCACTATCACCGTGATGGAAATGGCACACTACCGCGAGGAGGCCGTCTGGCGCCACATTACCGCCCCTGATACGCAGCAATTGGATACCGCGCCGCCCATTGTCTCCATCCGGCCGGCGAAACTCGACCAAGGATTCGGCACAGCATGGATCTCAAGGGCTTTAACAAGTTCAGATGGCATCAAACAGATGGCATTTAACAAGTCCGTGGGCAGGCTTTTGCAGAACGCGTATCAAATACGGGAGCCGCGCATTATTTATTCTGGGAAGCTGCCGACGGGCACATATGACTACATTGTGAGCCTCCCTGACCACCAACTGAAAGCGTTGCAGGCCGCGATTACGGAAAAATTCGGCCTGGTGGGAAGAAAGGAAATGCGTGACGCAGACGTTTTGATTCTCAAGGTGGCAAAACAGAATGCTCTGGGGCTCAAACCCGCCGCAGACCCAAGTTCAGTCAATCTCAACGACACTTCCGCGGGACGATTCGAAATAAGAAACGAACCCGTTTCCAACCTGGCATTTTCCCTCGAACAATATTTGAAAACGCCCGTAATTGATCAGACCGGCCTCACCGGCAGGTATGACGCTGATCTCACATGGAACGCGAGCGAACAGAACTACAACTCCTTCAGTTTTCTTCGCCAGCGCCTCGCGACGAGCGTGGTA
>JBEKSF010000240.1:0-5662 GCA_049517295.1 Verrucomicrobiota bacterium
AGCAAAAGAAAATCGCCGCGCTGATGCAGGGGCAGACCATTCCGTTCAACGCGCTTTTTGTCATCCGGGTTTGGGACAAATCAAAGGACGGCCTCAACGCCAAGGCCGGCGCCATCAAGAACGCCATCAATTCGATGAACTCGGCGCAGTATTTCGAGAGCAACCTGCCCAGCACGTCCAAAAACATTTTCTTCCAGACCTGGCCGGGCTGGACGTGGGGCCGTTACGAACATCGCAAGCTCTATTCCGAACACCGTTACCTGGCTGACATGCTTCCCATCACCAGCACGTTCACCGGCCATCTCAAAACCGCCGAGGCCATCTATGACGGTCCCGCGAACAATCTCATCGGCATCGAAACGTTTTCCGGTTCCACGGACAATAAATCGCCCCAGCACGCCGTGTTGTTGGGAATGTCGGGCGCGGGCAAATCCGTGACCGTTTGTGACCTCCTCTCGCAAACGGAAGGTTACTTCGCCTACACCGTCATCATTGAGGAGGGGTTGAGTTACGGCATCTACACGCAGACGGTGGAGGAGGGCGCGCGGCCCATCGTCATTCATCCCGACGGCGATCTGACCATCAATTATCTCGACACCAAGGGACTGCCGCTCACACCCGACCATCTTTCGGCCGCGACTGCGCTTGTCGCTCGCATGATTGGCACATCGAGTCAGGAGGACAAACAAATGCTGCGGCAAGCGCAGATCGCCAAATATCTCAACCTGCTTTACGAGGACTCGTTTCAGGATTGGCAGAAGAAACGGCACGACCAGTTGCTCGACATTGCCCGGCACGCACTGGCGTTGCAGAAATTCCGCGCCGAGCGGATGCCGCCGGGCGCAACGACTTTGGAAACTTTTGCGGACTTCCGAGACTGGAAGGCCAGCCACCTCACCGAGGCAATGGAGTATCTCGCCGCGTTTAACGAAGGCGACGTGCTCCGGTTCTTGAAAGAACCCAAGACCAGCCGCGAAGTCCGCAATCTCGCTTTCGCCCACTTCACACCGGAGGAATTTCCGACGCATCGGATGCTTCAAGAGTTGATGATGCTCGACCCGGTGGGTTCGGAACGCGAACAGATCATCGAAATCGCCACCCTGATTCTGCCGTGGTGCCGGGACGGCAACTACGGCTGCCTGTTCGACGGCACGAGTAATTTGTCGCTCACTGGAAAAATCGCCCACTTTGAACTGGGTTACATCCCGGAATCCGCCAAGGAGCTGAAAGCGGCGGCTGGCTTCCTCATCACGAACCATGCGCGCAAGCATATCATCACGCTGCCGCGCGCATTGCGGAAACGCAACGTGTATGAGGAGGTCGCCCGCTTCCTCGACATCCCCGGCGGACAGGAAATCGTTCAGGAATCCTACGCCCAGCTTCGCAAGTTCAATTGCTGGAACATCTCCATCGTGCAGCAATATGCGCGCTTCAAACAATCGCGCATCCGCTCCGCCGTGTTCGGCAACAGCCGCCAGTTTTTCATCATGCGCCAGAACGACCGCGCGGACCTGGAGGACATGGCGCAGGACATCGCCCTGCCCGAAGTCACCAAGCACGCCATCATGAATTACCCGCTGCCCGACCATCAATCGGGCCAGAAGTATTCGCCATTCACTTATTTTCACACCGATTCCGGCAGGAATCTTTGCGGTACGGTTCACAACGTTTCGTCGCGCGAGATGCTTTATTGCAGTTCGTCCAGCGGCGAACACTTCGACAAACGCGCCCGCGAACTTCGTAAAAGTCCCAACATCGTCGAGGGCATCATCGCCCACGCCAACCCATAACCAAAACCACCCATGAAAATGTCATTACTCACCCGGTTCATTCCCTTTGCCTGTGTCGTGTGTCTGTTCACGGGCTGCGCCGCTGTCACCCGACCCGTCACGGATGTGGCGTTGGGCGCAGGCGGCGCAGCCCTCGGCGGGGTTCTTGCCAAAGGCAATCCCGCCGCCATTGCGGGCGGCGCGGCGGGCGGTGTCCTGCTTGGTGAAGGACTTCACTACGCCAACAGCAAACAGAACGACAAATCTTATCAGGACGGCTACGACAAGGGCCGCAGCGACGCCGTCAAGCAGCAATACTGGCTCTACGTTTCCATGCAACAGGCCAAGGCGGGCAGCGAAGGCCGTGTCCG
This sequence comes from Verrucomicrobiota bacterium, assembly GCA_049517295.1. Taxonomy (GTDB): domain Bacteria; phylum Verrucomicrobiota; class Verrucomicrobiia; order Limisphaerales; family Palsa-1400; genus JBEKSF01. The sequence continues at coordinate 2,141 of JBEKSF010000240.1, forward strand.
GCTCTACGAAGTGCATCTGCCCGAACAAGTCATTGACGGCGTGATTTTCCAACCCACCACCCAATTGCTTCGCATCGAAGAGTAGCGTGCTGCCTGCCAATGCAGGCGGAGCCTTTACCCACCTAAACCACAAAAAGAGAAAGGAACAAATATGAAAAAACTAATCGTCCTAACCCTGGTCGTCCTGTCGCTGGCGTTCTCCGCCCGCGCGCAGTGGGTCGTCTATGACCCGACGGTGAACATCGAACAGATATTGGATGAAGCCGAGAACCTCGCCGAATACGCCGAGATGATTGATAACGAGGTGCAGCAGATCCAAACGCTCGGCGACCAGTTGAGCGAGTTCAAGAATTATGAATTCCTGTTCGGCAACCCGTCCCAAGTCGTGCTGTCAATGGTTGCGCCATTGGACGCCGATTTGAAGAGCCTTGAGCCGGGCCAAAACCTCGAAAATCTGGTTGGCAACGCCGACGGCAGCCACGCCCTGACCTACAACGATTCGGGCATCTACGCGACGGTGGGCGTCAGCTTCCGGACGCCCGGCGGCCAGACCATCCAGCGGCCCGCCGACCAATACAAACCGTATGCGGCAATAAATAACACGGCGAACAACTACGTCACGGTCGCCGACAACGCGGCGCAACGGCGCGCGACCATCAAGGGCCAGATCGCGCAGACGACCGAGCAACTCCAGAACGCCACCACGGATGCCGAAGTCCAGAAGTTGCACGGTGTTCTCACCAGTCTGAACGGCGACCTGGCCAGTACCGACGACGAGGTGAATCAGGCAGCGGCATCCGCCATGGTGCAGGACATCCAGAACCGGAACGACCAGCAAAAACAGATCCAGGCATTGACCGAACAGCAAAACGCCGAGTTCACGGAGGCGGTTAGCAACTACACGGCAAAGTTCCAGTTGTTCAACGAGCCGACCGTATTTCCCACCCCGTAACCTTCCAACGCTTCATTCATCATGGCCACGTTCGACAGCATCTTCCCGACGTTTCTCGCCAAGTGCTCTGACTTGCACACCCTGCTGTTGAGCGTGGCCTTCGCGCTTTTTGTCACGGGCATCATCGTGACCGTCGCTCACGGATTCACCCACAAGGCGCTGTTGCAATTGTTGTCGCGCCTCCTGTTGCTCACGTCGCTGCTCGTCTTTCTGCCCGCCTGGGGAAATCAAATCCAAAGCTTGTTGCAAAACTCCATTCTCTCCGGCCTGGGCGTTGATCCGGCCAACGTCTATCAGCAGTTCAATCAACTGCTGATCATCAAGCGCGACCCGGCCACGCAATCGTCCTGGTGGAATGTCATGTCACAGCTTCACAACTTCACCACCGATCTCATCATCTCCGCCGTCCTCTGGCTGGTTGGCCAACTGGCTTCGCTGATGATGTTCTGGGGCTACATCTTCCAGAAAATCATTCTCAACCTGGGCTACGCGCTTTCGCCGCTCTTGATCGGTTTCATGGCAATTCCGGCTTTGAAGCACATCGGCAGCCGTTATCTCTTGAATCTCGTTGGCGTTCTCCTCTGGCCATTGGGTTGGGCCGTCGCCGCGCTCATCACGCAGGGCATCCTCGATTTCATGACCGACCCCAGCTTTGAATACATTGACCCGACTTCCACGCTGCCCGACCTGCAAAAAACCATCGGCGTCGCGGTAGTTGCCTTTTGGATCATTTTCAGCACTGTCGCCGCTCCCATCATCATCCAGCACGTCATTTCCAGCGGCGCTCAGGCCGGCAGCCAGTTGCTTTCGGGCGGCGCGAGCAGTTTCATCCAGACGGCAGCCACCACGGCGGGCGCAGCCGCGACCGCTTCCACCGCCGGCCTGCCTCTGGTTACCGCCGGCGCGGCGGGCATGGCGGCGTTGTTAAGCGCCATGTCCACCGCCGCCAACATGGGCAGCGCCGGAGCCATCATCATCGCCGGTTCCGGTCTGCCCCCGCGCTCCGCGCGCGGCCGGCCCGGCGACGACATCACCGGCAACAAGGCCGTCCGCGAACTCATCGCCAAATCCAAACCCAATTATTACTGACCTATGGACCCTGCCACTTCAACCCATCCCGGTTCGACATCAACGATGCCCGTGCGGAAGCACCCCGAGCAGAAGGGTTTTGATTTCGGGAGACTGCTGGTGCTGCGCGACCGGCTGCCGTGGTTCTGGTTTTTATTCACCGTCGCCGTTTTGTTCCTTTCGGCCATTGACCGCTACCACATCGTATCGCAGTTCAAACAGCGCGAGCGCGTCGTCATCATTGATCCCGCCGGAACGTATTACTTGAGTCCGCTGCTTCAGTTTTCGGAGGCCAAGGAGTTGCACGTCCAGCAGGCCGAACTGGCAACCCTGGCTTTCCTCGAACGCAACCCCAAGGACTTCGACAATCCCGACCTGCTCAAATTGCTGTTTCTCAAACCGGCCCTGGGCAAGGCGCAGGATGAGCGCATCCAGGAGTCGGTTGAATTTCGCGCCAAGCAGTTGCACCAGAAAGTTGAGATTGGCCGCATAGACATTCTGGCCACGCGCGAAAATGAGGTGCTGGCCGCCGTCACCGGCCAGATCATCCGCAGCGGCATCTTTCAGGACCGGGCGTTCACTAGCCTGTTCCTGCTTACCGCGTTGGTTGCCTGGGCGCAACCATCCAAAGAAATTTTGAAAGATTTCCTGGATGAGAACGTATTAACCATAGTGCCGGTTGCGTCCAACCGCGTCACCACGATCAGTTTTCCAAGCGCCATCACCGCCATTGACGGGGTGAGTGTCACTGTGGACGGAAAAATGCCGGGGCTGTTTCAACTCGCCCACACCAAAGGCTCGGCGTTTCTTTCCGTGCGTGCGCTTTTGCCCAAAGCGTCCGCCAATCTCAACATCCGCTGGAACAACCACACCTACGTCTTCGAACTATTGGAGAGTGATGTCCCCGTCCTGTCGCTCAACATGGAAGCGCCGCCAACGCCGGAGGAGGAAGGCGTTGGCCGCGCGCCCGAAGTCAGTCCGCTAAAACTCCTGGCGCTGCTCGACAAAGCCAAGGCGTTTCCGTTGCTCAAGGCGCAACAGCCGGAAAGCGTCGCCGACGTCGGGTTCACCTCCTACGACGGCAAGCCGCTGGTCAGCGATTTTGACGATTATGAAATCCAGATTGAACAGGCGTTCCGGTTCAACGCCGAGGACACCCTGGTCTTTCGCGCCGGCATCACCAATAAATCCGATGCCCCGCTGATTTATCAGCCTGATAGTTTCGCATTGCGGGCAGGCAACCGGCTTTATCCCCAATCCATCAGCGCCGCGGATGGCTCCGTGCCATCCAAAGGGCGGAGCATCGTTTATTTCGCCGTCACCGGCACGCCGGACGGCGGGCGCAATGAGTTGTCGTTGAAAAACCAATTCACTGTGCTGGTGAACCGGCTGTCACCGCCACCGCCCGTTGTCATCGTCACCAATGCTCCCGTGCATCCCATCTATCCACCCAGAGGCCAGCAATGAAACCGCGCGACTTTCTCAATTTCTTCAAAACCAAG
>JBEKSF010000241.1:0-4660 GCA_049517295.1 Verrucomicrobiota bacterium
CCCGGCATTACGGGGCGGCTCTATCAACAATTTGCCGTGACCATCGCCATCTCCGTGCTCCTCTCAGCCTTCAATGCGCTGACCCTCAGTCCGGCCTTGTCCGCGCTGCTCCTGCGGCCAAAGCAAGGGACGAAAGGGCCGCTGGGTTGGTTTTTTAACTTGTTCAATCGCGGCTATGGCCGGCTGACGGACAGATACGTCGGGGTTTGCCGGGCCTTGATCCGCAAATCCGCCTTCAGCCTGTTGCTCCTTGGCCTCGTGGCCCTGGCGGCTGTCTGGTCTGGCAAAACGCTCCCGACCGCCTTCCTGCCGGAAGAGGACCAGGGTTTCCTCTACGTCAGCGTCCAACTCCCCTTCGCCGCTTCCATGGACCGCACTGTGGCTGCTTGCAAGAAGGTTGAGGACATGGTTCTGGCCACGCCGGGAGTCGAGAGTTGCACGACAGTGGCCGGTTTCAATCTTCTGAGTTTTACGCGCAACACTTACAGCGCCACTTTTTGGGTCAGCCTGAAGGACTGGGGCAAACGAACCAGGCCGGACGAAAGTTATCAAGCCATCAAGGCAAGCCTGGGTCGCAAGCTGTCCCGCTTTCCCGAAGCGATTGCCTTCGCCTTCCCGCCGCCCGCCATCGCAGGGGTCGGGACGGCTGGCGGGTTCACCATGGTTCTCGAGGACCGGGCCGGAAACGACATTCCATTTCTCGCCGCCAACGTCGCCAAGTTTATGGAAGCGGCGCGGAAGCGCCCCGAAATTGCCAGCATCAACACCACGTTTTTGCCGGCCGTGCCACAAGTGGGCGTTGCGGTGGATCGGGATCGGGTCCTGAAGCAGGGAGTGGACCTGTCGGAGGTCTATAAGACTCTGCAAACATTCATGGGCGGGTATTTTGTCAACTATTTCAACCGGTTTGGGCGGCAGTGGCAGGTCTATATTGAAGCCGAAGGCGCCTACCGGACGCGCGAAGAATACCTGGGCCTGTTTTACGTGCGCAATCATGATGGCGAATCAATTCCCATGTCATCGCTGACCTCCACCAAGTCCATTGCCGGGCCGGAATTCACCATGCGCTACAATCTGTTTCGTTCCGCGCAGCTCAACGGCACGGCGGCGCCCGGTTATAGTTCCGACCAGGCCACCAAGGCTCTGGAGGAAGTATTTGCCCAGACGATGCCTTCGGAGATGGGTTACGACTACATAGGCATGTCGTTTCAGGAGCAAAAGGCGGCCCAGGGCGTTTCGCCGGCGGCGATATTCGCTCTCTCTTTCCTTTTTGTCTTTTTGATCCTGGCTGCCCTTTATGAAAGCTGGACGCTGCCTTTCAGTGTGTTGCTCGGCACGCCCATCGCCGTCCTGGGTGCTTTCGCCGCCCTGCTCTCGCGGCAGATGGTGAACAATGTCTATGCGCAGATCGGGTTGGTCATGCTCATCGGGCTGGCGGCCAAGAACGCCATCCTGATTGTTGAGTTCGCCCGCCTGGAATACGAGAAGGGCAAGCCGCTGATAGAAGCTGCCCTGACTGGCGCCCGTCTTCGCCTGCGCCCGATCCTGATGACTTCCTTCGCTTTCATTCTCGGATCCACCCCATTGTGGTTCGCCACCGGGGCGGGGGCTGTTTCGCGGCGCGTGCTCGGCACGGTGGTCATCGGCGGCATGCTCGCTGCCACCTGCGTTGCGGTCTGCTTGATTCCTGTGACCTTCTATGTGGTGGAAAAGCTGGCAAACCGCTGCCGGAAAAAGGAGGCGCAAACCGCCGCAAGTTCAGGCGGCGCGGTGGTCGGAGAACAGCTTTCGTGAACTTCCAACGAACTATAAACCGCCCACGTGCTTGTTTCGTCCTCGCGATTCTGGGGGCTGTGATTGCTGGTTGTGCCGTCGGTCCCAACTACAAGCGGCCCACGGTAACTTCGCCCTCTGCCTATCGTGACGACAATGCACCCACCAACAGTTCATTTGCCGATCTGAACTGGTGGCAGGTTTATAGGGACAACACGTTGCAGGCGCTGGTCCGGGAAGCCTTGACGAATAATTATGATCTGCGAATTGCCGTGACCCGGGTGGAACAGGCCCGGTCCTCCGCCATGCAGGCCAGAGCGCGGTTCGTTCCCAACCTGGAGTACAATGGCACGGTCAGCCGCGGGCAGAACGATTTGTTCGGCTCGGCTTTCCCGAACAACGCGCAAACCGCCAGTTCAGCGGTTGCCACACTCAACACGTTCTGGGAAGTGGATATATGGGGCCGCGTTCGCCGGCTCAACGAATCCGCCCGCGCGCAGTTTTTGGCATCGGAGGAAGCGCGGCGCGGCGTCAGGCTGAGCCTGTTGAGTGAAGTCGCTTCGGATTACTTCCGCTTGCTGGAGTTGGATCAGGAGTTGGAGATCGTCCAACGCACGACCAATTCGTTTGGCGAAAGCTTGAAGATTTTCACACAGCGCCTCGAAGGCGGCACGGCGACGGAGCTGGAAGCATCCCGCGCCGAAGCTGCTTTGGCGGACGCGGCGTCCGCGACGCCATTGGTCCTGGAACAGATTTCCCACACAGAAAACGAGCTTTGCGTTTTGCTGGGTTGCAATCCTGGACCAATCCACCGGACCAAACTGCCCTCCGCGGGGTTGCCGCCGGAAGTTCCGGCGGGTTTGCCGTCCGCCTTGCTGGAACGCCGGCCGGATTTGCGCGAAACGGAGCAACTGCTCCGTTCCGCCAATGCGCAAGTCGGTGAGTCAGTGGCGGAGTTTTTTCCCAAGATTGGTTTGACCGCGTTCCTCGGAAAAATCAGTCCTGAATTGTCGGCCTTTACCCTGGGCGGCGCCAATGCGTGGGGTGTGGCCGCGGAAGGGACCGGCCCGCTTTTCGAGGGCGGGCGGTTGGTGGGACAATACCGGCAAGCCAAAGCGGCCCGGGACGAAGCCCGGCTCCGCTATCAGCAAAGTGCGCTCAACGCCTTTCGCGAAGTGTCCGACGCCTTGATCTCGCGGGAGAGATTGGGAGAAATTCACGAGGAGCAGGCGCGCGAAGTGACGGCGCTGGACAAATCGGTACGGCTATCCACGGAGCGGTATCTCGCCGGCAAGGCCAGCTATTACGAGGTGCTTGAGGCGCAGCAACAGCTCTTCCCCGCGGAGTTGGATTTGGCCCGCACCCGGCGCGACGAAATGCTCGCGGTGGTCGCTCTCTACAAAGCCCTTGGCGGAGGCTGGCACGACGAATCCAACACGAACTCCGCCTCCCTGAAAATCCGCCGCTTCGAGCGCGTTGCCGCAACCGGGAGTGAGGGTCCATGATTTGGTTTTTTCCGCGGCACCGTTACGGCCACCGTGTGTTGGGTCTGCTCTGCCGCATCTCCCTGGAGCCGGACTCCTGTGTCCGACGCACGCAGGATGTGTTTGCGCGGCGCGGGATGCAACGAAACCCGAATCCGTCAACAAACCGAATGAAAAGCAGGAAACAAGATTATGCCTAAACCTGTAATCTGGACAGTGGACGACGACCCAGACGTCCTGCGAGCCGTCGAACGTGATCTGCGCCGCCACTATGGCGACCGCTACAAGGTCATTTCCGCGGATTCTGGCGCATCCGCCCTCGAAGGGGTGAAACAACTGAAGCTGCGCAATGATCCGGTGGCGCTGTTTCTGGTGGACCAAAGAATGCCGGGCATGTCGGGGGTTGGGTTCCTTGAAAAAGCCATTGAGTTTTACCCGGAAGCCAAACGCGCCCTGTTGACGGCTTACGCGGACACCGACGCCGCCATTCGCGCCATCAACAGCGTCCATATCGACCACTATCTGATGAAACCATGGGATCCGCCCGAGGAACGGCTTTATGGAGTGGTGGATGATTTGCTCGATGATTGGCAGGCTGGGTATCATCCGGTTTTTGAAGGAGTGCGCGTCATCGGGAACCGGTGGTCTCCCCGCTCCAACGAAATCCGCGATTTTCTCGGGCGCAATTTTGTACCACACCAATGGCTCAATGTCGAAACGGATGAGACGGCGAAGCAGCTTCTCAACTCCACGGGAGCCGACGCGGCGGCGCTGCCGATCGTGGTGTTGCCAGACGGATCGTTCCTGGGCAACCCGACCATTACCGAGGTGGCGCGCAAACTGGGATTGAAAACAAAAGCGGAATTTCCATTTTACGACTTGGTGGTTGTTGGCGCGGGGCCGGCCGGCTTGGCCGCGGCCGTTTACGGCGCCGCGGATGGATTGCACACATTACTCATAGAAAGAGAGGCCCCTGGCGGGCAAGCCGGACGCAGTTCTCGGATTGAAAATTATCTTGGTTTTCCCGTGGGTCTCAGTGGCGGGGACCTGGCGCGGCGTGCCATCGCCCAGGCGCGGCGCTTTGGCGTGGAGATTCTCGCTCCGCAAGAGGTCAAGAGCGTCCGGGTCCAAGGTCCCACCCGCCTGCTGAGCCTTGAAGACGGGGCGGAGGTTGGCTGCCGGGCACTCCTTATTGCCACAGGAATTGCCTTTAGGAACCTGGAGGTGCCGGGGTTGGAAAGACTCCAAGGTGCGGGCGTTTACTATTATGCGCCCATGTCTGAGGCCTTTTCTTATCGGGACGGCGATATATACATTGTGGGCGGGGCCAACTCGGCGGGCCAGGCCGCCATGTATTTTTCCAAATTCGCACGCCAGGTCACCATGCTGGTGCGCGGCCCATC
>JBEKSF010000242.1:0-4571 GCA_049517295.1 Verrucomicrobiota bacterium
TGGATCGTGTCCGTGAAGTTCGTGCTCGACCCCTCCACGCTCAAGGCGAAGTTCGTCACCTTGCCCCCGTAAAGATATATGTTGTTTGCTTTATCGTTGGTCACCAGTATCCCGTTGATGTCATTGCCGAACAGCTCGATCTGCAGGTTCGTTCCACCCCCAGTCAAGTCCGTCCACGTGTATCCTATGCTCAAATTCGATGTCGGGTAATTGGTGTTTTGTACGATGTTCGTCACCATCAAGTTCTTCAGCGTTAGCGTGGAATTGGTCGTTACAACAATCTTCTTCGATCCGCCCCCCTGATCGTTGCGGCAGTCATACCAAACGCACCCGATGATCCCCGTGCTCGGATCCACCGCCATACGCGGGTAAAAATGATCGGCGCTCCCGCTCGCCGCGTCGTCATCCACCGCCGTCTCCGGGCTCCACGTCACTCCGCCGTCCGTCGAATGGCACATGTTGATTACCAGAAATCCGTTCGATCCCACCGCCGTGTAAACCAGGTACGCCGTCCCATAATTGATGCCATACTCGTAACTGTCCCACCCCAATCCCGCCCCCGCGTTAATCCCGATTCCCGTCTGCTCCGCCCCAACGTATGTGGACCCGCCGATCGCGTCCGACACCACCGCCACCGGCGCGGGAAAGTCGTTCGTCCCCATCCCGTTGGTCGTCACTTCATTGGTGTTGACTGTTACGAATATCGCCGACTGGTCAGGGCTGTTGATGTTGTTTTGAAACGCAACCATCACCTGCCCCGCCGGCCCGGCTGCTATGTCCGCAAAACCTCCATCGGCCGAATCGGGAACCATTTCCACCGGCCCGAACCTCCCGTTGGTTCCCAACCCCGTCGATGCCAATCCTTGCGCCACCAGCGGTGTGCCCGGCAGCGTGTAATCCTTGTACACCACCCACACCGTCCCCGCCCCCGCCCCGCCGGCGGGCGTCGTGATCCGCGGTTGGTCCGTCGCGTCCAGCGCCGCCAGATTGGTCACCGTGGCAAAGGTCTTCCCGCCATTGGTGCTCACCGCCACCGCCACTCCTTCAAAGCTCGCCGGCAGGTAGGCCACAAACAGATTGCCATACACATCCCACGCCACGGACGGCAGCCCGTAAGCCGGCGGCAGCCCCTGCGTGTCCTTGTTGGTGGCGATGATACTGGTGGCCCAACTGGCCCCCAGATTCGACGATATCCCCACAAATAGTCCCGGCGCCTTCCCGTCCTCCGCCGCCGCTATGAACAGGTTGTTCCGATTCAGCGGGTTGATCGCTATGGCAGGGTCCGTCTCGTTCCCCTTGATCCGGCTGGCATCGACCAATATGGTGCCGACGCTAAAAGTTTGTGCCCACGACTCCCGCGCGCCGGCCAGGCACAGCGCTGCAACTGCCACCGCCAGCCCGCCTCTGGCCATACGGAAGAAAACCGATGTGACAGCGGGCGTTTTCAATGCGTTCATACTTTCATTCTAAATGAGGTCTGCCGCGGAGCGAACCGTCCGCACGCAGCCTTGCAATGTCCATCCCGCGATCTAAAAACCCTTCTCATTGGCGACAGCCCGCATCCTTATCCAAACCGCCAAGCCTTTCAACTCCAATCTTTCAACAACTTTCCTCTTTGCTCTTGCAACCCACAACCGTAATCTCTTCCCCCACGATGAAAATTGTTTTGGCTTACTCGGGCGGCCTCGACACCTCGGTGCTGCTCTCCTGGATCAAGGACAAATATCACGCCGATATGATCGCCTTCTGCGCCGACATCGGCCAGGAGGACGAACTCAAGGGCCTGGAAAAAAAGGCCCTCAAAACCGGCGCCTCCAAACTTTTTATTGACGACCTCCAGGAGGAGTTCGCCCGCGACTTCATCTTCCCCCTCATGCAGGCGGGCGCCGTCTATGAAAACCAATACCTCCTGGGCACCAGCATCGCCCGCCCCCTCATTGCCAAACGCATGATCGAAATCGCCCGCCGCGAAAAGGCCGATGCCGTCGCTCACGGCGCCACCGGCAAAGGCAACGACCAGGTCCGCTTCGAACTCACCGCCGCCGCACTCGCACCGGATTTGCGCGTCATCGCCCCCTGGCGCGACCCCGCCTTCCGTGACCAGTTCCCCGGCCGCGCCGAAATGATCAAATACTGCGCCCAAAAAGGCATTCCCGTTCAGGCCACCGCCAAAAAACCCTATTCCATGGACCGCAACCTCCTTCACATCTCCTTTGAAGCCGGCATCCTGGAGGACCCCTGGATGGACGCCTCCGCCCCCGAACACAAGGCCATGTACAAACTCAGCGTCTCGCCCGAAGACGCCCCGGACAAGCCCGAATACCTCACGCTGGATTTCAAACAGGGCAATTGCGTCGCAGTCAATACTAAACAAATGAACCCTCTTGCCGTGATGAAATCCCTCAACAAATTGGGCGGCAAACACGGCGTCGGTCGCGTGGACCTGGTCGAAAACCGCTTCGTCGGCATGAAATCCCGCGGCGTTTACGAAACCCCGGGCGGCGCCATCCTCCATTTCGCTCACCGCCAGATCGAAACCATCACCATGGACCGCGAAGTCATGCACCTGCGCGACTCCCTCATCCCCAAATACAGCGAACTGGTCTATTACGGCTTTTGGTTTTCCCCGGAGCGTTTCGCCTTGCAGGCCCTGGTGGCCGAGAGCCAGAAAAACGTCACCGGCACCATCCGCGTCAAGCTCTACAAAGGCAACATCATCAACGCTGGCCGCAAGTCCCCTGTCAGCCTCTACAACCCCAACATCGCCACCATGGAAGCCGATCCCACCAAGGCCTACAACCAGGACGACGCCACCGGCTTCATCCGCTTGAACGGCTTGCGCCTAAAAGTCGCCGCCCAGGTGCATGGCCCGATAAAGTCGTAAGCCAAAAAAACTTGCCGCTCTCCTGGACGTGCGCTACACAAAACCCATGAGCGACCCAATCATTGCAAGCAGAACACCTTTTGTGCTAAAGACCGAGCCGGGCGCCTATTGGTGGTGCGCCTGTGGCCGGTCCGCCACTCAACCGTTTTGTGACGGTTCCCACAAAGGCACCGACTTCAGCCCCATCAAGACGGACATCGACACCGCCAAAACCGTCGCCTGGTGCGGTTGCAAACATTCCAAAAACAAGCCCTTCTGCGACGGCAGCCATACTCGCCTTTAGCGATAAACGAAGGGCAGTTGGTTCGTCGTGCCGGGGTCAAGAGGAATTCGCTCCAGATACGCCGGAACCAGATCATTCCAGTCCTTTGCCGGCCGCCCCTTTTCCAATTCAAAGGCGTGGGCCGCCAGCCTCCCCTGCAATTCCAAAGACGGCCGGCAGTTCTGGTAGTATTTGGAGACAACCTGTTGCTCGTTGATACGGAGCCTCCGCCTTAGAACGACGAACCCCATCATGTTCCTGATGCCCGTTAAGACGCTTCGGCGGAACGCATGCTCGTGCTCCACGATCTTCTCCATTGGCTCGCGCGCCGCTGTCAAATCCTCCACATTCCGGGCCAGCGCGCGCGACTGTTCAGCGGTTAGCTTCGGTACTTCGTTCGCCAGCGGCTTGGTTCCGAGGGACTCGCAGGCAATGGCCACTAGCGCATCAATGAGAACTCCGCCGCGGTCCAGTTCAACGCCCAGTTTCATCACCGTCAAATAGTTTGTGGCTGCTTCCGCCGGGTGATTCTCCAATTCAGCGAGCCTTCCTTCCGCCGCCAGTGCCCAAGCTATATGCTTTGCCGCCGCCAGATCGTTTATGTGGCGATTCAAGTAACCCAATGAATACTCGGTCGGCACACGGCATTGCCGGGTGAAACCCACGCGCGCACGATCCAAGGCGGCGCGGTTGCTCACAACGAAACCCTCAAGCGTCTCCACCGTTGCCGTTTTCAAATCTGGAAGGTTACTGCCGACCATGTTGCCAGCCGCGATCAAATCGATGTATCCGTTGGGATGCGGCAGCGGCTCGATCAATGGTCTTGGCGGCGGCGGCAATAAATACCAAGCCCCCGCGAGCGCCCCTGCCCCAACGAGCAGTATCGCCCACGTTTTTCCACTCAGTCTCACAGCGATATAGTCAAGGAAATCATGTTCATCTTGTTAATCTTGTCAATAACCGGCTTCCCGTCAACGTGCTCCCTCTTCCTCATATCTGTCAATCGCGTCTTGATCCGTGGCCAAAATAAATCTTCAAAAAAAGTGCGTTTTTTCCCCCAGTCGGTTTTTTGCCTGGGTGAAAATGTGATCAACTCCTGCGCGTGAGCACGAATATGCCCATCGCTCGGAAGCGTTTTCCGGGCCGCTACTGCCGCCGCCCTTGCCGCGCCGCGGCGGCCTCCATTGTCGCCGCAATCCTCACTCCGCGTTCCCAAGAGCCTGCCGCGGACTTCGACGCAACGACGCAGGAGCACAAAATTACAAATGACAAATTCTCAATGACCAGTTTTCAATGTCTCGGTCCTATCCACGGAAATCTCGCGCCTTCCACAAAGTCTTTCCTTCTCAGTTCCCTCTGTTCGCTCCTGTTCAAATTCTCCGCCTTGTCGCGCCTTACCTTTCGGTCCCTTACGTCCTTTTGGTC
>JBEKSF010000243.1:0-6237 GCA_049517295.1 Verrucomicrobiota bacterium
GGTGGTGGCTGGGTGATTTGGTCTGAATTCTCCAATCATAAGCAGATTGCTTAGGATTCGCTTTCTTTGCGGTCAAACCTGGTTTTTTGCTTTGACTGGGAGGTTCTCTGGGCTGTAAAGCGTTTTTTTGGTGAAGTTGTTCGCATGGGATTTAGGCCTTGGCGGGGTGCAGTTGCAGCAGCCACGAGCCGTGTTTTTGTTGGTTGCGGGCGTGCCGTTCGGAGTCATAGGTTTGGCCTTCCTGCCACATCGTCCAAAGGATCTTGAGCCAGCGGTTGCCCAAGCGCCGCAGGGCCGAGGCATGGCTGTTGCCTTTTTCCCGGTGGGCTTGGTAGTAGGCTTGCGCCCAGGCGCAATATTTCCGGCTGCAATCGGCCCAGAGATGGACGGCGTAGCGCAGGTGTTTGTTGCAATGCCAGCGGATTCGAGCCCGATCCACCTGGCCGGATTGGGAGCTGACCGGGGCTGTTCCGGCCACACATTGCAGCCCTTGCGGATCGTCAAAGAGGTGGCGGTCTTGCCCCACTTCGCTCAACAGCCGCGGCGCCAGTTTTTCCCCGGCTCCCGGCAGGGAGCCAAACAACTGGTGATCTGGATGCTCGGCGAAGAGTTGGGCGATGGCCTGACGGTACTGCTCCAAGTGCTTTTCGAGCGCCAGGAGCGTGGCGGCCAGCGTGAGAACCAACCGGCTCTTGGCGCGCGTGATTCCGGGCGAGGCGGCCAATTCATTGGCTTTGGCAAAAACCTCCAGGCGCGCGTCCACGGTCTGCGGCCGGTAGAGCTTGTGGCTGTGGAGGAAATTCTCCCAGCGGCGCCGGCCCGCCTTGACCAAGGCCTGCGGAGTCGGAAAAGCCCGCACAAACTCCCAGGTGTAAGGCGCTGTCCAATCGGCAAAGGCGTGCAGCGCGGCGGGATAATACTCGCTCAAAGCCTGTTGGATTTGATTGACCAGGGCCGTGCGCTGCTGCGTCAATTCGACTTCGTCCCGGCAGAGCAAACGCAACTCCTGCACCAATGGATCCAGCGGCGCCAGCGGTCTCCACCCATGCCCGTCGGTGCGCAACCCGTCGGCGAAGCTCCAGGCGTCCAGTCGGTCGGTTTTGGTGCCGCTGGGTGCCTTGCGCTCCCGATAGGATTTGGCGCTTTGGGGGTTCAGCGGAAACACCGTCACTCCACTTTCCAGCAACTGCTCGACGGCGGGGCCGCTGCTGGTTTCCAACGCCACCCCGAGCGCGGGATAGGATTGCACGCACGGGCGCCATCGTTGCCAACCTTCGGCGCTGTGGGGGAATGCGAATTGGGCCACGATCTGGCCCGCGCGATCCACGATCACGACATCGGGATGGTCCTTCGCCCGCCTGAAGGTCCCGACCATTGTTGCAATTGACGCGATCCACGATCACGACATCGGGATGGTCCTTCGCCCAGTCCAAGCCGGCGAAGTGAGTCAGTTCTGCGAATGTTTTCATAGTTTCTCCAGTCTGCCGCGCTGACTGGCTGCGCCGGATCCAACCGATACGGTGACCCTCGTAGGGTGATGTTCTCTCAGACCTCGGCGCCAGCCGGCACGAGCCGACCGGGGTTCCCTGTCTGACGCTCGCAACGTGGGTTTGACTTGACCGTGAACGGCTCGTGGCATTGCGACCGGCATCAAGCATATCCGGCGGCAAATTCATTTTCGCGCCAAAGTTATTCACCGTCGGCTGCGGGGAGCTTGCGCCGGCTCTCCTCGCCACCGGTTGAATAACTTTGGAGATCGTATCGGTTTGACTTGGAGATCGTATCGGTTTGACGGCACGGGTTTTCCGCGGCATTCTTGGCGACCAGCAGGCCGAATCCCGACTTGGCTGGTAGAGATGGCCCTGTTGCGATTTTGTCGTTGCTCATTCGATCCTCCCCTGCCTTTGCCCATTCTCCTTCTTCATCCTCGAATTGATTGAATCACACTTTTCAAAAAATGTCATTCCCACGGTGGTAACGATTTGCATTTTGAGGTTTTTGATGGAAGCGGCTGGGGAGGAGATTTTTACGCTGGAAAAGGGAGTTTTTGAGGTTGGCAATTTGAAAAATAGTTTTAGGGATACCGTTGAGAAGCTGCCAAACGGCCTAAAAAATGGCTCCGATTCCAAGAAGATGCGGTTTATTCTCAACGTTGTAAGCGTAATTGCTTCTGTCGCCGCCAGATGCAACCGGTCAAAAACACCGGGAAGCGGTGGGCCGATAACCTGGCGGGCTTGAGGGATGGCTTGCTGATGCAGAACCTGGAAGTGGCGACGGCGCACAGTGCCGAGACGGAGGGGGCCGGCTGGTGGCATGTCACCGAATTGAGTTTGGAACATCTGCGCGGCTGGATGGCAGGCAAAACATACTCGCAGAGGTGGAGGGAGATTTGTGGGAAGGATATGTTTATTACAGCGATCTGCGAAGGAACATACCCGCATTGAAATTTCGGAATGCGGGTATGTTCATTTTAACAACGCAATTTGATTTGTCGAGAAAAAAGTTTGAGAAAAAGAGTTTAGCAGGGTGTTGAAAAACTCATTTCGTGTCAATTATATCTTATAAGTGCTGCCGCAGCAGGCCGAGCAGGTCGTTGAGAGTGCGGGACAAGCTGGAGGGACACTCCACGTCAACAAACCGCAAAAGGAAACTCGACTCACTGGTTTTCGACCCAGCGGGCCAGCAGCCATAGGGCGTCGGAGAGGCGGTTGAGGAAGGCAATGATTTCACTGTTTTGGAGTTGGCCGGCCTCCTGCAAGGCGCAGACGCGGCGCTCGGCCCTGCGGCATACGGTGCGCGCCAGGTCGAGGGTCGCTGAACTCGGGTTCTCCCCCGGGGTGGACCAGCCTTTGGAGGAGATTTGTTGGGTCTCGATTTCCTGAATGAGGCGGTCCAGTTTTGCGGTCATTTGCCGGGAAACCAGGGAATAGCCGTCTTTGGCGTAGCGGGGCAAATCTTCGGGCCGGGTGGCCAGCTCGCCCATCAAGGTGACCAGAAGGGGTTGGATTTCCAGGAGATGGTCGCGAACAAAAGGATGGCGGGCGGAGGCGCGGGCCAGGCCGAGGGCGGCGTTCAACTCGTCCACCACGCCGCAGGCTTCCACGCGCGGGTGGCCCTTGGAAACCCGGCGGTTGTACATCAAACCGGTGGTTCCGTCGTCGCCGTGCTTTGTGACAATGCTCATCTGCGCCGGGGGGAGTGTGAGGTTTGGATGGGGAAGTTTAAAGAGCAAAGTTTGGGGGCCGATCCAGATGAAATGACCCTGGGATTTGCCCAGTCTTGACTTCACGAATTGAGGCTTTAAAGTTTCGGTTCTGCCGATCCAAGTCAGGCAAGGCCGCTTTCAGCCGGGGGAGGCGGGTTGGAACACGCAGAAATTCAGACGGAGCAATCGGAATGAAAACGATATCGGTTGTCGCGCCATGCTTCAATGAGGAAGCGGTTCTGCCTCTGTTGTTTTCCCGCCTCACGGCCGCGGCGGAAACGTGGGGGATGCCATTCGAGGTCATTTGCGTGGATGACGGCTCGCGGGACAACACGTGGAAACTTCTCCGCCAGCAACAGGCCCGCGATCCCCGCTGGCGCGGCCTTTCCTTTGCGCGCAATTTCGGGCACCAGGTGGCCGTCAGCGCCGGACTCTATCACACCAGCGGCGACGCCGTTCTAATTATTGACGCGGACCTGCAGGATCCGCCGGAGGAAATGAGCCGGTTGCTCGACAAATGGCGTGAAGGCTACCAGGTCGTTTATGCGGTCCACACCGGGCGCAAGGATGGCTGGGTGAAGCGTTTTCTGGCCTGGAGTTTTTATCGAGTGATGGCGCGGGCGGTGCCGTTCACAATTCCGGCCGACAGCGGGGATTTTTGTTTGCTGGACCGGCAAGTGGTGGACACGCTCAACGCCATGCCGGAGCGCCACAAATATCTGCGGGGCCTGCGCGCCTGGTGCGGATTCACCCAAGTCGGCGTTCCCATTGAGCGGCACGCCCGCGCCGCCGGGTCGCCGCAATACACGTTGAGCAAATCGTTCCGTCTGGCTTTGGACGGCATCTTTTCCTTTTCCGCGGTTCCTCTGCGCCTGGCTTCGCATCTGGGCCTGGCGGTTTCGATCCTGGCTCTGGCCGGAGTGGTGTTTACAGTTTTCCAGCATGTTTTTCGCGGCTACTTCACGCGCATCGGCCTGGGGCCGGAGCCCAGCTTTGCCACCATCGTTATTGCAATTCTGTTCCTGGGCGGCGTCCAACTTATCTGCCTGGGGATCGTAGGCGAGTATCTCGGACGCATTTATGACGAAGTAAAAGGACGCCCCCCTTGGATCATTCACGAGAGTGCCGGCATAGAAGCCAGGACCGCTCCAGGCCGTTTCGGGTAGCGACAAATGGGACGGGGACGGGCTAAATGCTGCACTCGGACTTCTGACCATTAACCCGGCAAAGCGCCACAATGGGCAGGGGAATGCTGAACGCATTATACATTCTGTTGGGTTCAATCAACGCGCAGGCCTTGGCGCGGAAGGCAAGTTTTCATTGCCTAAAGCCGAAAATAATGGGTCGGAAGCCATTTTTTTTCATTTACTAAGAGGCTTGTATTCAACGTCTTATGTAAAAAACTCAAAAAATGGGGGAAAATGGCAAAAAAACTTGTTGTCAAAAGCGATGAAATTCCCTATCTTCCGCCCCAATGCCAGTATTGGTGCTGGAGGGTAAATTGTCTTTTGCCCTTATTAACAAGCATCAATCGAATGAACAACAAATGAGAGGAACTAATTGATGAAACTTAATAAATGGACAATAGGCCTGGCCGCCCTTGGGCTGGTCAGCCTTTCCCCTGGAGTGCGAGCCCAGAGCACAACTGCGCCCGCGCCCGCCGCGATCCCACTGACGACCGCGCTGTCGGCAACCGTCATCAGCGGTTACGTGGACACGTCGGCGATTTGGGTGCCTGGCACAGGCGATGCGCACCCGGCGCCCGTTGAGTTCAACACGCCGCAAAAACAAGACGGGTTCAACCTCGACGCGGCTGATGTCAAGATCGCCAGAGCGCCGGATACGAGCAAATGGGCCGCGGGTTACGTGTTGGAATTGGAATACGGCCCGGATGCGATTAATCCGTTTGCGGGAACACCGATTCGGCAGGCCTATGTGGAGTTAATGGCTCCCATCGGCAACGGCTTGGATTTCGAGATCGGCCAGTGGGACGGCGTCCTTGGCTATGAATCCAGCGACAGCTACAAGAACCCGAACTTCACGCGTTCTTATGGCAAGTCGCTCGAGCCCACCAGCCATACGGGTGTTTTGGCGACCTACAAGTTCAGTGACGTGTTTAGCGCCCAGGTCGGCATTGCCGATTCATTGACCGGCGCCGGAAACGCCAACTCTGCTGTGACCGGGCAGCCGGAGAGCAAGAAGGCCTACATCGGGTTGCTCAGCTTAACGGCACCGGATAGTTGGGGGTCGCTGAAAGGCTCGACGATCTATGGTGGTTTCGAGGACGGCCCCGGGGCGCTCAACAATGACCGCCAGGAGCTGTATGTTGGGACGACGATCAACACCCCGGTCAAAGGCCTGACCTTTGGCGCGTCATGGGATGCCGTCTGGAGTGACGACATGACCGTAACAACTTACACCGCACCCACGCCCACCCCTACACCCGCAATATATGCGTCTGCTGACACGGACGTTGGTTACAACACCAGCTATGCTGGTTACCTCTCCTATGCGGTGACCGACAAAATGACAGTGAGTGCCCGAGGCGAGTATTTCCACGGGAATGCTACTTTCGTCGTGCCGTTTGCCAACGCACAAGCTTACAACGCGGATATCCTGGGCGTAACCGGCACACTGGCGTATCAACTGTGGGACAATGTGACCAGCCGGGTGGAAGTTCGTTGGGACCATGCCTGCAATGATGTCGGTGGCCATGGTGGCGACATGTTCGGCGGCACGCCAGGCAATATCGGAAGTAATGGGTATGTAACTCCAACCGAGAAGAACGAAGTGATGGTGGCGGCCAACATCATCTACAAGTTCTAATTTGAATTGGAATCATTCCAGGCCCCTCCCGCGAGGGCGGGAGGGGCTTTTTCTTTCGGCACGGCCCGGCTTCCGGCCCACGCTATAATGTCGTCTCCGGTGGCCCTGGGTCTGGCGTTCGGGAATCCTCTGTTGGCTATGTCCTGAATCCATCCCCAGTCTCGGTGCTTTTGCTGTTTTTTGATTTTGCCTTCAAATTGTTTTAA
>JBEKSF010000244.1:0-4551 GCA_049517295.1 Verrucomicrobiota bacterium
GTAAGGTGGTTCTCTTCCGCCATCGCGGCCGCGATGGCCTCAAGCATCCAGACGGGGGCAGTATCGAGGTCGGCGAGGATCTTCTGGGCCTCTGCGGTTAATTTCATTTCGATTTTCATATTTACGAGAGTTCGTAGCGCGCTTCCGTTTCTTGCTGGATGTCGCCTTGTGCATGAGCAAGCCGGTCGATTTTTTCGTAGAACACCCCTGCCGATATGATGCGGCCGGTGGAAAATTGGTTTTGGGGTCTGGACAGGAACCGCCGCGACCCCGTTAATAGCCCGTTAAATTGATTTCTACGGCGTCGGAAGGGCTTCTGGCTGCCTCGATACCCCTTGAAGCGCCCTGGGGCAATTATGGGAGCTTTGGCGGGCATTAAAATACCCTCCGCTCCTTCAGCCATTCGGCGACGCTGGCGGTTAGTATCTGGGGCGATCCGCCTGGGCCGCGCCGGATGTGCGCCCCCGGCGCAAGCCGAAATTGACGGGCATGGATCAGGTCCATGGCGTGCTGGCGCCCGCAATTGAGCGCCCGGGCCAATTCGTATGTGTCGATTTCGCACTTTTGGGGGAAGATTATTCCGGCGACCCGCAGCCACTCGGCCTCATCATCCCCGTAGCTCCGTTGCCTGCCAACCGCGAAGTCCTCGACGCTCTCGGCCAGGATGCGCAGGCAAGCGACCTTTTTCGCCTTCGGCGCTGCGATATTGAAGGCCCACAGGAGGCAGCCCTCCTCGACGAGCGACAAGACCTCCTCCTCATGGCAATCCAGCCTCCAGGTGACCGCCGAGGGACTCATCAACGGCCGGGGAGACGCTGGGGAATTCTGGCTGTGGGGCGATTTGGTGCCTATAGCCACGGATGGGGATGATTGAGATTTGGTGAAGTTCATGGTGGGTCAGAACCGCGCCGCGTATTGGTTGCGCAGGTCATCAATGACGCTACGTTCACAGGCGGTGAAGACTCGATCGTTGGTCATGAGCAGTCTCTCGAGCCATATTCCATCCCCACGCCCGATCTGGAACGGCGCTGAGTCTAAATGCTCCAGGAATTCCCGGCGTTCCGCGTCCTCGGCCGTCGCGGCGCCTGGAGAGAACACGCGGGTACAAGCTCTCGACCTGGCTTCGTCGCCCGTCCCGCCGGCGCGGTAGTCCGCCGCGCGGCCCGGCGAGGGGGAACCAGAAGCTCTCAGAGTAACCTTTTCCTTTACTTGAGGGTGGGGGGAGATCATGGGGCTTGGGGGGCTTGCGGATTGACGGCCAGGGAACTCGGGCTGTGGGGCGGTTTGGCGATGGTCGTTAAAATGCCTGTATTCATCGGCGGAAAGTGACCGAAGCTTGCTCTATTGCCTCACGGGCCGCGCGCTCCGTGCTTTGCAGTGCCCGCCGCGCGGCAAAGACAGCCTTAAGATGGCGCCGCAACTCCACCGGCATGGCATAGCGGTAAGCGGAGGCAGTAGCGCCCGGATTGGGAAGCTGTTTCCAGGTCGCATTGAATGAATTGGCGCCGGGAAGCAGACATAGACGCGCCAACTCGATCACGGCTGGCGGCGTCAGCTTTTGCAGGCCAGGCCGGTAGTGCAGGCCCACGGCAGCCGGCGTCTTGCCCCCCGCCCGCCACTGATAGAACAGGCGCACAAGGCTCTTTGCGCTTAGGCGAATTGGCCGGGCCGGCTCGCACGTATATTTGCGATCTCTCCAGTACGATGCAAACCACCCTACCGCCCGCTCCAGACTCTGGTCGCGGGCCCGCCACCGCTCCACACTCCGGCAGATTCGGTGAATCATCTGCGCCCGTTCCTGTTGCCAGGCGGTGTGAAAAGGCGCCGAAGAGGGAACGGGGCCGCCCTCCACCGGCGAACTGGGCTTTGGCTTCCTGCTGCTACAAATTAAAGCGCCAGTCGGAGGGAAGCTGCCGACCGGCGCAGACGGCGGGCAGGATAAAGACCCATCACCTGGGGTAGCCTCGCCGAAAATGTGCTCGGATGTGTTCTTCATATGCTTCCTTATAAAAAATGCCTAGCCATCAAGCTTAACCGCCGGGCACAGACGCCCGCGCCGCCGTCCAGAGAACTCGACGGCCACGCTGCTTGATTCGCTTGGTGTCCCGGCTGTCATTTGTCACGCAACGGCGCCTCGCCGGTCGAAACGCTGGATATTTCTTGTATCGCCGCATTCGCCTCCGTCAACACGTTCCTCTGCGCGTCAAGTTGGTTGCGCAGAATCGAGCACAGCGTTTCGCAGGCCTCCGTCCGGTTACGGAGCTCGGCCATTTGTTCAGCCACCCGCAACATTCTCTCACCGATGTTCATTTTCACTGAGGGGGTTCGTGGACTTCATCGCACGGTAACGGGCCATTAGGGAGCGGCTCGCGCGTTCGCCAACAAGCACGCGGCGAAGATGGGAATACGTAACGCCCAATTCCCGCGCTGCTGCCTTCGCCCCTGGTAGCGGTCTCCAGGTTCGTTTATCGGAATGGCGTGCCATTTCCCGAATAGTCCCACAAAGTGGTGGGATTTGTCAAGACCCTTTTTTTGCCCCACTTTTTGGGTATAATCCGCGCGTGCCCAGAAAAAGCGGCAGAATGAACGATTGGGAATGCGCGATAGGCGCGCGCGTGAAGATCGTGCGCGAAGAAATCCGGTGGTCTCAGTCGGCATTTGCAGAGCAAATCGGGATAACGCGAAACGAGCTAGCGAGCATCGAATATGGCCGAACTCCACTGCGATACGACATTGCCTGGAGACTGAGATGGGCTTTCGGCATCAGCTTACAATGGCTGGGAGAAGAGGAGGGATCTGCGGACGGATCTATGCATGACGAACTGCCGACTCCGAGCGGGACGGGACTGCCAGCGCGCGCTTTGCTTAGTGAAGTTGTGAAAAAGTTCCCACCCGGCTGCAGCAGGGGCCTTGTGGCTATCGGGTCGCAAACCGACGTAGCGGATGCAATCTCCTTAGAAGTGGGGCAACGCTGGTTTCACGATATGGCCTTGAAGATACACGTCGAGCACTGGATCGCGCGGGTGCCTCCTGGCCGGGTGCCGGAGTTCACCGAGAAGTTAATGCGGACGGCCAAGGAATTTATGGATTCCCTTCCCTTAGAGCCGGGCGCGACAATCGACAGCCGCGCTGAGCAATTGATGTGGGAGCGAATACGCATGGCCAATGCCAGGCGCTTCATCGGCATGGCCACATTCGCAAAAAAAGATTTGCAATATGTTTCCGACTTGGTTAAATATAAGGGTGTGAACTCGCTATTGGCGGACCTGCTGGTTCGGCTCAAACGCGCCACTGCTGAGCGCGGAATGAAAACCGAGTTGGCGCATTTTCTCAAGGTCCCCCTCGTAAGCGTTTCACGGTGGCTGTCAGGCGAAAGAGAGCCAGGCGGCGAAACTACCCTTCGTATGTTGGCATGGGTCGCGGCATTCGAGGGCCAACGGAAACAAGGCCCTGGCCTTGCAGCAGCACGGCCAGAGCCAAAGACCCAATCAGGTAAATCAACACATGAAAAACCAAAACCAGGTCCGAAAAAAGGGTAGCGGTAGAGCTGTCTTCCCGCAAGCCAAAAGCCGCCCGGAGTCGGTGGGGAAAAGCACAGCGGGCGGCATTACGTTCGTTTGTCAAGACCAAGATGGCAGGGAATGGGCGCGGGTCCATTTTGAGCCGTCTCTGGCGTCCCGCTTGGAGGCTGCCAGCCTGCGACATGGCGTCTCGCTAGCCGAAATCCTGCGCTTGGCTATCAGCGAAAAAATCGCGGCTGAGGGGAGGGCCGCGTGATGAAATTCCGAGTCCTCCGCGCCGCCCGGGGCGGGAAGTCCACGCGACGCAAAAGCAACGTCTTCAAGTTCCGTAGATCGGCCCATGAAATGGAGCGCTTCCGCGCCATTGCCCAGTGTTCCGCGTGGGGCGACTTTTACCAGTTCATCGTGGCGGCGCTGTTTCGATACGCGAAGGCACAGGAAGCGATTCTTGGTCTCAGCGCCGCTGACGCCTTGAAGTTGGACCGCGCGGGCCGTCTCGCCATGCATCGGCGCCAGCGCCAGATAGGCATGTGTCTTGTCAATGCTGGCTTATTATGGCCCGAGCGGAGCTGAACTGTTCTCCTCATGCGCGCCGGCCCGGGCAACCTGGCCGGCGCTTTTTTTGTGCCCCGGCGCTGGCATTGCCGATTGAGCATTAACGCCACTTTAACGTGCCTTTTAAGGGCGTGCATATCTTGCACTTTCGCCAAGCGAATCGGCTCAAAAACTGGGGTAGGCAACTTCTGCCGGGTATGCCTCATTGACCAAAAGCGACATCCAAGGTTGACACCCCCCACAATCCCGCGCAGTTTTGTCAAGCGATATGTCCAGTATCGGTAACGTGACTGAATGGAAGGAAGTTACGTGCGGACATCTCGCCCGCGCGGGATTATCCGGGCCTCCAAAATCTGCGCGGAATTGTGCTTTTCTGGCCTGGCCGCTTTCCGAGCAAAACCCCCTATATTTCACCGCTTTCCGCCCGGCTTCGCCCAATTTCGCCCTGCGCGGATTTGTCGATCAAGATTCAATT
>JBEKSF010000245.1:0-6065 GCA_049517295.1 Verrucomicrobiota bacterium
GACCAGAGATATGCGGGCGGCGCCACGCCGGA
Source organism: Verrucomicrobiota bacterium (assembly GCA_049517295.1). Classification (GTDB taxonomy): domain Bacteria; phylum Verrucomicrobiota; class Verrucomicrobiia; order Limisphaerales; family Palsa-1400; genus JBEKSF01. Next base: position 33 of record JBEKSF010000245.1, read on the forward strand.
TACCCAGTTGTACGGGGTCGAACCGTTGCCCCAATTGTAGGCCAGGTTGTTGTCAAAAAGGACCCCGTTGTAAATAAGGCCGGCGCTGCCACTGCCGCGCCAGAAGAACAATCCCGCATTCGGCGCTTGATCGCCCAACGGATAAATCCACATCGAAACGGTTACGGTGTTGGTGTTCAGATTCAACGGCGGCACGGTGACAAATGAATTCGTGTCGTTATTGACGGTTTCCAAGGCGCCGTTGTTGGTTTCCATTCCTGGAAATGCCGGAGCCGACGGCCCGAAGACGCCATTGGCCGCATTACTCGTATTGACTCCATAGACGCCGGTGTAGCCGCCATAATAGTCAAAAGCGTAGGCCGGCCCCGGGTTCGGGCTGACCGTTTCGTTCAAGCGCCAGTAGGCCACCGGCTGCGCCGTGTCAACCGCTTGCGCGAACGAAGAGGTCGGAGGTCCCAGGACAGTTAGCGACGTCACGCTGCTGGTCACGGAGCCAAAGATATTCGAGACCACCACCTCATATTGAACTGGTGTGGATGTCGTGACGTTGCTAACGAACAGGGTCGAATTGGTTGCCCCGGAAATCGCTCCTCCCTCATTCAGGACCACAAAATTGCCGCTGCCGTTGGTTGTGTACCATTGATAGGAGAATGGCGGAAGCCCGCTGGCCGCCACCGCGAACTGCGCCGTCCGCCCGACGTAGAGCACTTCCGGAGGCGACTGCGACGCCACGGCCGGGGAGAACACAAACCCGGACGCGGTGGTGTAAAGATTTGCGATCTGAATCTCCGTGAGACATCGGTTGAAAACCGCCACTTCGTCAATATAGCCGTTGAACGTGCGCGTAACGGAGAAGGGGTCAGTTCCGATGGCGCTGGGTCCGTCGAACGCCTCGTTCGCGCTGGCAAGAGGGAGGGTCGCGGAGTTCAGGACATTATTGTTGATGAGATAAATCGTCGCATTGGTCGGAGTCACGACCAGAGTAACCAACGACCAACTGTCAGCCGGGGGCGCCAGGCCGGATTGCCACTCGTAAGAGGCGGGATTATCATCCCAGTTCAAGGCCAGTTCGTTGTTATTGGCAATGTTGTTATAGACCAAACCTGCCGTGCTCGAACCTCGCCAAAAAAACAATCCTGATCCCGGCGCTTGATTGCCGACAGGATAAATCCAAAGGGATATCGTCACGGTGTTGGTGTTCAAATTCAGGGCCGGAACCGTCACGAACGAATTGTTTTGGCCGTTGAGGGTCCCCAAGGATCCGTTGGTGGATTCGAAGCCCGGGAACGCGGGAGGTATCGGGCCGAGATTGCCCTCTGCGGCGTCGGTGCTGTTAATGCCGTAAGTGCCGTTATAGCCATTGCCGGTCGCATCAATCGCGGTCACCGGACCGGGATTCGGATTGGTCGTTTCGTTCAACCGCCAGTAGGCCACAGGCGAAAGGGCAAGCACATTGGTTTGATAAGCTGATTGAGCGATTGGGCTGGTACCATCTTCGTCTATCGTCCCGGAAGTGCTGCCGGCAAAAACGCTGTCCCCACTGTAGGCCGCCGTGATGAGTTGGGGCGAGCCACTGCTGGAAAGCGCGGCAGTGCTGAAGGTCGCCACCCCCGAATTGTTCAAGGTAGCGGTGCCCAGACTGTTGTTTCTCGTCGTGCTGGCAATCAGGAATTCAGTCGATGGAGTTGTTGCTGCGGAATATGTCACCGGGGCGTTATCCAGAAAAAGGGCTTCGACAATGCCTCCGCTGCCTCCGGCATCGGAGGCGTCTGCCCAAAGAGTGACGTCTCCCTGGAATAGAAACTGAAAGACGTGCGACAGGCCGGGGTTTTCGTCCACGACGAACACGGCTGAAGTGTTGTTGGTTGAAGTCAGGCGCATTGCGAACTGCCTTGCATTGTTAAACTGGTCCGGACTGACCACGGTCAGCAAATGATAGTTCGTATCGGCCACTCCAATTTTAAGGGAGCAAATGGGTGCAGCGGTCATTCCGTCGTTTATCCCGAGGACGCTGTCCACTCTGAATTGACGTTGCAGATAGGTAATGGTGTTCCACCCGGGAACATAGGTGATCGTGAAGGGGGGCTGAACATTCAGAAGGCTGTTTCCCGCGCCCTGCCAATTAAAAAGTTCGTAACCCTGCGTGCCGACGGTTTCATTGGCGAGTTTGCCATAGCCGTAATAGTCCAATTCGCGGAGATCCAGCAAGCCGGTTTCATGCTCTGCGGTGACGTAGCTGGGGAGTCCGGAAGCCGGCGCTGCGGAGCTGACATCCACCACCGGGGTGAACTGGCCGCCCTCGGTCATGCTTCCCGCGCACAAAACGCTCTGGCTGGTGTCGAATGGATGTATTGGGACTTGCTCGGAAGGGGTTCCTTCGGCGCCGGCTTGAATCGCCGTGACGGCAAAGTAGTAGGTTCGGCCATTGGTTAATCCGCCAACGGTGTAATCCAGATTGGTTGTGGTCCCCGCAAGAACATTGTAAGGGCCGCCGTTGATCAGTGAGTAACGAATGCGGTAGAAGGCCGCACCTGGCACTGGAAGCCAGGATAATTCCCCGGATTGATTGCCGTTTTCGCCGACGACGCCTGTGGGAAAATCACAGGCTTGATTGGTCAAAGTGATCGCTCCGCCCAACCATCCGCTGCCGCTCTGCTCGCGAATGTTTCTCGCGTTGACAAAGTGCCAGCGTTGCGGTCCGTGCGCGCTTTCATCGTTCACCCAGAGGTAATAATCTCCATTGGTGGTCTTAATCAGGCTGGGACAGTGGCCGTTTCCAACAAACCCAGGCAACGCGCCCTCATAGGCTGAATGTCCCGGACTGGCTTCACCGAATTGGCCCACGAATAATCCGTCGTCATAGAAGTGCATGTGTTGGCCGGCTTGTCCCTGACTGCGGAAGAATTCGCCATGATAACCGTAAATCACATTGCGATCCACCGCTTGCAACGTGTTCCCGGCGTAAGTAACTCCATTGGAGATTTCGTACGTGCCGCTGCCGTTCATGAAGGCAACGGCGGGACTCGCTTTCCAGAGCCAGTTCGTGGCACCCACCCTTATGCCACCCAGATGCCACCCATTATTCAGGGATTGATCAAACGAGATTAAAATATTGTTAGCGCTAATAGTGGCGCGGATATTGCCAAAGCTGCCCCATCGTGGAACCGGGTCGGTGCTGCCTTCGGACGCGGAGGCGATCAAGGTTTCCGGGTTCCAGACCGGATTATTGCTGGAATCAAACCCGTTTAGCGTTGCCTCATACCAGGTGGCCGAACTCATGGTGGTGCGGCGGGCGGAGCCATCCGGGCCGAGTGAGATCCAGCCCCGATTGGTGCTATACGCGGGAAAAAGTCCGGTCAAGCGGAGCTGATTAGTGGCCAACTCACACAGCTCGCTCATGGGGAATGTTGTGCTGTTGTTGTCTATCAGCGCATAGGTCCGGCCATTGGTAAAGGTCGTGACTTCGTAGATGCCTTCGTTGTCGTAGGCGCCTCCATTCCAGGAAATATTGACGGGAGGCACATTCGCCTTCCAATTATTCACCAGGGTCCAGCCTTGCGAAAGCGGCTTCGTGTAATCCACATGGAATTCCAGAAATTGATTGAACACCCGCGAAGGATTGTTCTGGTCCACACAAGCGATGTAGGAGTGTGGTTGATACATGATCTGCTCAAGATAATTGAGCGTGGGCGAGAAATGCAGGGAACGGTGGTTTCCGCCATCGCCAACCCAAAACGAGCCGTCCGGAGCAAAGCACAGGAAAGTCCCGTTGGTCTCCCCGTCATAGAACCAGAACTTGTTCGTCTCTACCGCCATGCCATTTGCTTGATACCCCCCCGGCAGCCCGTAAGTCCAGAGCGCGGCGCCGGCGGCGTTAAACGCTTTCACCTGCTGGCTGCAGCCCCCATCGGCGACAAGGATTATATCCGGATCCGTCGGATTTATGGCCACGGCCAAAGGTTGGAGAAGATTGGAAATGATCACCCCGTCCGTTGGCACGGATGGCAGGCCGGCGAAATCAATGACGCTGTTGCCGGAAATCACCCAGAGGCTGCCATCCGGGGAAAAACTGAGCCGGCCGGGAGCATTCACACTGAAACTGTTCACGACGGCCCCGGACCGCTTATCCAAGAGATAAACGGCGTTGTCCGGAGCCACCGACACGGCCAGGAGGCCCCCGTTTTGCTGCACAGCCAGTCCGCTCAGTCCCAGCTGAGTGCCCACATAAACTCCATTGGGATAAATCGTGTTGGTGTTGGCGCCGTTCACAATGGGAACACCCTGGGTAAAGTAGGCAGAGAAAGCGGGTCTGGCCGCGCCAACCTCGGCGGCCACCACGAAGCCAGGATAATTGTTGACAGCGGTATTCGTCGGATTGGTGGCCGCACTGCAGGCGAAGTACGCCCAATTGCCATCCGTGGCGGTCCAGTTCCAGCTTGGATCATAAATATTCGCCGGGTTTCCGTCGGCGCCCCATGCGCTTTTGACCCGCTGGGAATCCGTCGTGATAAAGGTCCGAAAGTCATACTGGCCTTCATTGTAACCTGAAACATAAAAGGCATTGGTTCCAGAAATGGCCATATCCCGCATCGGATAGAATCCCCGATGCACAGTTGGCCCAGAAACTTCCGCTGAAGTGTTGCCAATGGCTCCATCCCAGACGTACTCCGTGTTATGCTGGAGCAATCGAATTTGGTAGATGCCGGCGGGCGCCGCGTTGCTGTTATCATCGAGTCCGTCCCAAACAGCGGAATAAACTCCTGGAGTGTAATACCGCACTTTGCTCCAGAGCGTGCGAACCAAAGTTCCATCGGATGCGAAAATACCTGCACTCGTCTTGCATGGTTCGTCCAGAGTGAACGAAAACGTGGTGTTCTGCGCAGGCGCGGCGACGGCGGCAAAAAGCAGCCATGCGAGTGCCATCCAGAGTAACGAACCTCTGGCTGATCGCACAAAAATGTCCTTGTTCGGCATGGTCTGGGTTTTTCGGGTCATTCGATCAACGGCGTGACAACTCAGTCGGGATTTCCCATATGGTTTCTTGCCCACGAGCGGCGTGGGTGGTTTTCGTGATTGTATTAGATTCGATACCTTGCGCTCTCGGTGCAGGCCGATGTTGTCTTTCCTAGTGTTCCACCGTCTGCGGCGCGTCGCCCAGCAGCTTGGCGACTTCAGGGCAACTCAACCCCTCGGCCACCAAAACAGGAATCACTCCCTGGCGATGCCCAGTTTCGCCATGAGGTCGTAAAGGGTGGGACGCCCGATGCCAAGCTCCACGGCCGCCGGGGCGACTCTTCCCCCGTGCTTGCGCAAGGTGTTGAGGATCATCTCGCGCTCAAAATTCTTGCGCGCGTCTTTGAGGGTGATGGCGCGTGTTGCGGGAGTGAAGGCCGGCAATTCGAGGTCGGCGACGGTGATTCGTTTTCCCTCAGCCAGGATGACGGCCCGGCGGATGCAGTTTTCCAGCTGCCGAATGTTGCCCGGCCAGGGGTGGCGGCTCACTGCCCGCAGCGCTTCCTGGTCAAAGGTCATGCCAGATTTGCCTGTTTGCTGGGAAAAACGCTGCAGGAAATATTTTGCCAGCAACATGCTGTCATTCTCCCGGTCGCGCAACGGGGGCAGGGAAATCTTGATCACCGCCAAACGATAATACAGATCCTCCCGAAAAGTGCCCTCCGCCAGGCCTTTGTTCAGGTCCGCATTGGTGGCGGTGATGACGCGGCTGTCAATGGAGATAGGCTCCCGGCCTCCCACCCGCTCGATGCACCGTTCCTGCAGGAAGCGCAGCAGTTTGACTTGCAGGGGCAGGGGAATCTCTCCAATTTCGTCCAGAAACAGCGTGCCATTGATGGCGCTTTCGAAACGGCCTTGGCGCTGCACGTGGGCTCCGGTAAATGAACCTTTTTCATGCCCAAACAACTCGCTCTCCAACAGGGTCTCCGGGATGGCGCTGCAGTTGATGGCCACAAAGGGCCCCTTTTTGCGGGGGCTGTTCTGGTGTATGGCTTGGGCCACCATTTCCTTGCCCGTCCC
>JBEKSF010000246.1:0-4450 GCA_049517295.1 Verrucomicrobiota bacterium
TGGCAATGCCGTTTTCGCCGGACAACACTTTCTTGAGCAACGCGCGGGAGCGTGCGTCGAGTTGCGGAAACTGGGGTGATTGTTGCAGCGCCGCCCAACATTCCATCTGCGTGAAACGCCGCGGCGGGACTGCGGTGCCGAGTCCGGTCAAAAACATGGCGAAAGGTAGCGCATAAGCGGGGCATATTCACGCCCAATGAGCGTGTTCGGACGGACAAATCCGGATCCGTTCGCGTTGGGCTCAAGCCAGGCCTTTGATGAAATTGTTCTTAACAGGGCAACCAAATTTTGGAAAAGCCTGCCGTCGCTTTAAAGTGTTCGTCCCGTCTCCCATTCCAGCCATTTTGATCAGGCTGCCAGGCCTCGGGTTTGCCGTTCCACTCAGTCTGGCAGCAGTGCTGAAACTTCGATTTGCAGAACGCTCCCAAGCGGTTAGAGTTTGAATTGGAATAGAAATGGCCGCCATGAACCGGTGGCCGGTCGGGAACCATGAAAGCTGCTGAACTTATCGTCAAATGTCTCGCGAACGAGGGAGTCGGCTATGTCTTCGGCATCCCGGGCGAGGAAAACATGGATGTCGTGGATGCGCTGGTTGGTTCCTCCATCCAGTTTGTCACCACGCGCCACGAACAGGGCGCGGCCTTCATGGCTGATGTGTATGGCCGGTTGACCGGCCAGGCCAGCGTGTGTCTGGCCACGTTGGGTCCGGGCGCGACCAACCTCCTCACCGGCGTGGCGGACGCGAATCTGGACCGCGCCCCCTTGGTCGCTCTCACCGGACAGGCTGGCTCGGACCGGATGCACAAAGAATCGCACCAATACGTGGACGTGGTCTCGCTGTTCCGTCCGATTACCAAGTGGAACACGAGCCTGCGCATTCCGGCGATGATTCCTGAAGCTATTCGCAAGGCCTTTAAGGTGGCCCAGACGGAAAAGCCGGGGGCCACGCACGTTGAAATCCCCGAAGACATCGCCATCGCGGAGATTGACGCCGTTCCACTGCTGGTCCAGGCACCTCATCCCGGACCGGCATTGGAAGAACAGATCGAAAGGGCGGCGCATCTGCTTTCCCAGGCGCGGCGGCCGATCATCATGGCGGGCAACGGCGCCCTCCGCGCGCGTGCCGGGGAGGCCCTGGTTGAGTTTGCTGAGGAATTGAACATCCCGGTGGCGACCACTTTCATGGGCAAAGGCATTATTTCTGATCGGCATCCGCTGGCCCAAGGCGCAATTGGCATGCAGGCGCCGGACCACATCAATCGCGCTTTTGTCCAGGCGGACTTGGTGATTACCGTCGGTTACGATTTGGTGGAATTTGCGCCGAGCTTCTGGAATCCGGCACACGACAAGACAATCATCCATATAGACTCTTCCCCGTCGGAAGTGGACTCCGCCTACATCGTTGGAGTTGGCATGGTCGGAGGGCTTTCTACTTCCTTGCGCGAACTGGCGCGGATTTGCGGTCTGCGGCAGGAGATGTCGTGCTTGACGGTGCGCGAAGAATTGCGGGAAGAGCTGGAGCAACACCGCGACGACCCTTCCTTTCCGCTCAAACCGCAGAGAATCATTTCGGATTTGCGCCGGGCGTTGCAGGATGAGGATATCGTCATTTCTGATGTCGGCGCGCACAAGGTCTGGTTGGCGCGGCTGTTCCCCTGCTATCAACCCAACACCTGCATCGTCTCCAATGGTTTCGCCGCGATGGGCATCGCAGTGCCTGGGGCCATCGCAGCCAAACTGGTTTATCCAAACCGCCGCGTCGTCGCGGTTACGGGCGATGGCGGTTTTCTGATGAACTCACAGGAACTGGAAACTGCCGTCCGTTTGGGGACGGGCTTTGTCACGCTGGTGTTGAACGACCGGACTTACGGATTGATCAAATGGAAACAAATCAACCGCTTTGCTCGTCCCGCCTTTACCGATTTCGGGAATCCCGATTTCGTCAAATACGCCGAGAGTTTTGGCGCGCAGGCCTGGCGTGTGCGCGCGGCCGGGGAATTGCTCCCGGCTTTGCAGGCAGCACTGGAGAGCGGCAACGTAACGGTGATTGACTGTCCCGTGGATTTTGGCGAGAACTTTAAGTTATCAGAAAGGCTCAATGCCCTGGCCAAAACGGGGTGATGGCTCCTGCTGAATATGAACCGCGAATTCAAACTTTTGATTGACGGACACCGGGAAACCTCAGCTCAACCCGTGGAGATTCGGTCGCCATTCAGTGGCGACGTTGTCGGCGTGACCTGGCTGGCTACGCCCAGCCACATTGAATCGGCCATCACCGCCGCCACACGGGCGTTCCGGGACACCCGCAAGATGCCGGTTCACCAACGCGCCAGCATCCTGGAAAAAATAGTGGAAGCGCTCAAGGTCCAGCGCGAGGAACTGGCGCGCTTGATTACACTGGAGGCGGCCAAACCCATTCGAACTGCCCGGGCTGAAGTGAATCGGGCCATCGGCACATTCACTGATGCTCTGGAAGAGTGCAAACGCATTCGGGGCGAATGGCTGCCATTGGATCTCGCCGCCAGCTCTGAGGGAAGTTCCGCCCTGGTCAGACGTTTTCCCATCGGACCGATCACCGCCATTACCCCGTTCAACTTCCCCCTCAATCTGGTGGGACACAAAGTCGCCCCCGCTCTTGCCTGTGGCAATACGACGCTTTTGAAACCCGCGCCGCAAGCACCCTTGTCGGCGTTGAATCTCGCACGCATTGTTCAAGAAGCAGGCGCGCCACCAGGCCAACTTAACGCCTTCTTTTGCGCCAACGAACTCGCCCAAACGCTCGTGACCGATGAACGGATCAAGATGCTGTCCTTTACCGGCAGCGCGGCCGTGGGCTGGATGCTCAAGCAAAAGTCCGGCAAAAAACGCGTCGCGCTCGAACTGGGCGGCAACGCCGCAGTCGTGATCCATTCGGATGCCGACCTGGAGCGGGCGGCCGAGAGATGTGCTTACGGCGGTTTTACCCACGCCGGACAGAGTTGCATTTCGGTTCAACGTGCTTTTGTGCATCAATCTGTTTTCGACGCCTTTGCCGGCAAATTTCTCCAACGCGTCCGCCAACTCAAAGTTGGTGACCCGCTAAGTGAGGATACTGATCTCGGTCCCATGATCTCGCAGCGGGAAGCCGAACGCGCCGAAGGCTGGATTGTCGAAGCCGTGGCGGGCGGGGCCAAAGTACTGATTGGCGGCCAGCGTGATGGCGCCGTGTTGCAGCCCACTGTATTGACGAACACGCGGCCTGAAATGAAGGTCTGCCGCGAGGAAGTTTTTGCGCCGTTGGTCGTGTTGGAAACGTACCAGGATTTCAGCGACGCAATTGCCCGGGTCAACGATTCTTCCTACGGTTTGCAGGCCGGTATTTTCATCGGTGATCTGAAGGCCGTGTTTCAGGCGTATGCCGACCTTGAAGTCGGCGGCGTGGTTTGGAATGACGTTCCAACTTACCGTGGAGACCCGATGCCTTATGGCGGCGTCAAAGACTCAGGGCTGGGACGGGAAGGGGTGCGGTATGCCATCGAAGAAATGACCGAACAAAAGGCGTTGGTATTTCGCTAATCCGTTTGAGGTCCTTGAACCGGATTCGCAGTGGATTCTGGATCGCTCACCCGGCCTTGAACAGGGGGGGTGTGGTTACATCCTGGCATTCATATTCTCCATGCGGAGACAGGTTTCAGTAGCGGTATAAAGTCCAACTGGCCCCTGCGTGCCACGGCGTGCAGATAATCACGGGTGCGGACAGATTGAGAGTCTTGTGGTTTTTCGGCGCCGATCAATGCCGTGAAGGCGCCTTCGCGCGAATTCCGACGCGGCAGCCAGGCGTTAATCCAGACGTACAGGTCAAGTGGCAATTCATCCGCAGCATAAACTGAGACCACAATCACATCCGCCACAAGTGCGGCACGAACCGCAGGCAGCAATATTCCGAGATCGCTTAAGGAATGTACGTCGTACCATGTGTTGTGGACGAGATCCTCTCCGACCAGATCGGTCGCCAGGCGGCACATGGGCAGCCCCCAGCTTTGAGTCAGCGGGTCTTGATAAACTCCAACAATGTTTAACTCATATCCCGATTGACGCGGCGCGGCCGTCAGTTCGTCCGAAAGAAGCTCGGTGGCTTTCATACGTTTGGCATCCAAAGGAAAATCATGTCAAAAACGAGGCTTCAGCGCTATCCGGTGTTTACCCCATATACAGATTGAGTGGTTGGTATGGACAATGCGGAGATTCTGGGTTCCACCAGGGTGCGATCTGCGTGTGGAATGGGGCGCGGGATTTCTCGATGATCGGGGCGCGACGATTGAGTGACGGGAGGCTATTCGCTTGAGACAATCACTCCAGCCTGTTATAGTTCACGCCTCGGAAATCGGATGGTTAATCCAGTTGCACTGGGCCTTTTTGGGGGTATTGGCTTTGAAGTCGGGACCAGTGGATCGCGCCTTCCCCACCAATG
>JBEKSF010000247.1:0-4345 GCA_049517295.1 Verrucomicrobiota bacterium
CGCGCACGTCGCAGGCATACCAGGATGCGCCGCTGGCCGGTCACAGTTTCTATCATTGCGATGGCAACGGGAACGTCACGATGCTGATTGATTCATCCCAAGGCATCGTCGCCAAGTACTTGTACGACGCCTTTGGCAACATGCTATCCAAATCCGGTCTGCTGGCTGATGCCAACGCGTATCGGTTTTCGAGCAAGGAATGGCATCCGAACTCAGGTTTGGTCTATTACCTCTATCGCTACTACGACCCGAATTTGCAGAGGTGGCCAAATAGAGACCCGCTTGGAGAGTTCGGGTTTGAAGCGCTTAGATTGCGTACTGATAAGTTCTTGACATATTTCAAGTCATTCCCAATGGTAGGAGGCATCAATCTTTATGGATTTGTTTCGAATGACCCAATAAACCAGGAAGATATACTCGGTCTTTCAACCGGAAGTTGCTGGGTGAGTTTGATGTGGTGCGCCGGTGGCGTTATATTAACCACTGCGGCGTGCGCTTCAGGAGTATTAACAGCTTTGTGTATCGGCACGATATTAGCAGGACCGGCGGCCGGCTGCCTCTCCGCATACCTCGAATGCCAAGATCACACACCGCCGCCTCCTAATAATGGCAACTGTCCGGTGAATAATGTGCCGCATTTGCCGCCAATCTCAGGACCAGTGCAGCCGCCGTTTTTACAGATACCGCCCTAACCCCTAAATACAAGATCATAAACGTACCGATAGAACATGGACATTACAAAACACGCTCAATTAGTCGAAACGCAGGTGAACAAAAGCAAAAGGTTGTACTTTACAACCATGTTCGGCTCTGCGCTTCTGTTCGCAGCTCTTGTCATTGCGGCAGCCCAATGTAATGTTGCCTTGGCGCTATGTGTTCCCTGCCTTCTCGCGTTACAATTGCGGCAGATTTTGCACTGGCACGATCTTCGCGTCGAATCTAGGGTATTAAAGAATCTGTCGTTGGAGTGAAAGGGTCGGCCGGAGACATCGGGGTCGCATCTTAACATTTGCGTATGAGTTCAGACCGCAGTTTTGCTACGGATATGACCCGGCGAGGAACCTCAGTTACCGGACGAACAATGCGCTGATCGAGAATTTCAAGGTCAATTCGCTGAATGAGTTGACGACCAACACCAATGGTGGCACATTGACGGTCGTGGGCACGACGACTTCCCCAGCCACGAGGCAAATGCGGCGCATTCACTGCTGAACCTGGCGTGCCAGTTGTTTGACAAACAGTTAGCCGGCCAAGAGAAGGCCTTCGGAGAAGAAGGCAGCTTCACAGGACGTCTTTACCGGGTGCGGAGCCAAAGGAGAAGCGATGCCTAACCCGAATCCATTGTGGAAGATGCCCGAATTCTTAGTGATGCGCTCCAAAAGTCACAGAATGGGTGAAGGTGTCTGAGGGGTAGTTTCCGTCGGCGGGACGCCGCCGGCAGCGACCGGGACGATCGCGCTCCCCGGATTTTCGCTAAGCAATAGGGCATCGGTACCGCATCTTAACATTTAACATTTGCCAGTGTCGTTTACGACCGGGCCAATGACGTTCTGAGCGAAGAGAATGTGAAAGTAAACGGGTCAGGCCCGCGTAATCGCATATTCTATTGAGATTTTTCCTTTGCTCGCTTGATGTCCCTTGTGCCCCTCCCAAGTTAGAGCCGTGTAAGGAGGAATGGTACGATAGGAGTAACGGTACGTACCGTACAACCCAACGATAGTACGTACCCGATGATACACGGCTTTTAAAGGGAACGGGGCAGGCGTGCAAGCATAAAAACCAAAAAAGGCCGATTTCAGCGCCGCCCGGCGCAGTTTTAATGAAAGCAGCCTGACGGCTGCTTCTGGGAGATTGCGCGGAATCACCTATGAGCGCTATAAGGGCGTAGAAAAAACCAAGTTAGCCGAACTTCAAACTAGCGCCAAAAGAAGAATTTTCTAGAAGAAAAAAAAGAGCAAAACTCGCAGAAGAGCCTGGGCATATTGCTTGGTGGAAATACCACTCTGCCACAAAGCGCACCCCGCCTCACAGAGCCTTGGCCGTCCCACAAACGCTTCTCAATCCCCCAAAAACGGCCAAGGCACTGCTCTGCCCACCGCTCGCCCTTGAAAATCACAGAAAAGTGTGCAACTGTTATCCGATAACAGTTGGTTATCCGGCGATCAGGGCGCTCTTTGACAGCTTGCAGACCTCAGGGTTGCTAACGGGGCCAGAACTCAGCCATCGCGGTGAATCGCGCTCAATCGCGCCAAATCGCGGCTAAATTTTGGAATTTCGCCACTCTCCGGCCCCCGGAAACCAGCCCTCCAAGCAGGATGAAGACTCAGACACGGGCCGAGTTCAGTTCGCCCCGCGCCCCCCCAAGCTCAGAAATCGGGAGGATGCTTGCACGCCTGCCCCGAAACCCCCATCAAGTGAGCCGTCGCGTAGCAGGGTTTCGTCGGGCGCAGCCGAAAAGGGGGCGCAACCAATCGCGGCGTCACTGGCCAAAGACCGTTATCCAGTCCGCGCGCCAACACGTGGCCCCACGACGCCCGCTAAGGAAGACCAAATCAGGCGGGGGGCGCCATTAAAGTTCCGCTTCACAGGCGAGCAGCGTAAAAGAACGGACATCAGTTCGCTGCACGCCTGTTACGCAGAGCGGGCGGCTGGAGCGGACTTTGTCTCATGGCCGGAAAAGAGAAGAAAGCCGTTTTACCGCGCCGCGGGTGCGCCGATGGCGATCAATTGGCTGCGCGCGCGATAAAACAGGGTGCCGCCGCTCAAGGCCGGCGTGGCCATGCATGTCTCCTTTAAATCATTGGTGGCCGCGACGGCAAATTGACCGTCGGCGGGCACCACATAGACCTTTCCCACTTCGCTGGCGAAATAAAGATGCCGCCCGTCCGACACTGGCGAGGAGGTGAATCCCTGGCTGCCATCACCCAAACGCTCGCTGTAACGGACCGCCCCGGTCTTCGCGTCGAAACACGTCAAGACGCCGATGTCAAAACACGCATAGAGGCAGTCGCCGACAACGATGGGTGTCTGCATATAATCGCCCTTGCGCGGTTCGACCCACGCAATGGCGGCGTTGGTCCTGGAAATGTCCGGCGGCGTAATGTCGCCCCGCGCGTCCAGGCGGATGGCGCGCATGGGACGGAATTTTCCGTGGGCGCTGGTGAAATAGGCCAGGCCGCCGGCGACAATCGGCGTGGGCACCGGAATGTCGCCGCCGCCGTCCAAGCGCCAGATTTCCCCGCCGTTGGCGAAATCGTAACCGCCCGTGTGATGCCAGCCATTGACCACCACTTGGGTCTTTCCGCCGGATTCCGCCACAGTCGGAGTGCCCCAGGTGGGAACGTCATGGCGCGGCGCGCGCCACAGTTCCCTGCCGTCGGCCAGGTCGAACAGGGCGATGAATGAATTGTCCAGCACATCGCACAACACAATGACTTTGCCATCGTGAATGACGGGAGAACTGGCAAAGCCCCACTGGGCGCTGGGGACAATGTAGTAGCCGGAGGCCATTGGTCCGAGGTCCTTCCGCCAGAGCAGGTTCCCGTCCATGTCAAAGCAAAATAAACCCTCCGAACCGAAGATGGCGGCGATGCGGCGGCCATCGGTGGCGGGGGTGGAACTGCAGTGGCTTGATTTCGGATGCCGCTTGAGGCGCGGGACGCCTTCATAACCAAGTTTGTCCCACAAAACTTTGCCCGTGGCCGCTTCCAAAGCCAGCAGTCGCCATTGATGGGATTCCTGGTCATTGGCCGATTCGATGTCGCCGTAAAGCCCGACTTTGAGGTCCGCAACGCCGGGCCGGACCGCGGTGGTGACATAGAGGCGCTCGCCCCACAAAATCGGCGACGAATGGGCCAGCCCCGGAATCGCTGTGTGCCAACGGATATTGCGACCGCTATCGACGTCCCATTGCACCGGCGCGATTCCACTGGCATCGACGCCCCCGGCCTGCGGGCCGCGGAACTGGGGCCAATTGGCCGCCGTCGCGCTAATCGTCAAAAGCAGCCAGATCAAAGAAGCCGTTCGCATCTGTTTATTCGACCGGAGAGTGTTTTGGCGGGCAACAAAAAAAAGACGCCGGTGTCAATCACCCTAATCCTTGGCGAAAAACCGGGGGGCGACCGTCTCGGTCGCCTCCGTCGGCGTCCCGCCGACGGCTGGAGTTTGGACATTTTTTCCCGGCCTCAGAAGGCAATCCCAAAGGGATGTGCGCTGGTGAAGCTGAAGTCAGCGTGGAGGGCATGACTGGAAGTGACGGCAGGGTAAGCCAGGAGATCTGTTCCGGTGTTCCGAGCAAACGCGAACAACCCGGGGTGCAAGCCGGCCGAACCGGTGAGGCCCTGCG
>JBEKSF010000248.1:0-4258 GCA_049517295.1 Verrucomicrobiota bacterium
ATCAAAGTTGACACTGGCGCAAAGGACATGGCCGCTCATCCCGGAGAGAAAATCACCGAAGGTCTGGACGGATTGCGCGCCCGCCTTCAGGAATATTCTCAAATGGGCGCCCGTTTTGCAAAGTGGCGCGCAGTGATTGCCGTGGGTGATGGCGTTCCCGGCCAGGGTTGCATCGAGGCCAATGCGCATGCGCTGGCTCGCTATGCCGCGTTGTGCCAGGAAGCCGGACTGGTACCGGTCGTTGAACCGGAAGTCCTCATGGACGGCGAGCATACCCTCGAGCGGTGCAGGGAGGTGACGGAGGAAGTTCTGCGAACCGTTTTCAACCAGCTTTACACACAGCGGGTGATACTGGAAGGCATGATCCTAAAACCCAACATGGTGCTTCCGGGATTGACTTGTCCGCGGCAAGAAGATGTTTCCGAAGTAGCCGACGCCACGGTGAGGTGTCTCTTGCGAGCCGTCCCCGCTGCCGTTCCGGGGATCGCGTTCTTGTCGGGTGGCCAATCCGGTGAACTGGCCTCGGCCCGGTTGAATGCCATGAATGTCAGATTCAAGGCGCGACTGCCTTGGGCGCTGGCGTTTTCGTTTGCCCGCGCCATCCAGCAACCCGCTTTGGAGATTTGGCAAGGCAAGGAGGCCCAGGTGTTGGCCGCACAGCAAGCTCTGTATCATAGAGCCAACTGCAACCGGGCTGCGCGCCGTGGCCAATACAGTGCCGCGATGGAAACTCCATCAATAAGTATCGCGCAACTCGCAAAAATTGCGGCCTGACAAAGATAGGAGAATACCCTTCATGGAAACCCAATCCGCCCATCCGAAGGCTCCCGAACCAAAGCTGGGTGCCAAGCCCGAATCCAAGGACGATCTGAAGTCCCTCCCCATGCAGGAACTACAGGCAAAGTTGGGGGCGTCGCCGGACGGCCTCACTCAAGCCGAGGCGCAAAAACGGCTGACGCAATACGGCCCTAACGAGATTGAAGAAAAGAAAACCAATCCGTTTCTCAAATTCCTTACCTATTTTTGGGGGCCCATCCCGTGGATGATTGAAGGGGCGGTGATTCTCTCGGGCGTGGTCCGGCATTGGCCGGATTTTTTCATCATCCTCCTGTTGCTGGTTTCGAACGCCGTAGTCGGATTCTGGGAGGAGCGTCAGGCGGGCAACGCCATCGCCGCCCTGAAGGCCAAGCTGGCAATCAACGCCCGGGTCAAACGAGATGGGAAGTGGATCACCCCGGCGGCGCGCGAGTTGGTGCCAGGCGACATCATCCGTATGCGCTTGGGCGACATTGTGCCTGCGGATGCCCGACTGTTGGACGGTGATCCGGTGGAAGTGGATCAGTCCGCGCTGACGGGAGAATCGTTGCCCACCGAGCGCAAACCCGGCGACGCGGTGTTTTCCGGTTCGATCATTCGCCAGGGGGAAATCGGCGCGCTGGTTTATGCCACAGGGACAAGCACCTACTTCGGCAAGACGGCGCAACTGGTGCAGGAGGCGCATACCGTCAGCCATTTTCAAAAGGCGGTGCTCAAGATCGGTAATTACCTGATCATCCTCGCTGTGGCGCTGGTGGCGGTGATCATCACCTTCGCCATCGTCCGCGGCGACAAGATTCTCGAGACATTGCAGTTCGCGTTGGTGCTCACCGTAGCCGCGATTCCCGTGGCGATGCCCACAGTGTTGTCGGTGACAATGGCGGTCGGCGCGCGACTGCTCGCCAGGAAACAAGCAATTGTGAGCCGGTTGGTGGCCATCGAGGAACTGGCTGGCGTGGACGTGTTGTGCGCCGACAAAACCGGCACCCTGACCCAGAACAAGTTGACGCTGGGCGATCCGTTCGGCGTGAACGATGTCCCCGCAGAACAAGTGATCCTCCATGCCGCGCTGGCGTCGCGCGCGGAGAATAACGACGCCATTGATCTGGCCGTGCTGGGCGGCCTGAAAAATGATCAGGCATTGAAAGGCTACCAAGTGGTTCATTTCCAGCCGTTCGACCCGGTGCATAAACGCACCGAGGCTACCGTCAAAGGCACGGACGGAAAGGAATTCAAAGTGACGAAGGGTGCGCCGCAGGTGATTTTGGAATTGTCGGCCAATGCTGGGCAGGTGAAACCCGCCGTGGAAAAGGCCGTCAACGAATTCGCGGCGCGCGGCTTTCGTTCGTTGGGCGTGGCGCGGGCCGAGGGAGAAGGCCCTTGGCAGTTGCTGGGTGTGTTGCCCCTGTTCGATCCGCCTCGGGAAGATGCCAAGGCCACCATCGCCACCGCCCGACAAATGGGCGTGAAGGTCAAGATGGTGACGGGCGATCAACTGGCCATCGCCCAGGAAACCGCCAAAAAGTTGGACATGGGCACAGCCATTCTCGACGCCAGCGGCCTGGGCGACGTAAAACATCAAGAGACGACGCCGGTGGCCGAGTCCATCGAACAAGCCGACGGTTTTGCCCAGGTGTTCCCCGAACATAAGTTCCACATTGTGGATGTCCTGCAAAGGCGCGGCCACATCGTCGGCATGACCGGCGACGGGGTCAATGACGCCCCCGCGCTTAAGAAGGCCGACTGCGGCATCGCCGTCTCCGGCGCAACGGACGCGGCGCGCGCCGCGGCGGCCATCGTGCTCCTGACGCCCGGCCTGTCGGTGATTATTGATGCAATCCAGGAGAGCCGGAAAACTTTCCAGCGGATGAACAGCTACGCGATCTACCGCATCGCCGAGACGCTGCGCGTGCTGTTCTTTATGACGCTGGCGATCCTGATCTTTAACTTTTATCCCTTGACGGCGGTGATGATCGTGATGCTGGCGTTGCTTAACGATGGAGCGATCCTGTCCATCGCGTATGACAACGTTCATTACAAGGATCAGCCCGAGGCTTGGAATATGCGGTTGGTGCTGGGGATCTCCACGGTGCTGGGCCTCGTCGGGGTCGTCTCCTCCTTCGGCATGTTTTATCTTGGTGAGCGGGTCTTTCGGTTCGACCGCGCGCACATCCAGACGTTGATGTATCTGAAGCTGTCCCTGGCTGGACATCTGACCATTTTCCTGACGCGCACGCGCGGCCCGTTCTGGTCCATCCGCCCTGCGCGGGTTCTGTGGGCGGCGGTGCTTGGCACCCAGATCGTGGCGACGTTGATCGCGGTTTATGGGGTGTTTATGACGCCCCTCGGTTGGGGCTGGGCCCTGTTTGTTTGGGGCTACGCGCTGGCTTGGTTCCTGGTGAATGACCGCGTGAAACTGCTCGCCTATCGGATTTTTGATCCCGTCAAAGCCAAAGTCCCGTCGGATTTGTTCCCGCAGGTCGCCAAGCGCGCCTATGAACTATACGAGCAGCGAGGCCGCCAGGACGGGCTGGCAGCTCAGGACTGGGGGCAGGCGGAGCGCGAGATTCGGAAAGTTGAAGCCCATAAATGAACCGACGTGAACCGTACAGCGGGCATTACAGAACGAATGAAAATGAAAATCAATTCAAAGAATTTCCGGGTGCGGCCCGGAGAAAAAGTCAACTCAAAGAGCGGCCGGCGATTGAGCAGCCCTCTTGCAATCTGAATCAAATCAAAGGAGTCCAAAATGCCAATTCAACTCAATGAAGAAAACGGCGGGAAGATTCTCGCCGTTCACGTCAGCGGAAAGCTTGTGAAAGAAGATTACGAGCACTTTGTGCCTGAGTTCGAGCGACTCGTCCGGCAACACGGAAAGTTGCGCGTGCTGTTCGATATGACCGGCTTTCACGGCTGGACAGCCGGCGCATTGTGGGAGGACACGAAGTTTGCGATGCATCATTTCAGCGACATCGACCGCTTGGCGGCGGTCGGTGAGAAGAAATGGCAGGAAGGGATGGCGACGTTTTGCAAGCCGTTCACGAAAGCGACGATTCGTTACTTCGATCACGCCAACGCCGCTGAGGCGCGGAAGTGGCTGGACGAAGCGTAGCGGCTCCGGTCACGACCAACACGAAGAAAACATGACAGGAGACTTCCAATGAAGGAACAAGAACAGGCAACCCAAAATAAACCCGAATCAAAGCCGGGATCGAAACCCGATGTCAAACCAGAGGCCAAGGACGATTTGAAAACCCTGCCCCTGGCGGAAGTGGAGAAAAAACTGGGGTCATCGCCGGATGGTCTTACTCAAGCCGAAGCGCAAAAACGGCTGACTCAATATGGGCCGAATGAGCTTACCGAAAAAAAGACGAATCTCTTCCTGAAATTCCTCTCCTATTTTTGGGGTCCCATCCCCTGGATGATCGAAGTGGCGGTGATT
>JBEKSF010000249.1:0-4229 GCA_049517295.1 Verrucomicrobiota bacterium
GAAAGGTAATGCCGGCGGGCGTCGCCAAGGTCATGCCGCCTGCTGTCAAGGCCACGTCGGTCACGTGATCGGCTATTAACCCGTCGTTATGGCCAAGGACTTCGCGTTGCCGCAGGGCTGCGTCGAACACGACGAGGCCGTTGGCCGTGGCCACGATGGTGGCGTCGCGCTGGGAGTCATGAACGATGCGGTTGACGCAGAAGACATGTTCATCCTCCAGGTGCGTAGCACGCTCGCCGCCGGGTGAGAGCACGTCCAGGCCGCGATCGAAGTAACCCACCCAGAGCCGACCGGAGGAATCGAATTCAAGCGCGGAGACGTTGCGGTCCGCCAGCAACGAAGCTTCGCGCTCGAAAGCGGGGCGCCACGCGCCGCCACGCGGATTGAAGTTGTAGAATCCGCTGTCCGTCAATGCGAAGAGGTTGCCCTGGGCCGGCAGCAGGCGCATGATGCGGCCCGAGATTTCCTGGCCCTGCGGGCGCGGGCCGGCATTCACGCCTGGAGCGAGAGGGACCTCGAGAATACCTTCGTCGAGCGTGCCTACGACGAGCGTTTCGCCATCGACGAGCAGCGAACTGGCGAAGAAACTCGATGCCAGCACGCGCCTGAACTTACCGCCCCGGAATTCCGCCACGCCCATTGGGGTGCCCACAAAGGACCGGTCTCCCTCGACCGCCAGGGAAAGAACGCGCTGATCGGGCAGCCCTTCCGACTCCGCGAAGCGGTCGGCCTGGCCCGCGTGCCAATGAACGACGCCGTTCGTGAGCGTGCCTACCCAGAGGCTGGAGTCGTCACCCGCCAGCGCCGTGATGTGCAGCTTCGCAAGTTGGGGATGGAAGGATGAGAGGTGTGTGCCGTCGTAAACCAGGACGCCGCTTTTCTCCGTGCCCAGCAAAACTCGACCGGTCGGCAGGGCTAGTACGGCAGTGAGTTGGCGAAGCGGCCCAGCCTCGGGAAGGATTTGCCGCACACTCTTTTCGCCGAACGCCAGCAAGCCGCCGCCCGCCGTGGCGAGATAGAGTTCCGGTTCGGCGGCATCTGCCGCGCGGCCGATCGACATCCCTACAAGAGGCGCTGCGGGCAACTCGAGGCCCACTCGGTAGCGCGCCCCGGGCTTCCCATCCATGGAATACTCGATGAGGCCCGACGGGCCGCAAACGTACAGACGGCTGCCAAAAAAGGCCGCATCATTGAATGCCGCCGGCGAACTGATCCATTCGACGCCCGGCGGAGCCGCACGGTTTAAACGCGAGACCGCGAATTTCAGGTTGTCTTCTGCCGCCACTTCCGAGGTGGCCTTTTGGAGCGCTCGCGACGCCTTCCAAATGGCTAATCCGGCGACCCCAAGAAGCAGGGGCAGGATAAAACCTACGAAGAGAGGCCATCTCGCCTTGAGGAGTCGCATACTCGTCTGATTGATTATATACAACTTGTACGGGGAAGGCTTGCCGTAGCGCGGCCACGGGATTCCGGGTCCGCGTAAGCGGGATGTTGAAGGCAGAGATGGCGGTTCCGGCTCGTCCAGCATTCCACAGGCAGGCATTGGAGGGAAGCAGTTTCATAGAATCTTTGTTCCAGCGGGCCAGCGCGGAATCCACCGGCGCACGGCTCGACGGTACTCCTGGTAAGACCTTCCGAATTTCCGTACCAGGGTAGGTTCTTCGTAGAGGAGCACGAAGAGGTGAACGAGAGCGAACAGGAGCAAAGCCAGGACCAGAATCGAAATCGAACGCTCGTAGAGGGCGAACCCGATAAGCAGTATCAGTCCCCCAATGTACATTGGGTTGCGGACGAACCGGTAGGGGCCGATGGCGACGAAGGCCCGTGGAGCATCAAAAATGGCAGGTGTTCCGCGACCTCGGATAATGAAAACGCCCGCGCAGGCAAGCACCAGAAATGCGCCGAGGACCTCCAGGATTGCGCCGGGTATTTCGGCCGCCGCGGGTAAGGAGAGTCCAAACCTCTGGTCGAAGGATCGAACCAGCAGGGCAATCCAACCAAAGAAAAACAGAAACCCGGTCATATAGATCACCGACCTGAGTGCGAGGAAAATAGTCTTCATGGCATGCCTCCGTTCGAAACAGCGTGCGGGGGAAGAGGATTATGGCGGCATTCGTGCCATTTGGAAAGAGATCCGATTCGATATGCCGCAGCCCGGTACAGGATTCTTAGCATATGACACCACGACCGGGCCATTGCCCTATTGAATTCGTTCCAAGCTTGTCATATAGTTCCCGCGCCGAATTGTATTGCCTTGCTGCCTTGCTTGGCGAACTAGCCCGGCAGAGAAGACGCGGCAAGGGAGACCAAGTGACTCAAGGGGGTGTCGAGCGAAGCGGCGCCGGATGTTCCTCAGGCGAAATGAACCACGCCTTCACTCTCTCAGGAGATAAGCAAATGCCCAAAGCCAATCATTCGCTCCTAAGTGTTCATCGACTGCTGGTGTTGTTGCTCACAAGCCTGGCACTCGTTTTGAGTTGTTCGGCGCCCGTGCCCAAGCCGACCGGCCCAGCGGCCGATTACCAGGACGCCAAAGATATGTTCAAACGTAGCCGCTTTGACCGAGCTCTGGAGTTTTCCGACGGGCTGGCCACCGCCACACCGCCTACAAAATATACCGAACGGGCGCAAGTGCTCCGTGCGGTGATTTTCACCGGGCAGGTCCAGAGCTGCAAGGATCTTATTGAAGCCTATTCAAAAGGCGCCGATGCGACGAAGAATGCGCATTTCAAAGCCGAATATGATCGCTTGCGCCACGACTATATGCTCGACGGGATGAAGGCCGCGCTCGGCCTGGCCGAAACCGCGCACCAGGTACTGGAAGGCGGCAAAGTCTCGAAGCAATTGACCCTGGAAGCGCCCTACCCCTCGGTCGAGGGTCCTTTTGAAGTGGCTGATCTCGCGCGTGTCAAGGACGGCGGCTGGATTGAGCCGGACCACCAGGATGCCGCGGCACTCGATTCGCTAAACAAAGCGATTGACGATGCCTTGGCGGGCGTCGTCGGCGGGGATCGCTCGAAGGCCCGAAGCGCCCTGGCCTCCGGCTCGACTACGCTCGATGGTCTGGATTTCACTATTTTCATCGGCAATCAACTTGTCGACGGGGCGGGCTTGCTCGACCGCAAGCACGGCAACGATCCTGTGAAACTCCGGGCGGTCTGCAACGAGGCGTCCGAGGCGGTTAAGGCGGCGGAAGGCTTGTTGAAAGAGACGCCTAACGCGGATAAAGAAAAACAGGTTAAGAAGCTGGACGACCAAATCAAAACCACCCTCAAGCACATCTAAGAGGACGCTTCAAGACGCTCGCACCGCGGAGGCGCAGAATCGCCGGTATTGAATACGAAGGGCCTTGTCTCTGTGTCTCCGCAACTCGGCGGTGAGGTTTTCGATTTGCACACAATTCCAGGCGTCCGCATCGGACACGCAAGCGACTTCAAAGGTCTGACAGGATGCAGTGTGGTCCTCTGCGAAGCGGGCGCGGTCTGCGGAGTCGATATTCGCGGTTCCGCTGCGGGCACGCGTGATTTGGCTCCTTGCCTTCCCGGC
Organism: Verrucomicrobiota bacterium; assembly: GCA_049517295.1. Lineage (GTDB taxonomy): Bacteria > Verrucomicrobiota > Verrucomicrobiia > Limisphaerales > Palsa-1400 > JBEKSF01. The sequence goes on from JBEKSF010000249.1 coordinate 3,547, forward strand.
CATGTGGTGGAGCGCGTGCACGCCATCTTCCTGAGTGGAGGGAGTGCTTTCGGCCTGGACGCTGCCGCAGGTGTTATGGAGTACTTGGAGGGACGCGGCGTCGGATTTCCGGCCGGGAAAGTCCGCGTGCCCATCGTGCCTGGCGCCGTCATCTTCGACCTCCACTTGGCCTCTTCAAGCGCCCGTCCAGACCGGCGGATGGCGCTTCGAGCCTGCCGGAAAGCAAGCCGAGAGGTAGTGGAAGGGTCGGTTGGGGCAGGAACTGGAGCGACGGTCGGAAAGTTCTTCGGCATTGACCGCGCCACCAAGGGTGGCGTGGGGTTCTGGAGCAAGGAATTGCAGGGCGGAGTTCGCGTGCAGGCCCTCGCCGTGGTGAATGCCTTTGGCGATGTCGTGGATTCCAAGAGCGGCCGAGTGCTTGCCGGAGCCCGCCGGTCGCGCGATTCAGCCGAGTTCGTGGGAACTGTGGAGAGCATGTTCGAAGGCCGCGCCGGACAGGGTTTTGGAGCAACCCACACGACGCTGGTGGTCGTCGTGACCAACGCTGCGCTCGATAAAATCCAGATGACGAAGGTAGCACAGATGGCGCAGGATGGACTGGCGCGCGCTATTCGCCCCGTTCACACCCAATGGGACGGCGATCTGGTCTTCGCGCTTTCGGTGGGTCGAAAGCCGGCTGATGT
>JBEKSF010000250.1:0-4201 GCA_049517295.1 Verrucomicrobiota bacterium
AACCAGAAATCTCCTTGGGCGTGTAAGCTCGGTCAGCATGCGAATCGTTCTTCATTCCCGCCACTCTAGCCGAGACCCAGCCCTCCTGCATAGAAGGTAGCCCCCATACCGCTTACGCTGCTATTTGCGACCACTTGCCGCCGATTGACGCCAGTCGCACAAGCCTTGGCCTGCCCGCCGGAAGGACGCATCTCGACAGACCCACCTTTCCGTCACGGTGACGGTTCTTCCGTTTGGGTAGCGCGTTGTTTACAACCCGCGATAGAGGATTTCAAGGGAGATGAGCGAATAAGACGTGACCAGGGAGGCATCGTGTTCCCACCAGCGGGCATTTTCATTGGCCCACGAGCCGTCGGCTTTTTGCAAATTCATCAGTTTCATGGCGACCTGCCGGCGCCAGTCCAGCGTCTGGCCGCTGTTGACGGGCAACTGATCGACCCCATAGATGGCAAGCGCCTTGGTCATCAGGAGCAAATAATAATAAAGGCCCTGCTGCCCCATGCCGGGGTTTTCGTCCACCGTGTAATTCTGGCGCAGCCAGTCATAAACCGCCACCACGCGCGGGTCGTCCGGTTTGAGATCGGCGTAAATGTAGCTGAGCATCCCGGCGTAGCTGATTGAGCCGTAGGAACGCAACGCGACGCGGCCCCCGGCATTGGTGACGGCGCCGGCCTTGCTTTCCCCCGGCTCGTAAATGAAACCGCCCTTGTCTTTTGGATCATCGGAGGCCCACGGCTCCTTGTTGTAAGCGGGCAGGTTCTGGCACGACTGGATAAAGTGAATCGCGGCGGCCCAATCCAAGTCCTTGGCGCCCGCTTGCGGCTGGTCGCGGACCAGGTATTTGCTGTAATAGAGGGCTTCCAGCGCGGTGAACGTATTGTTCATGTCCGAATGAGTGCCGCTGCCGCCGTAGCCGACGCCGCCGCCGTAGGGGGAATCGGTTTTGCCCTTTTGGTTGAGATCGACTTGCTGGGAGATGAGCCACTGGCGGGCCTTGCGCAGCAGCGGATCGTACTGCGGGTTTCGCGCCGCGATCAGGCCCATCATGCAGATGGCCGTGTTGTAATTAGCCAGTCCTTTTTCGTAAATGCTGCCGTCGGGTTTGGCGTGATCGACGATGAAATGGTAACCACGCTCGATGGCGGGTGTCGGATGCGCCTGGAAGGCGCCCGCCGGCTCGCCCATGAAGGCGCTCAGCGCCAGCGCGGTGACGGCGGGATGATCAGCGGTGGACCACCAACCGTTGCTGTTCTGATGGCTTTGCAGCCATTGCAGCCCCTGGTCGATGGAGTGCCGCACCTCGTTGCGAAAGGAAACATCGGGGCGTCGAATCACGGGCGGCTCCGGCGCTGCCTGCGCGCTCCACGCCAGTCCGCTCAACCACAGGCATAAAGCCGAATAAAGTTGCGATTTCATTTCTATGGCCTTTCCAATTTAAAGGTGACCTCGACCGGGGTGCCGAGCGGCGGCAGCGTGTTCGAGTCAAGCTGCCAAATCTGGTCGTTGTCATGCCCCGGGCGCGGATTATTCACCATTGCGTCCAAGTCGTCAATCAGAGCGGCGATCTGCCCGTCCCGTTGGGCGAGAAAGGTCCCCCGCACCACGCGCGAGCCGTTGAAAGTCCAGCTTCCGCGCGAAACGTTGGTTTTGGTGGTCAAATTGATGATCCAATCCTCGGCGGGCGCGCGCGATTGGCGGCCGCCGGCCTGCCAGGTCAATTCAATGGAAATCGGATCGCCGGTGATGGGCAATTCCGGCGGACCATTGGTGGCGCCCGGTGGCCGGTTGACATGAAAAGGGACGCTGGGGGCGTTGAGGAGGGCCGGCGTTTGGGGCGCGCCCTTGGCGCCGAGGAGCAGCATCGCCAATTGAATGTGATACGGCTCGGCATCGGTCTTGAGCAAACTCTCGTAGGTCTTGCCTTTGGCGTTGACCAGCAAATACTCGATCAACCCGTCGTTCATGTTTAATTGGGCCGGGAAGGCCACCGTTCTCCGCGCCTTGTCCAACCGCACGCTCCCCAGTTGAAAGACATCGGCGCTGATCTGCCGTAGCGGCGGTTGAGCGGCTTCCGGCTGCCCGACCGCGGTCATCGCGAAAAAGACCAGAACCGGCGTCACCACGCTGTGCCAAAGAGATTGCATAAAAAGGACCGGTTTATTGGGCCGGGCGGGCGTAAATCTCCACTTCGGTGTATTCGTTCAAGGCGCTGTCGGTGCTCCCATGAGAATAAAGCCGGACGTAGCGCCCCCGGACCCCTTTGGCGTCAATGATTTTGCCCCGATTGGTTTCAAAGTACTGCCGGTCCGGCCCGACCCCCAGACCGGACGCGTTGTCTCGATCATTGTTGAATAAAGTGCGAACATTCTGGGTGAAATCCTCGTCATCGGCTGTTTGGACGATGACCGAACGGTATATTTTCGGAGTGTCGTGGGCATGCCAGATCGCAATGGCGAAGATTTGCCGGACGCCGCCCAGATCGAACTGGACCCACTGCAAGCCCTTGTGCAAGAGAACGATGCTCTGTTCGTCGGCCTCCTTGTCCCCATCGGCGATCTTTGCCAGTGCGGCGGCGGTGGCGTTCTTGTCGCTGCTGGTAATTTTCTTCCCCGGCGCGATGTTTCGGGCGTCGCTGGGGATCATCAGAGTTTTCGGTGGGCAAGGTTCTTCCATCACGGTTCCGGCGGGTGCGTCCTTGGGCGTGCCTGCGAAAACCGGCGCTGGGAGCTTCAATGACAAGGGAACCAAGACCTCTGCCGTCGGCTTGGGCGTGTCGTCAGCTCGCGAGAGGTTGCTTGCGGCGGGCCACATCGTGAGCACAACCCATGCCAGGGCGAGATTCCCCGCCCGCCGTCGAAGAGGCCAAGTCGTGTTCATGGAAAGAATTATCCTGTGCATCGAGACAAAAAAAACCGGGCTTAGTGGTCAGAGGGTGACCAAGAAGCCCGGGGAATTTTCGAATTTAGTACTTCGTAGGATTAGGGGTTTCCCGGCCGATGTTGTACAAGACACCTGCCGAAATCACATTGGGCAATCAAAGAACAAGTCCGCGCAAATTTGCCCTTAAAATTCACTTCACCTGATCCGGCTCTAATAGAGCACAGGTTGTGTTCATAGTCAAGAGACTGTTTTGGTCAAAATTCATTCAAAAAAAACTTCATCTTTTTTTGCGGATTTTTTCAGATTCCTGTTTACAGCCGCAACCCGGTTGGTAGTATCCGGTTTGCGGATCACGAATTCCATGAAAAAAATCGAAGCGATCATCAAACCCTTCAAACTGGAAGAGGTCAAGGAGGCTCTGGCTGGCGTTGGCGTGCAGGGGTTGACCGTCTCGGAAGTCAAGGGCTTTGGACGCCAAAAAGGCCATACAGAAATATATCGCGGGAGCGAGTACACGGTGGATTTCCTGCCCAAAATCAAGATCGAGGTGGTGCTGGGCGATGCGTCGGTAAAACAGGCGACCGAGGCGATCGTTCGCGCGGCCCGGACGGGCAAGATCGGCGATGGCAAGGTCTTCGTCAGCAACATCGAATCGGCCATCCGCATTCGCACGGAAGAATCCGGCGAAGAAGCGATTTGAATTTAGGGTTCCTCGCCGGGGATTTCCCGTCCGGGGGACTGATTGTCTGTGGAAACAAACATGAGTAGATAACCAAACCATGAGCACACCAAAAAGCGTAATTGAGATGGCCCATAAACAAGGGGCCAAAATGGTCGATGTGAAATTCGTCGATACCTTCGGAACCTGGCAGCATTTCACCGCTCCCATTGCCGAATTAACCGAGGAATCCTTCGTTGAGGGCCTGGGTTTTGACGGCTCGTCCATCCGGGGATGGAAATCCATCGAAGCCTCCGACATGCTGGCAATACCCGATCCGGACACCGCCTTCATGGACCCGTTCTTCAGCATTCCGACCTTGTCGGTGACCACGACCATCGCCGAGACCGGCACCAAGGAGGCCTACACCCGCGATCCCCGCGGCATCGCCCAGCGGGCCGAGAAATATATGGAATCGACCGGCCTGGCCGACGCGGCGGTGTTCGGGCCGGAGGCCGAGTTTTTCATCTTCGACAACGTGCAATTCGACACCAAATCCAACGGGACCTTTTACACGGTGGACTCCGCGGAGGGCATCTGGAACAGCGGCGGCGATGAAGCGCCCAACCTGGGCTACAAGATCCGGCACAAGGAGGGCTATTT
>JBEKSF010000251.1:0-4179 GCA_049517295.1 Verrucomicrobiota bacterium
GACATCAACACGCTACCCGTCGTGACAAAAGAAATTATCCGCAACCTCGCGCAGCGGCTCCAGAGCGACGTCCGGAAGCCATGGAGGGAGATTGACGAGTTTATTTTTCGACTCTACGGTCTTGATGCGGATGTCGTGCAGGTCGCGACGGATACCCTATTCGCTGCCGCATCGTATCGCAGGGCGGGCAAGGCCGCGCTCGATCGCACGACGCGCGACACGCGCATCGATTTCGTGACCACTCTGCGCGAGGCGCTGGAACCGTATTTCGATGTCTGCGGTGAGCACGCCGCCATCCGTGAGGCGAATTTTCAACCTGATAACTGGCGCGAACCGTGGTTCTTCCTCGCTCTCTCGCGCGAAGCCGACAGCGTGCCGATGAACCCAAATCTAATGCGCAAGGCAATGGAGGCAGCCAACGACCGGGGAGCCAGCCGCATCATCGTTCACGCGCCGGGAAATCACGGCCTGCTCTTGGGACTGCTCAACCAACAACGTTGGTGGACAGTGACACGCGCCCGCCTGTGCTCGCAACATATCATTCGCCAACATCTCGGTGCCTTCGGCCTTGCACAAGAGGCATGAGCACGGGCAGGACATCTGGCTTCTTCACGTTCGGCGTTTCGCCGGACTGTTATCATTTGCCGCATCCGCTGCTTGGGCTGCCGGTGATTCTGCTGGTGCGCCGCGTCTTGCTTCGGGCATTTGAACTGCTCCGTGCAGGAAGCATCCAACTCGCCGCGGCAAGTGAAGACGAAATCACTGCTGCTCTCCGCAGCGTCATCGAAAATAATCTTCGCCAAACTGGCAGTGTTGCCGGCTTTAACAAGCGCACCTACGAATCCGTCGTGCGGCAAGGCCAATGGGCCAACTACAACGGTGCCGTTCTAACCAAGACGCCCGACCTCTGCTTCAAACTCCGCCACGACGAGGGCGAACCGCGCTTCGTCCTTCCTGAATTCGATGCGCTCTTCATCGAGTGCAAACCCGTGGACGCCACTCATCCCGCCGGCAGCAAGTACTGCGACGACGGCTTGATTCGCTTCGTGCGCGGACATTATGCGTGGGCGATGCAGGAGGGGATAATGCTCGCCTACGCCCGCGATGGCAGAGCTATCGCTCATCACCTAGTGCCGGCAATGCGAGAAAATCCGCGTCTCATTTCACTCGCCACCGAGCGGCTTCCCGAACCGTGTAACACACCTGGAGCCGCCGCCTGCGCTGGCGCTGAAGCACTCCACACAAGTCGTCACCGCCGAGGCTTTCCGTGGCGAGACGGCAAAGGGTTAGCCACCAACATTACGATTTATCACCTATGGCACCAATGCAGCTAACCGTCACGGATATAGCTGTATGCGTTACGTTTCACAAATGTATGCATAATCTTAGTACGATTTACGGTTTATGCAGATCACACGTTCAATCAGAATTGGTCATCTGTCATGGAAGTAGTGTCGCCGTTACCCCCGATCACTCTTCCAATTACAAATGACAGATTTTCAATGACCAAATCTTTTCAATCGAGATGTCCGGAATCTTAAAGAATTGCTTTCCCAACAGAACTTGCCCAAAGAAAGCAAAGCGCATCCCGGCGGGCGCGGCTCGCGCGCGGCGCCGTAAATCACAACTGGCAAATTGAATACCGTCGCCCAATCTCAAGACTGCATCCTGGCTGTCCTCCGCCCGCTGCCCGCCGAAACGGTGCCGCTGGCCCAGGCCTGTGGCCGCTTTGCCGCCGAGCCGCTCTCCTCGTACATCGACCTGCCTCCGCACGACAACTCGGCCATGGACGGCTACGCCGTGCGGGCGGAGGACCTGGCCGCCGCCTCCGCGCAAACGCCAGTTGCCCTGCGGGTCCTGGGTGCGGCGCCCGCCGGCTTTGTATTTGACACACCCGTGCGGCCGGGAACCTGCCTCCGCGTCTTTACCGGCTCGATCCTGCCGCCAGGGGCCGACGCCGTCGTCATGCAGGAGGACGTCCAACAAGACCCCCGCAACACCCAATGCGTGCTCTTTGCCGAAAAAGCGCCACCTTGGCAAAATGTCCGGCTGCGCGGCGAGGACGCCAAAGCCGGCGCGACGATCGTGGAGAGCGGCGAGAAATTGACCGCTCCGCGCCTGAGTTTCCTGGCGGCGGCGGGAGTCTCCTCCGTGCGCGCGGCCCGCCGTCCGGTCGCCGGCCTGTTGGCCACGGGCGATGAATTGCGCCAGCCGCCGGAGCCGCTGCCGCCCGGGGCGATCTACGAAAGCAACCGCGCGGGTCTGGCCGCCCTGGCTCAACAGGCCGGCGCCATCCCCCGCCTTTATCCGTTGGTGCCCGACGATCTAAAGGCCACCAAAGCCGCGCTGGAGCAGGCCTTTGAGCAATGCGACGTCGTCTTCAGCATCGGCGGTGTCTCGGTGGGCGGGATGGATTGGGTCAAACCCGCCTTCGCGGCCTGCGGGGGGCAATTGGATTTCTGGCGCGTGGCCATGCGGCCGGGCAAACCCTTCGCCTTCGGTCGCCGCGCGGAGAAGCTCTTCTTCGGCTTGCCCGGAAACCCCGCCTCCGCCCTGGTCACTTTCTTCATCCTGGCGCGCCCCGCCTTGATGCGGCTGCAAGGAGCGCGCGACGTCTTTCCAAGGACCTTCCCCGCCACACTCTCAGAACCGCTGGCCAACGAGGATGAACGCCGCCTCTTTGCGCGCGTGGCGCTGGATGCCCGCGGAGCGGCGCGCCTGGCCGGCAGCCAATCCTCCCACATTCTCAGCGCGCTGGCCCGATCCAGCGGCCTGGTCGAAATCCCGCCAAAGACCACCTTCCCCGCCGGCGCCATCGTTCCCTTCATGCCGTGGGACTGAATTGGCCCCCCCTCTCTGTTGCTTATGCGCCTTATGCCCTGGAGTCCGCGGAATGATCTATAGTGCTAACCAACTGCAAACCCTTTGGAGTGCGGGGGCAAGCGAAAGCGCGACCCCGCTTTGGGTGGCGATGCGAGGGGGCAAGACCTATCCAATGCGCCGTCGCCGCTTCGCTCTTCCGATGCACTCCATAACTACCAACGATAATTCCATCCCATGGATGCCTCTGTAACTGACCGCAATTCGGCCGAAGCCGGCAAAGCGGTGGCGATGCTTTTTTTGGCCACCTTGGTTTGGAGCGCCAGTTTTCTGGCGATGAAAGCCCTGGCCCAAGTCCAGCAGTCGGCGCTTCCGGGAGCCGGAAGTTGGTTCCTATCCTCCCTTTCATTGCTCATCCGCTTTGGCCTCTCGGCCCCGCTGCTCTGGCTCTGGAACGGACGCAAGGTATGGGACATATCCCGGCTCGAAATCTGGCAGGGAACGGGCCTGGGTGTTTTTTGCTCACTGGGTCTTCTGCTTCAAATGGACGGCGTCCTCTACACCCCGGCCTCCACCTCCGCCTTCTTGACACAGTGCTATTGCATTTTCATTCCTTTGACGCTCGCCTGCCATCGCCGCCAGGCGCCTTCCGCCAAACTGGCCTGCGCCTGCCTCATGGTCACGTGCGGCGTCGCGGTCCTGGCGGGCATCAATTGGCGCCACTTTGAACTGGGTCGCGGCGAGGCGGAGACCATCGCCGCCTCGCTTGTTTTCACCGGGCAGATTCTGTGGCTGGAGCGGCCTCTGTTCGCCGGGAACCGAAGCGCTCTCAGCACGCAGGTCATGTTCGCCGTAGTCGCGCTGGTCGTGCTGCCAGTCGCCTGGCGTAGCGGGGGCGGCCCGCGACAATGGGCCTTGGCATACCATTCATGGCCGGCGGTGATGCTGGTGGGATTCCTGGCCCTGGGCTGCACGCTCGGGGCTTACGCCGTCATGAACCGCTGGCAGCCGCACTTGCCGGCCACGGAGGCGGGGCTGATTTATTGCAGTGAACCGGTTTTCACCAGCGTGCTGGCGCTTTTTTTGCCCGGCTTGCTTTCACGCCTGCCGGGCATCTCTTACGCCGACGAGCGGTTGCTGCCCCGCCTGCTCATCGGCGGCGGCCTCATCACCGCCGCCAACGTCCTGGTCCTATGGCGGCCGGCCCCGCGTAAAAACCAGTCCCCATAGTGCATCCGTGAATTACAAATGACCAATTTGCAATTACCAATTCTCAATCAACGCTTGCAGCCTCTGAAATGCTACGAGACAGCCTCGTTCCAAAGATCATTCGCATAATCCAAAGTTGTTTTTTGACGC
>JBEKSF010000252.1:0-4082 GCA_049517295.1 Verrucomicrobiota bacterium
AAGTACTGCGAGGGCGAATCCATCGAGAACCAAATCCGTCTCAAGCCGTCCGGGGCGGTGAGCAGTCGGTTGTTGGTGACATACATGTCGTCGTCCCAGATGAAACCGCCGCGCAGGGCGGGCAGATAGGCCAGGAAGACAAGGAGAACGAGCAGGATGCAGGGGAAGAAGACTGGTCGCGCCCCTGCAAAAATGGAGGATTGTCGTGAAATGTTCTGGCGCGACATTCCGGTCTTATAATCGGAAAGCCGTTGCAAAGACAACTCTTATGGCGGACATCGTGGCGCTAAGGCATCGCGAGAAAATAAGATGAGCAACAATGGCGCAGGAATTTCGACCGCTGGCAACACGCACGATCCACACTGCTCATATTGGTTTATCAAAGCTTCTCTACCCGTTTCATCCATTGTTTGGAAAGGAGATCGAAGTGTTGGGAGGCGCCGGGGGCGAACGGGACCAGGTGTATGTCCGGCTTCTGAACCACAGGACGCACGGTGTGCCCGCGTGGATGTTCGACGAAGCGATCTGTGCCGGCATACGATCCGCTGAGAAGCCAACCATCGCTTGCCCAGCGCTGTTGAAGCTTGCTCAACTGTTTGACTCGTTGAAACGGGTGGAGCGTAGTGAGGCGCATGAAGACACTACTTCGTCATCGCCAAACGCCCACGTCCCGCCGCCGGGATCCAAACCAGCTTCGTCTGACGTTGGAACCGGCGCAGTTGAGCGAATCCATTCCGAGCGCCTCCCGGGCCAAGTGCCTGCGCCTATGGCGGGATCTGCTCCTGTGGGTCGTTCTCCACGAAAAACCCGAAAACGGAGGCTCCCATGAACGATAAAATTACCGTCCAACACTTGGAGCGCGCGGCTTACGTTTACATCCGCCAGTCGACGTTGCAGCAGGTGCGGCATAATGTGGAGAGCGGCCGCCGCCAGTACGCCCTGGAGAACCGGGCTCGGGAGCTTGGGTTCAAGAACGTCGTTGTGATTGATGAGGATTTGGGGGTCTCCGGCACGGGCAGTCGCGAACGACCGGGCTTCGGCCGGTTGCTGGCGGCGGTGTGCAACGGCGAAGTCGGCGCGGTGTTCGCGCTGGAGGCCTCGCGGTTGGCCCGCAACAACCGCGACTGGCATCACTTGATCGATCTGTGTGTCTTGACCGAGACGATCGTCATCGACGCCGAAGGCGTCTATGATCCGCGCCTGCTCAACGACCGATTGCTGCTGGGGTTGAAGGGAACGATGAGCGAATTCGAGTTGGGCATTCTTCGACAACGCGCCCAGGAGGCGTATCGGCAAAAAGTACTCCGTGGCGAGGTCTTGACTGCCGTGCCCATCGGTTACGTGCGCCGTGAACCCACGGGCATCGAGATGACGCCGGATCGGGAAGTGCAAGAAGCGCTCCGGGGAGTCTTTGCCCAGTTTGAGCGTCTGGGCACCTTGCGTCAGGTGCTTTTGTGGTATCATCAGGAAAAAGTCGCCTTGCCGGTTTGGCGCCGCCGCGACGGGGCTGAGTCCATTATATGGCGTTTGCCCAATTATGAGCAGTTGCTGCGCGTGCTCAGGAATCCGACCTATGCGGGAGCGTTTGCCTATGGACGGACCTGTTCCAGTGCGCGGATGGTGGAGGGCCGCTCTCGCAGAAGCGCGGGCCACAGGGTCGCGATGGAGCAGTGGCTCGTCTTGCTAAAGGACCACCACGCCGCGTATATCTCTTGGGAGCGGTACATGGAAAATCAGCGCATCCTGAGCTCGAATCGGACCAAATCTCACGCGGCCGCCTGCGGCGCCGCCCGCAAGGGCAGCGCCCTGTTGGCCGGCCTGTTGCGATGCGCCCGTTGCGGCCGCAAGCTGCACGTGGCCTACCGCGGCCGCGACGGCCGTGCCCCGCGGTATTATTGTTTTACAGGGAATATAGAATTTGGAAAACCCTCCTGTCTTCGCTTTGGAGGAATAAGAGCGGAAGAAGCGGTGGTGGAGGCGGTGTTGGCGGCCTGTCAACCCATGGGCGTCGAAGCCTCTCTCCAGGCGATGGAGGGAAACCAAACTGAACAGGAGCAGAAGCGGCGCGCTCTCCAACTGGCTTTGGAACGGGCCAGATATGAGGCCGACCGCGCCCGCCGGCAATTCGACGCCGTCGATCCAGCCAACCGGTTGGTCGCCGCCGAGTTGGAAGCCCGCTGGAACGCGGCGCTCTCCCAGGTCAGCGAGGCCCAAGGGCGTCTTGACGCGGAGCAACACTGCCAGGAGCCACTGGATGAAAACCAACGGCGGCGATTGTTGGCCTTGGGGGCCGATTTGCAAGCGCTGTGGCATAATCCGGCCTCGCCGATGGAGTTGAAGAAACGAATCCTCCGGGCGGTGGTCCATGAGATTATCGTTGACGTGAACCACGCCTCGGGCCATCTGGAAATGCGCGTCCATTGGGCCGGGGGCGTTCACACCGTGTTAAACGTGCGCCAGTATCAGCCCGGCCGGAACGCCCACGCCACGGATAGGAACGTGGTGGAATTAGTCCGCGAGTTGGCCACGGCGCAACCCGATTCCTTTATCGCCGCCACCTTGAATCGACTCGGTTATCGCACTGGACCGGGCAATAGCTGGAACGAAACGCGCGTCAAAAATCTTCGCCAATACCATAAGATCCCCGTCTTTGAGGCCGGCAGCGGACGGCCCTGGTTGACGATGTCGGAAGTGGCCAATGAACTGAACGTGGGAGCGGGCGTGATCAGAACCATGATCCAGCACGGCATTTTGCCGGCGCGCCAGATTGCGAAGTATGCGCCCTGGATGATTGCGCGCGAGGATTTGCGAAAAACCGAGGTGCAAAACTACGCCAGCCATGCTCATACGGGAAAATTCGCCCCGCGTGGGCCAGACACTCAAACGCTAATGCCTTATCTATGAACGAGATGATCTCAGGTTGCAGTGTGTTGCGTGCCTCAAGGCGCTCGTGAGGCGCATATCCGCAGCGATCTGCAACGAACGAGCAACGCAGCCAGCGGCCAAAAGAACCAGCCAGAGTTGCTCATCTTATTTTTTCGCGATGCCTTAGCCTTGTTTGTTTTTTTTATTCGCCTGGCGGCAGGTGCGCCACCCGCGCACCGCCGCCAGGCAAGGTCTCCTTTAACCTGTCCAGGTCAAGGGCAATCTGCTGATAACTACATCAGGTAGGGATTGCTGATCACATGGGCCGGTTTGTGTCCGGGGCTTGGACTTGGATTGATGGTCAGAACCGAAACGGCGCTGATCGCGCTTCCATATCGATTCCTGACCTCCAACACGTAATTCCCGGCGTCGCGCGGACCAGCGCGGAAGGTGTAGGATACGTCGTCCGCCCCCCGGATCGGTGTCCCGTCCTTATACCATTGGTAAGACAGCGGGGGTACTCCCACCGCGTAACCGTTCAACGTCACTTCGTCGGCCACATCAGCCGCCACCGACTGAGGGGACATCGAGATCACGGGCTGATCGGTCACGATGAAGCCGGCGATCGTGCTGGCGAAGTTATAGCTAAAGAACTCGTTGCTGCCATGCGCGGCGCGGTTGCCAATGATTTTCAGGTGATCGGTATCCAGCGGGCCGGTGCCCGTGCTCAGGCCGCCGCCGATGCCGCGCACCCACGGGGTGTCACCCACGTTATACACTGGCGGAGTACTTGGATAATACACCGATTGCACGCGGTTGTCTGTTGCATCGATAACGAACGCATCGGCCAGCCATTCCATCGAGTCCGATGAGGCAATAAGCTCGACCACGAATGGGGTATCAGGGAAGAGACTCTTGAGTCCGGTAATATCAATACTATAGCCGGGTTGATCATTATTGCCACCGGCTGAACCGGGACCGAAGTTGACGCCGTCGCGCAGGAAACCCCAATAGACTTGCTCATTGCCCGGTATAATGTCATTGAAAACGTTGAAGAATCCGACATGCGGGCTGATGCTGTAATTTGGAGGTGAGAGCTGATATCCGCCAAATAAGGCGCTGCAGTTCGCGGTGGCCGCCGACCACGTTACAGTCACGGAGCCGCTCGGTAGCGGGTTCAATCCCCCGCCTGAGCTCGCCCCATCGATCGTCTCGCT
>JBEKSF010000253.1:0-3913 GCA_049517295.1 Verrucomicrobiota bacterium
GGATCGCGCTGGTCGGCCCGAGCGGCGCCGGCAAATCCACGCTCATCTCCCTATTGCTTCGTCTGTATGACCCGTCGGACGGCCGGCTCTTGATTGACGGCCGGGACGCACGCGAGTACCGGCTCGCCGAGCTTAGGGGTCAAATGTCCATGGTGCCACAGGAGGTGTTGCTGTTCGGCGGAAGCATCGCGGACAACATCGCATACGGAAAGCCGGGCGCCGGCGCGGAGGAAATCGAACAGGCTGCCCGGCAGGCCAACGCGCACGAGTTTATCCAGGCCTTTCCCGAACGTTACGCCACGCTGGTGGGGGAGCGTGGGATCAAACTCTCCGGCGGCCAGCGTCAACGCGTCGCCATTGCGCGCGCGATCCTCAAGAATCCGGCCATCCTCATTCTGGATGAAGCGACCAGCTCCCTGGATTCGGAGAGTGAACGGCTGATTCAGGAAGCGCTGGAAACACTGATGCTGGGGCGAACGTCATTTATCATCGCTCACCGGCTGGCCACCGTGCGGCATGTGGATCGAATCTTTGTCATCGCCGGCGGACGCGTCGTGGAATCCGGCACACACGCGGAATTGCAAGCCGTTGCCGAGGGCACGTACCGCCGCCTGGCCGCCTTGCAATTCCGCGTGTGAGGCTGGTGTTGACATGCCTGCCGCGGCTTCTTACCGTTCATTCACAATGAAAACCCAGATAGTGTGCGCGCTGCTGCTGGCGGCCACGGCATACCCCCAGAGCCTTCCCCACATGGAGCAGCGGGGGGAGGCCAGGCAATTGATTGTGGACGGCAAACCATTCCTGGCGCTTTCGGGCGAGCTGGCGAACACGGCGCCATCGGACCTGGATTACATGCGGAGGATTTTTCCAATCCTGGCCAACCAGGTGCATCTGAATACGGTGCTGACCGCCGTGGCGTGGGCGTGGATCGAGCCGCAGGAGGGCCAGTATGACTTCCGCTTCGTGGACGCGGCCATTGAGAACGCCAACAAGTCCAATCTGAGGATCGTCTGGCTCTGGTTTGGGAGTTGGAAGAATGGGGAATCGAACTTCACGCCCGGGTGGGTGAAAACAAACCAGGCGCGCTTTCCCAAGGCGCAGATTCAGAACAGCCAGAGCGTGGAGATCCTCTCGACGTTGAGCCAAAGCAACTGGCAGGCGGACGCGCGGGCGTTCGCGGCGCTGATGCGCCATGTTCGCCAGGTGGACAAGAACCACCGGGTGATCATGGCGCAGGTTGAGAATGAGGTCGGGTTGATCGGCGATGCGCGGGATCGCTCGCCGCAGGCAAACGACGCATTCGCCAAACCGGCACCCCGGGAGTTGATGGATTATCTCCAGAAGCACAAGGACGATTTGCTGCCGGAATTCCGAACGATCTGGGAGGCCGCCGGCTTCAAGGCCTCGGGAAGCTGGGAGGAAGTTTTCGGGAAGGGCGAGAAGACCGACGAGGTTTTCATGGGCTGGAACTACGCCCGGTACGTGGACCAGGTGGCTGAGGCGGGCAAGGGCGAATACGGCATCCCGATGTTTGTGAACGCCTGGCTCAACGCGCCGACGGACAAAGGGCCGGGCGATTACCCGAGCGGCGGCCCGCAGGCGCACATGCACGATATTTGGCGCGCGGGCGCACCGCACATTGATATGCTGTGCCCGGATATTTACATGACCAACTTTGCCGAGCTGGCCGCCCGTTACAGCCGATCCGGCAACACGCTGTTCATTCCCGAGTGCGCCGGCGACATCCACGGCGCAGCCAACGCGTTCTATGCGATCGGGCAGTATAAGGCGGTTGGCTACTCTTCGATGGGCATCGGCGAGTTGCAGCGGCTGACGGCCTTCCGGGCAGGGGATGCCGGGTCGGTGGCGCCCGCCGATGTGAGCAACCTTCCGCTGCCGAACGCTTACGCCACGCTTGGGCAACTGGCCCCGCTGGTGCTGGAGCATCAGGCCAAGGGCACGATCGCCGGCGTCTGGCTGACCCGGGAGAACCCGGCCACGCAGGTCAAGCTGGGCGGTTACATCCTCAACGTGTCCCTGGCGGGGTGGGGCCGCAGCGCCGCCACCGATGCTCCGATTGGCTACGGCATCTTCATGGCGACGGCGCCGGACGAGTTCCTCATGGCGGGAGACAACGCGCAGGTGACCTTTTCACCCGGCACACCGGGACCGGGGTTTGTGGGGTTGGTCGAGCAGGCCGCGGGGCGCTTTGAAAACGGCAAATGGGTTGTCACGCGGTATCTGGGCGGGGACGACTCGACCCTGCGAAAAGACCTTGCCAACGCGGTGGCCGAGCAGCAGTCGGGCTTTGGCGTCCGGCTTTTTTCACAGCCGCACCTTTCTTTCGCCGAACGCGCCATCCAGCGCGTGAAGGTGTACCGTTACAAATAGAGGAAAGGAAGCGCGGCTTATACCGTGCTTTGGAGGATTCGGTTTCTTTGCCGGCGGCCCTTTATTGTCGGGAAAGTTTACATTCAAAAAAACGGAGAAAACGGAGAAATCGGAGGTTCCAGTTCCATTTCGGCCTGGGGTTCAGATCGCCAGGCTGGCCGCCCAGGCATTTTAAAAACATACGCAACTGGTTTATTTACAGCACTTAACGCAAATACAATTGGGAAGCGCCCCGTGTCAAAACCAAGGCTGGCACATGAAGTGCTGATTTGGCAAGTGTGCGAAGTTTGATGGCAGTCATTGCGCAAAAGTCTGAATGACTTATATTAAGCATTATTTTTCCAAAAGCCAAGAAATGTTGTGAGTGGAAACGCGAACGATTGAAGAGCAGATTGCGGCTTAGGCCCGCGTTGTTTTCATTCGGCGCCTTGTGATTGAACAGGTTGTGATCGTGATTTCTTTTGCAGGCGCCATTTGTGCCGGGCGGTCTTGACATTTATCCAGATAGTGCTTGACAACTCCCGTGATGTTGAGCAATTATTGTAGAGTGCGGAAAAGCAGGCCGGAGCGCCTGGCAGCAAGGGTTGACAGCCGACGGGTGAAGGGTTCCGCAAACGGCGGACGCTGTCAGTCAAGTAGATAATTCAACAGCGATGCCGCTGCCGCGACGGTCTGAAATGAGATGAAGAAAATATATTCATATACAGTTGCATGGCTGGTGGTGGTGACGGCGGCGGCCGCGGCGCCCAATCCGCCGCCGGCGCACGATTACACGCAAACCAGCCTCAAGCTGGTGCATAAAATCGGCAGCGACCTTTACGATACGCTGGACGAGAAATATAAGAAGCAGGTGAATCCCGAGGCGGTGCGGATGGAATCCATGGACGCGCCGGTGATCACGCCCATTCCCGGGGCGGATCAAACCAAGCTATTGAACCAGGTATTCGTTTCGGCCGGATATGTGGAGTTGATGAACTACATTGCCCATGCCAAGGCGATTGATCGAATCCAGCCCGGCTATTTCGCACAATACGCGCTGACCCTGGCCGGCACCAAGGGGAACGACGCCCCGCCGATGCCGCCGAACATGATCGAGCGATATTGGGGCGATGATGTGATGAACGACCAGATCAGCTATTTCAACCAAATGTTGGGGATGACGATGGCGCTGAGCCTGTCCCAGGAGTATCTTGGGTATTTCAACAAGTACTCCGGCCAGATGCTGGGAGGCAAGCTGGTTCCGATCAATAACTTCATCACCGTGGCGGAGTGGGAGGCGAGCGTGAAGAAGGCGACGCTCAACTCGCTCAATTGCGCGCTGGGCACAGAGGGCGTGAAAGCGCTCTTTGAGGCCATTGACAAAATGCCCAAGAGGCCGGCGTGGACGGCGTTTATTGTGCCGCAAGGAGTTGATCTCAAGAAGGTGAACCAGGAACTGGCGTCCTATGAGGTGAGTTATTTTCACGGCGGGTTGAAATGAGGTTTGGGCGCAAAGTGTCAGAGTTCCCTCAGAACCAGCCAC
>JBEKSF010000254.1:0-5240 GCA_049517295.1 Verrucomicrobiota bacterium
GGGCAGTTCTGGAATATGATTTTTCGTGACAGCGCCTCCATTTGGTGTAGTAGCCGCCGCACCTGTCGGTAATTGCGAGTGGCCTGTTGCAGGAGTTGGAACTGCTCTTGGGTTAAGGCCACGGTGACCGTTTTCTGAGCGACTTTCCGGGTCCATTGGTATCCAGCGCCTCCGCCCACCCGCTGCGTGCGGTCTTGAACGGAGCCCCGGCTCAAGTAGCCGATCTGACTCAAACGCTGACGCAGTTGTTCGTATTGCCCGGGGAAGGCGGGAGGAGTTGGTATCGAGATGTGTTTCATGGGGATGATTTTAGCTGGCCTGTCAACTCTAGCCCAGTATATATACTGGACATGCACACACCCTTCTTCCCCGCTTGGCGCCCACGCCTGGCCCCCCAGCGCTCCTGTCTGCGCCAAACCGCAGACCCTTTCACCCGTGCCACCCTCTGCCAGGTCGAGCAGACACTGGGACCAGCCCTCCCGCCCGGCCTCCTGGAAAAGCCCCCGCGCGGTCCCCACTCCCGCCGCCGCGTCTTCTGTTTGACCCGCACCTTCTGGGGGTGGGTCTGGCAAATCTTTCAAGGCAACACCTCCTGCCGCGAGGTGCTGCGCCAGCTCCAGGCCCTGCTCGCGCTCTTAGCGGAGCCCCCGATCGATGAAGATTGCAGCGCTTACTGCCAGGCACGCCAAAAACTGCCCACCCACCGGCTCGAAGCGATTTTCCAGGCCAGCTTCCAGAGCGCCGAAGACAAAGCGCCGCCACCGACCCTCCTCCAAGGCCGCCCCGTCAAAGTCGTCGATGCCTCCACCGTGCGCCTGGAGGATACCCCCAAGAACCAGAGTGCCTATCCCGCCTCCCCCAACCAGTTCTCCCGCCCGGGCTTTCCCACACTCAAACTCCTTACCTTGTTTTCCTTGCGCAGCGGGGCACTATTGGCGCGCGCCACAGGCACGCTCCAACTCACCGAAACGCGCTTGCTCATGGGCTTGGCGGCGTACCTTCACCCGGGCGACATTCTGACTGGCGACCGCGCTTACGGTCTGTATGTAATGCTCCACTGGACTGACCGCCTGGGGGCTGACCTGGTCGCCCGGCTCAACTGTCTGTCCCGCCGGGTGGACTTCCGCCAGCGCCTCCAAAAGCTGGGTCCCGGCGACGGGCTCTTCGTGTGGCACAAGCCCAAGGTGCCTTCCAAGTTGCTCAGCCCCGAGCAATGGGCCCAGGTGCCCGAGACGATGGTCGTGCGCATCGTGCGCCGGCGCATCGAGCAACCGGGCTTTCGCACGCGCGAGTTGACGCTGGTTACCACGCTGCTCGACGCCCAGTTGTATCCCGCCCGGGAGTTGTTCGAGCTCTACTTCCAGCGCTGGCGCTTGGAAATGTGCCTGGACGATTTGAAGACCACCTTGGGGATGGAAAAACTCAACTGTCGAACCCCCTCGCCACACCCTTAGAACGCATCAGCTTCAAAGGCTCCCTGGACGCCTTCCGCCAGTGGTCGGCGGCCTTGGCGCAAGTGCGTGGACCCGGCAAACTCGCCAAGCAAAAGGCCCTCTGGCGCCAGTTGCTGTGGATCATCGCCACCGATCCGGTTCCCGAACGACCGGGACGCAGGGAACCCAGAGCCGTGAAAAAGAGGAGCAAGTATCCCCGCCTGAGCAGACCACGCCACACCTACGTAGATCGTTGGAGCCGTAACCGGCGCCGCCGTGCCCAGCGGGCAAAAAATCAGCTCCCGCTTAACTAAGTGCCATTCCCCCGTTGGGGTTCACGCTCCAACCGGCCAGCGCCTCGGTGTTGCCCCAGGCATACGTCACTTTCAGCATGGCCGTCACCGGTGCTCCGCCGTGGAACGTTCAATGGTATAGCAACGGCGTGCCAATTTCTGGCGCGAACGGCCAGACCTACACCATCGGCCCGGTGCAGGACACCGCCAACGGCTCCATTTACAGTGTGAGCGTCAGCAACCTGGCCTACGGCGTTAACAGCACCAACGCCCTGCTGAGCGTCAGCCGGGACACCACGCCGCCGATGGTCGCGAAGGTGACCAGCTTTCAGCCGAACCAGGTGACTGTTCTGTTCAGCAAGCCCCTTGACCCCACCACTTCGCAAAACAGCGCCAACTACACCATTACCAACGGGGTTGGCAGTGTAATTGCCGTATCTACGGCGACGCTGGGGGCCGATAATGAGACGGTCACCCTGACGACCGCCACCTTCACCGAGGGAACGACCTACTACCTGAATCCGAACAACATTCAGGACCTGGCCAGCATACCGAATAAGATCGCGCCCGGCACGGTGGTGCCATTCGTCTACACCACGCTGGTGGGCTGGTGGCGGTTTGGGGAAGGGAGCGGCACGATCACGGCTGATTCCAGTCTCGACGGAGCCACGGGAACGCTGGTGAACGGCCCGATTTGGACTCCCAGACCGTTTAGCCTTTGGTGCCTGAGCTTCAATGGTGTCAACCAGTGGGTGGACGTAGGTAATCCGCCGGCGCTGCAAATTACCGGGCCGCTGACCCTATCCGCCTGGGTGAATCCGAATAGCCAGGCGATTACGACTGGCGGGCGGGTCGTCGCCAAGGGAGGCGCAAGCGGCAACCGCGGCTATTCGCTCGCTATGGAGACGGATGGCAACTTTTCGTTCGTGATCGCGCCAACATCGACGAACACCGACGTCCTGGAGGTCCCCAACTGGGTGCCCTTTGGCCAATGGCAGCATGTGGCCGGGGTGTATGACCCGAACAATGCTTATGGACCAATGCTGTTGATGTACACCAACGGCGTGTTG
This sequence comes from Verrucomicrobiota bacterium, assembly GCA_049517295.1. Lineage (GTDB taxonomy): Bacteria > Verrucomicrobiota > Verrucomicrobiia > Limisphaerales > Palsa-1400 > JBEKSF01. Next base: position 2,797 of record JBEKSF010000254.1, read on the forward strand.
GCGGGAACCAATAATGTCGGCATATCGCCTTCGCAGGTCGATTCGGGATTGGACGTGCAGATCGGGAACCGCCCCGACGAAGCGACCCCGTGGGCCGGCCTGATTGACGAGGTACGCATCTACAGTCGGGCGCTGCCCAACCGCGAAATCGCGCAGCTGGCGGCGCCGATATTCGTGGAGACCACGCTGACCAACAACCAGGCGACCCTGAACTGGGCGGGCCAGGGGCAGTTGCAGTCTGCTCCTGCGGTAACGGGGGTTTATACCAACATAATTCCCCCGCCCACGCCGCCCTGGAGCTTTACCATCGTGCCTGGGCAGAACCAGTTCTTCCGCCTGGCCGCGCCACTCCCATAACGCAAGGCCAGCAGGCTCGGAGAATACATGATATGGCCGGGGGGAAGCGGGCAGCGCGTCCCTCCGGCCTTTTCTGTGAAAAGCGATGCGGCGGCCAAGTGCGCAACCCGCCATGCGTTTTCCGGTTCGCATCCGACTATGCTGTGCAAGTCAATTCCCTCCAAGCCAGCGGGATGCGCCTTGCCCGTTTCCGGGCCAGCCCGCTGGCAGCGCACGGCGTTTTTTGTCCGGTGCGGTTTTTGCGGGGATGGCGGCAATGCCGTCCAATAGAAGGGGGGGCTTCGCCTGCGGATGGGGAATCGTGTTGGACGCCAAGAGCGACTGCGGCTAAGCCGAATTTCAGAAAAGGCGGTGTCTCGCATGAAGGAAAAGCTCGCGCCTGACCGGCGCGGAGAGAAAAGCACAAAAGAATGCCCACTTGGGAGGGTGGGCAATATCGGTTCATGAAAACCATGCTGTTGTTCGCAAGTCATCCAGCCAGTGAACAACGTCCCTGAAGAATGCGCCGGACGGCCCCGCCAAATTCGAGCCTAATCAGTTCGGTACGAACGAGTTTTGCCATTTTTGCAAACTGATCGGAGCGCAGCCTTACCTGGCGGCCAATCTGCGCTCCGGAACGCCGCGGGATTTTGACGAGTGGGTCGAGTATTGCAACGCGCCGGCGGGTCAGACCTCTCTTTCGGCTTTGCGCGCCGAAATGGGCGATCCCGAGCCGTTCAAAGTGCGTTTCTGGGGAGTCGGCAATGAATCCTGGGGCTGCGGCGGCGATTTCACCCCGGAAGAATACGCTCGGGAATATCGCAGGTTCACCACCTGGGTTCCTCGTTATGCTGTTCCTCTGGCATTTATCGCCTCCGGCCCAAGTGGCGGCGACTTGGAATGGACGCGGCGCTTCTTCCAGCGGCTGACCGAGCGCGACAAAGGATTGCTCGGCCGGGTGTATGGCTGGGCGATGCATTACTACTGCGGCACTGCCGGAAAAGGACAAGCTGTCGATTTTACGGTCGATGACTGGTACGAGCTGCTCGAAAAAGCCAGCCGCATGGAAAACCTCATTAAAGACCATTGGGCCGCCATGGGCCAGGTCGACCAGAACCATCGTGTCAAACTTATTGTGGACGAATGGGGCGCCTGGCATAACCAGGGTTCGGAAGTGGCGCCGACCCATTTGTTTGGGCAGACTTCCACCTTGCGCGACGCCCTGGTCGCCGGGGTGACACTGGATATTTTCAACCGTCACGCCGACAAAGTGGCCATGGCCAACGTGGCCCAGTTGGTCAATAACCTTCACTCGCTCTTCCTCTCGCGCGAAGACAAGTTCGTCGCCACGCCGAACTTCCATGTCTTCGAGATGTATTCCCAGCATCAAGGCGCGAAATCATTGCGGACGGTCTTGGAAACCCCAAAGCCGGCGCGCGCGGGGGGCGGGCGTCGGTCCTGCCAGTCCTGTCCGGTTCCGCGTCGTTGCGCGACAAGACGCTGGTGCTGACGGTGGTCAATTCGCACGCCAGCGAAAGGCAGGAAGCCGAAATAGCGGTCAAGGGCGCTTCCATCATGTCTGGAAAAGCGCGGGTGCTGACCGCCTCGGATATCCATGCCCACAACACATTCGATCACCTTCATGCCGTCGAGCCCGAAGACAGCGAAGCCGCCGCGCGGGGCACCGCATTCATATACCAATTCCAGCCCGCGTCTGTGACCCGGCTTGCATTGAAACTGGCATGATGGCGCGCGCGAACCGAAAAAGATAAAGTTACATGTCTTCGCTGCAATTGTTCGGGCAAAATTGAATTTGAGCGAGCGTTGTTCCGACCCAGAAGTGCCGGCGGTTACCGCACAAACACCCGATAGAATCGCGCTGGCTTAGATTCGCCCCACGCCCCTTTGCCGTTGGGCGCTTATCTCTGCCGGTCTAGGACATCCACCCTGCCTACGTGGATGGGCTTGCCCTCCGGACCTGACAACCTGAAATCCGCGTAGCCCTGCTCGCGGTCCTTGAACTTGGCTCGAGGCAGGACAATGCGTTGCGTACACCATCCCTTCTGACCGGTGGTCGTCATGACCAGCCGGTGGAAGGCCCCATCGCC
>JBEKSF010000255.1:0-3800 GCA_049517295.1 Verrucomicrobiota bacterium
GAATTTGAATCGCTGCTGAACCGGGCATTGGCTGTCAATCCTGATGCCAATCCGGACATCCGGCTGCGGAATACCGTGATGCAGCGCCGGGCGCGCTGGCTCCTGTCACGCCAATCAGAATTGTTTTTGGTCGAATCAAAATGAACAATAGAATCCGTCTCATAAACCGGAGTGCGCCCGTCCCGGGCGCAGCGACAACCGAAGTCTGGAAGCCATCGGACCAATTTGAAGCGCTGAATTTGCGGACATTGCTGCGCCCGAGGACGGGCGCACTCCGCCGTCGCCGGAGGTTGCCACATATTTGTGAGATCGGTTTCATACTTGTGCAATCCGCATTGGTAGCGCTGGTTCTGGGGTTCCTCATTCCGGTTGACCGCGCCGTGGGCGCCGAACCGGTGAAGGTGCGGATGGGGACGCTGGCCCCGAAAGGATCGTCCTACACCAAACATCTTCAAGCCATGGGCGAACAATGGCGCCAGGCGCTGGGCGGCGGTGTGCAACTGACGATTTACGCCGATGGCACCATGGGCAGCGAAGCCGACATGGTGCGCCGCATGCGCCTGGGCCAGTTGCAGGCCGCGATGGTGACGACCACGGGCCTCACGGAAATTGAGCCGGCGGTGGCCGGACTTCAAACCATCCCGAAGGCCTTCCGCACGCTCGAGGAGGTGGATTACATCGGCGAGAAATTGCAGCCGATGCTCGAAAAACGCCTGGAAGAAAAGGGGTTCGTCGTGCTCTTCTGGTCCGATACCGGCTTCGTCCGCTTCTTCTCCAAGCAACCCATGATTACGCCCGATGATCTCAGGAAGACCAAACTGTTTATTTCCGCCAACCGTCCCGCCGAATTGGAGGTTTATAGCCATGTCGGCTGCAATGCCGTCCCGCTCGAAGTCGCCGACATTCTGCCCGGCCTCCAGACGGGATTGATTGATTGCCTGTGCCTGCCGCCGACGTTCGCCCTGGCCACGCAAGTTGACTCGGCAGCTCCCCACATGCTCGATATGAACTGGGTGCCGCTGGTCGGCGCCGCCATCATCAACAAAAAAACCTGGGACAGTCTCTCGCCCGAGGCCCAGGAAGCCCTGCGCAAATCCGCCCGCGAAGCCGGCCAGCTCATCAAGGCCGATGGCCGGCGCGAAAACGTGGAATCCATCGAGGCGATGCGCAAACGCGGACTGAAAATTCACACGCTCACCCCGGAAATCAATGCCGAATGGGACCGGACCGTCGAGCAGGCCTGGCCCAAGATTCGCGGGACGGTTGTTCCCGCCGACATCTTTGATGAGGTCATGAGCCAGTTGAAAACATTCCGCGCCGCGCACGAAGAGGCCGGAAAGTAACCAGCGAAATGTCCGTTGCAGTCTCCAAACCAGTCGAACCAGCCGGCCGCTTTCGCTGGCTCTGGCAGGCGGAGAATCTTTTGGTCGCGCTGGCCCTGGCCGCGCTGATGCTTCTGCCCCTCATCGAAATCGTCGGACGCAAACTGTTCCACGGCGGTCTCAACGGGGGGGCGGCTCTGCAACAGCATCTGGTTTTGATCATCGGCCTGCTGGGCGGCATGTTTGCCGCGCGCGACCGCCGTCTGCTCAGCCTCTCGACGTTGACCAATTTTCTCAAAGGCCGCTGGCAGGCGTTCGCCCGCGTCTTCAGCAGCGCCTTTGCCGCGGGCATCACCGTGTTTCTCTGTCTGGCGGCGCTGCAACTGGTGCAATCGGAAAAAGGGGGCGGCAAAATTCTGGCCTACGGAATTCCGGTTTGGACCGTTCAATTCATCATGCCGCTGGGCTTTGGCGTCATTGCGTTGCGGCTGCTGTGGCACGCGGCGGATGACTGGCGTGGACGGCTGGTCGCGTTGCTGGTGGCCGGAAGCATGATTTGGATCGGGTTTCATCCGCCACTGGCGCCCGCCAGACTGGTGGTGCCCGGACTGGTGGCCTTGCTGGCGGCGGTCGTGCTGGGCGCGCCCATCTTTGTCATGCTCGGCGGCGCGGCCCTGATTTTATTTTGGGGCGAAGATATACCCATCGCCTCGATTTCGCTGACGCACTACTCGATGGTGACCAATCCCACCCTGCCGACGCTCCCGCTGTTCACACTGGCCGGCTATTTTCTCGCCGAAGGCGGCGCATCCAAACGGCTGATCCGGGTTTTCCAGGCGTTGTTGGGGCAATTCCGCGGCGGCCCGGCCATTGTCACCGTCCTGGCGTGCGCGTTTTTCTCATCCTTCACCGGCGCATCGGGCGTGACCATTCTCGCGCTGGGCGGACTGCTCCTGCCGGTGTTGATGAGCGCGGGTTATTCCGAACGTTCCACCTTGGGAATCCTCACCGGCTCAGGCGGCTTGGGTCTGTTGTTCCCGCCGTCGCTCCCGCTGATTCTTTTCGCCATCGTCGCCGGTTCCAACGCCACCGGCTCGGGCGTGACCATTGAAAAAATGTTTCTCGCAGGCCTTGGGCCCGGCGTGCTGCTGGTGAGCATGGCCATCTGGCTCGGCATGCGCCTGGGGCCAAAAACCATCGTCGCCGGCAGCGTGTTCGACCGGGGCGAGGCGGGACGCGCGGTCTGGGCGGCCAGGTGGGAATTGCTCCTGCCCGTCGTTGCTCTCGTCGCGCTCTTTGGCGGATTCGCCACCCCGGTGGAAGCCGCTGCCGTCACCGCCTTTTATGCGTTTGTCGTCGAGACCTTTTTTTATCGCGACTTCAAGGGACCGCGGGACGTTGCGCGCGTCATGGCTGAGTGCGGATTGCTGGTGGGCGGCGTGCTGCTCATTCTGGGCGTGGCGCTGGGATTCACCAATTACCTGATTGATGCCCAGATTCCGGGCCGCGCCGTGGAATGGGTCACCGGAACCGTCCATTCAAAGTATGCCTTCCTCCTCGCGCTGAATGTGTGCCTGCTGGTGGTGGGCTGCGTGATGGACATGTATTCCGCGATTGTGGTCGTGGTGCCCATCATCGTGCCGCTGGGAATCGCCTACGGCATAGACCCCGTTCACCTGGGCATCATCTTTCTGGCCAACATGGAACTGGGGCTGTTGACCCCCACCGCCGGCATCAACATCTTCCTTTCGTCCTATCGTTTCAAAAAACCGGTCCTGCAAGTTTCGCGCGCCGTCATCCCCATGCAATGCGTCCTCATCGTCGGCCTCCTGTTGATCACCTATATTCCCGCCCTGACCACCTTCCTGCCGCACTGGCTGGGAAGATGACCAGCTGGTTGAGAGTTGATTGTTGAGGGTTGAGAGGCTAACAAAACAGCGTCACTTAACTTTAACCTCTCAAACTTATGTTCAACTTTGAATAACTCGAAACTTGGCACGAAGCAATTGCGTTCGCCGGCTTGATTTACAAACTTACGCGCCACTTCCCAGACGAAGAACGGTTTGGCTTGACCAATCAGATGCGGCGTGCGGCCGTTTCCATTTCATCCAACATCGCGGAAGGTTGCTCGCGCTCCTCTCGTGTAGATTACGCGCGCTTTGTGGAAATCGCCACCGGCAGTGTTTTTGAAGTTGTTTCTCAAGCTACTGTCGGACGCAACCAAGGTTTTTTGAACGAAGCCGATTACCAACAACTCTGCCAAGCGGCTGAAAAACAAAGTCGCATGTTAAGCGGTCTTCGCAAGTCGCTGGAGCCTGCCTGACCCTCAACCCTCAACTCTCAATCTTCAACCAAAAAGAACGCCTGATTTTGCGTGCTCGCCGCCACCAACCGCTCCGCCGCCAGATGCGTCAGAAAAACTTTTACCTCCGCCTCGCCCATGTCCTTGGGATGCCGTTTGTCATGAAAAAAAATGAA
>JBEKSF010000256.1:0-3695 GCA_049517295.1 Verrucomicrobiota bacterium
GATTGATTTCGGCATCGCCAAGGCCACGCTGGGACGGCTGACGGACAAAACGGTATTCACGGCCTTTGAACAGTTCATCGGCACGCCGGCCTACATGAGTCCCGAGCAAGCCGTGTTGACCAGCCTGGACGTGGACACGCGCAGCGACATTTACAGTCTGGGGGTGCTGCTATACGAGTTGTTGACAGGGCAGACGCCGTTTGACTCGGAGGAATTGCTGGCCAAAGGGCTGGACGAAATGCGCCGGACGATCCGCGAGCAGGAACCGCGGCGCCCGAGCAACCGCCTGACCACGATGGACGAAGGCGCGCTGACGACGACGGCCCAGCGCCGCCAGACCGATCCGCCCAAACTGGTGCATCTGGTGCAAGGCGATCTGGATTGGATCGTGATGAAATGTCTGGAGAAGGACCGGAGCCGCCGTTATGAAACCGCCAACGGGCTGGCTTTCGACGTCCGGCGGCATCTGAACAACGAGCCGGTCTTGGCGCGGCCACCCAGCAATTTGTATCGCTTTCAGAAAATGGCGCGGCGGAACAAATTGGCGTTTGCCGCCGCGAGCGCGGTGACGGTTTCTCTGGTCATCTGCCTGATAATTGCGATTTCCTCCTTAATTCGTGTCCAGCACGCCCACCTGCAAACGCAGATGGCAAAAAATGATGCCGTTGAAAAATTATGGGCGTCGTATTTGGCGGAGGCGCGGGCCCGCCGCGCCGGCAATCTGGCCGGACGGCGGTTCGGGAGCTTGGAAGCCCTGACCAATGCCGCTGCCATTCATCCGAATCTGACTGTGCGGAACGAGGCGATTGCGGCCTTGTCGTTATCTGACATGCGCGTGGTTCGTTTGGCGGACTTTAAGTGGAACGGATCGGATGAGGGCTTTAGATTTGATTTTTCAGCGGAGCGCTACGCTGCGGCTGAACCTGACGGGTCAATCACGCTTCATGCCGCGAGCAGCGACCGGACCATTGCGACTTTGCCGTCAACCGGCGGTGCCGTTCGAAGCGTTTCATTCTCCCCTGATGGGCGGTTCGTGAAAGCATTATATTCCGGCCAACAAGGTGGGAATATGTGGGTTTGGGACGCGGATCGAATGGAACCGGTGCTCAAGAACCTGCCAGGGGATTGGGCGGGAGATTTCAGCGGAGATAGCCGCCAATTTGCGTGGAGCAATCCCGAGGGAAGCACTTCGGTGTACGACCTTGGCACGGGCCGGGAAATCAAACGGATCGGAACGCACGCCACGTTTAATTGGCTCCGATTTGACCGCGGCAAAAAACTCTTGGCCTGTTCGCGGGGTGGAGATCCTATCATTCAAGTTTATGCGATTACATCAGGAGAATGCATCCTGACGGTGACCAATCCCGCTCCGGTAAGTTGCGCCGCATCGTGGGACCCCGGCGGCAATTTCCTCGTGTCCGGGTCGGTGGATTTCAACATCTACCTGTTCGACGCGCACACGGGGCAGCAGTTGCGAAGAATGTCCGGTCACATAGGCCGCGTTACGGACGCGATTTTCAACCATGCCGGGGATGTCCTGGCCAGTTCCTCGTGGGATGACACCTTTCGCCTTTGGAATCCAGCCACTGGTGAGCAGATTGTCAGCATGGTAGGAGGCGCGCGTGGATTCGACTTCAGCCCCGATGACCGGCACTTGGGCGCCATCCTGGAAGGACCGCGATTCGGTATTGCGGAGGTCGCGATCAGCAGGGAGTATCGAGTGCTGCGAACCAAGCCCGTCGGCGTGGATGTTTCCAGGCCCGCTTTCAGCGTCGACGGGCGCCTGGTGGCTGCGGGAACCGGCCGGCGTGTTTGTTTCTGGGATGCGGCCTCCGGGAGCGAACTGGGGTCCTTCGCCACCGGACACTGTGACACGCTGATTTTTCTCCCGGATGGATCAGCCTTTATCACGACGGAGGAGTCAGGAGGTGTTTACCTGCGCACCCTGCGGGAGAGCGCCAACGCGCGAGGGGTCACTTTCACGCTGGGCAAGCCGCGCCAGATTTCGGACCTGTCAGGCCCGCGCGAAGCGGATTTGTCGTCGGATGGCCACCATCTGGCAGTCCCCAGCTTCGATACCGGCCAAATTCTGGTGATGGATCTGAAAGTTGCGAACGCGAACATCGTTTTGTCCAATCATGTTAAGGCCGATTGGGCTGCCATCAGTCCGGATGCGCGCTGGGCCGCCTCGGGGTCCTGGCAGAACCAGTGGCTAAAGATATGGGATGCGAGATCAGGCGATCTGGTGAAGACGTTGCAGATGCCGACCCGGTCTCGTCCCGGGTTCAGTCCCGATGGCCGCTGGCTGGCTATCATAGGCCAGGAATATCAGATCCTGGAAGTTGGGTCCTGGACAACGAATGGGCCGCCGCTACCCGGCTCCAATTGGATGCACTTCAATGATCTGGCTTTCAGTCCGGACGGCCATTTTATGGCCATCGTCCAGTCGGGCCATCTTATCAAGCTTTTGGAAATTTCCTCGCGACGCGAATTGGCGACCCTGGAGGCGCCTGATCAAACGGTCGTTCGAGGGATTAGCTTCAGCCCCGATGGCACCCGCCTTGCGACGGCAGGCGACGACCAACAACTGCGGCTTTGGGATTTGCGGCTGATTCGGCAGGAATTAAAGAGCATGAATTTGGATTGGGATCTCCCGCCTTATCCTCCGGTTCAAGACGCTCCTTTACAGACCATCACCCTGCAAGTGGAACAGTGATGGCCGTGATCACGGATGCGCGGTTGGCCGCAGGGTTTTGATCTTGCCGGTCGCACACTGTTTCTTTGACTATCCGGCAAGCCCGTGCCAGCATGTCCGGCGACCCAAAGATGGAAATCGGCCAATGAGCGATGTCACGCGCATTCTCGAAGCGGCTCAACGGGGCGACCCCAATGCCGCTGGGGAATTGCTGCCGCTGGTTTACGAGGAGTTGCGCAGGCTCGCGGCGGGCAAAATGGCCAGCCAACCCGCCGGGCACACCTTGCAACCCACCGCGCTGGTGCATGAAGCCTGGTTGCGTCTGGCCGGCGCGGACGCGAAGTTCGAGGGGCGCGCCCATTTCTTCGCTTCGGCGGCTGAGGCCATGCGTCACATTCTAGTTGACCACGCGCGCCGCAAGTCCGCCAAACGCCACGGCGGCGGCCAGCAAAGGGTTGAGTTCAACGAAGCCGGACTGGCCGCTCCGACCAATGACGATCAGATTCTCGCCGTGGATGACGCCCTGGACAAATTTTCTCAGGAAAACAAGCTTGGCGCTGATCTGGTGAAGCTGCGCTATTTCGGCGGCCTGACCCTGGCCGAAGCCGCGCAAGCCCTGGGCGTTTCAGAGCGCACCGCCGACAACTACTGGGCGCACGCCAAGGCCTGGCTCATCCGCGAGATCCAAACCCAACGGCGTTAAGTTCAGTCTTTGTCCACAGCTTCGTCGGGCTATCAGATTCGGCGTCCTGATGGAGGCAATTCCTTTTCGACATCCCCGCTGCTCCCGTTTGCGCCTTTCGTCGCCCAATTTCGTATTACTCACCGACGGGCGAGAAAAAATCCGTCCGTAAACATCAATACCATAACAAAAAGAAGAACTATGAAACCCACATTCCGCACTTCGGGAGTGTAATTTTTCACGGCCCATTGGGCAAGCGGAGTCATTGTTTTTGTCATTGTTTTGTCATGGATTTTTAGAGGTTCATTTTGCCAGTGG
>JBEKSF010000257.1:0-3687 GCA_049517295.1 Verrucomicrobiota bacterium
ATACTTGCGGCAGCTTTGTATCGGGTCGAGCTGGCCAACGGGCATCGGCTTTTAGCTTATGTTTCGGGCAAGCGGCGGCTGGCATTCGAGCGGATGTCGGTGGGGGACAGCGTGAAGGTGCAGGTGTCGCCTTATGATTTGACCAAGGGCAGCATAACTGCCAGTGAGGAATGAGAATATGAAAGTTCGAGCATCAGTGAAGAAGCTTTGCGAAAACTGCAAAGTGATCAAACGCAAAGGCGTCATTCGTGTGATTTGCACGAATCCGCGCCACAAACAAAAACAAGGCTGATAAGATTTTATGGCACGTATTGCAGGAGTTGAAATACCGAACGAAAAACGGATCGATGTCGCTTTGCGCTATATCTATGGCATCGGGCCGTCCAATGCCCGAGTGATACTTTCCAAGGCGCAGATCGATCCGAGCTTGCGCGCCAAGAACCTCAGTGAACAGCAGGTGTCGCAGATTATCCATGCCATCCAGGACGGCAAGTATGTCATTGAAGGCGACCTGCGGCGGGAATGGGGGATGAATCTCAAGCGTCTGCAGGGCATCAAATGTTACCGTGGCATCCGGCACTTGCGCGGCCTGCCGGTTCGCGGCCAGCGCACTTCCACCAACGCGCGCACCCGCAAAGGCCCCCGCAAGACCGTGGGCGTGCAGCGCAATCCCAACGCCAAGACTGGCATCCACTGATTTTTCCTATGGCTGAAGATACCAAGCCCAAAAAGCCCGCCGCCGAGAAGAAGACTGAGCCGAAAGGCGCTCCTGCCGCCGCCGAGCAAGGCCCCAAGCATCCGAAGAAAGGGGCGGCGCCCAGCCCGGAGGGTGCGCCCGCTACAGGCAAGAAGGGAGCCGCTGACGCGCCCGCGGCCGCCGCACCAGGCGCACCAGCCGCACCCGCCGGACCTGTTGCCGCCGTCGCGGCGCCGACCGCGGCCGAATTGCTGGCAGATGACGCCGCCAGCAAGAAGATCATCAAAGCCAAAGGCTCCAAGAACATTGCGGTCGGGGTCGCCAATATCCTGGCAACGTTTAATAACACTAATGTGACCATCACCGACATGCACGGCAACGTTCTCGGCTGGTCGAGCGCCGGGCGTGTGGGTTTCAAAGGGTCGCGCAAGAGCACTGCCTTCGCGGCGCAGCAAGTGGCGCAGGACGCCGCGCGCCAAGCCATGTCCCACGGGATGAGGGAGGTGGAAGTGCGGGTCAAAGGGCCCGGGTCGGGGCGGGAGTCGGCCATCCGCGCCCTGCAGGCCATCGGGTTGGAAATCAGCGCGATCAAAGACGTGACGCCGGTGCCGCACAACGGGTGCCGTCCGCGCAAGAAGCGCCGCGTTTAAGCCGACACAAAAATATACTGCCATGGCACGATATACAGGACCTCGCACTCGCATCAGCCGGCGCTTCGGAATCCCGATGTTCGGGCCGGACAAATACCTGGAACGCCGCAATTACGGCCCGGGCGTCCACGGGCCGAAATCGCGGCGCAAACACACCGATTACGGGCTGGGGCTGATAGAGAAGCAGAAGCTGCGCTATTTTTACGGGCTGATGGAGCGGCAATTTCGGGGCGTCTATGAGCGGGCGCTCAAGCGGCGCGGCGTGACGGGGGAACAGATGCTGCAAATCCTGGAGACGCGATTGGACAACGTGGTCTATCACCTGGGATTTGGCGTGACCCGGTCGGCAGCGCGCCAGATGGTCAACCACGGCCACATCAAGGTCAACGGGCGGAAGGTCAACGTGCCGTCCTACGGGCTGAAGGTCAACGACACAATAGAGGTGCGGGATTCGAATGTATCGCGACAATTGGCGACCAAGAACCTGGAATTGGCGACCAGCAAGGTGGTGCCCGAATGGCTGCAACTGCACAAGGACACATTTAAAGGGGTGGTCATGCGCATTCCCACGCGCGAGGACATCCAGCCCATCGCCAATGAACAGGCGGTGGTGGAATTTTATTCCCGCTGATGAGATAAACCGTCCCGTTTTGCGGGACAAAACAATTAGACGGGCCGCTCCGCCGGCGGGAATAAGGCGGGGGGCCAGATTAAAATTGTTGAAAGGAAGATATGCCAGTACGACTCGGGCGATTTGAAATGCCCAAGCGGTTGATCAAGGAAGATACGACCGCGACGGAAACCTACGCCAAATTCACAGCCGAACCGTTTGAAACGGGCTACGGCCACACGGTCGGCAACTCGCTGCGGCGGGTCTTGCTCTCCTCGCTGGAAGGCGCGGCCATCAGTTCCATCAAGATCGATGGGGCAATGCACGAGTTTGCCACCATCGACGGGGTGGTCGAAGACGTGACCGACATTGTGTTGAATCTTAAAAAGATCCTCTTCCGTTCGGCGTCGCGCGAACCGCAAACCATTCTGCTATCGGTCAACAAGGAAGGCGAGGTGACGGCGGGGGACATCGAGTTGAACCAGAACCTGGAGATCGTCAATCCCAAGCAGCACATTTGCACGCTGGACAAGAAGAAGAAATTCGAGATGGAACTGGAAGTCAAGGTCGGGCGCGGCTTTTGTCCCGGCGACGAGAACAAGAAACCCGACCAGGCCATCGGGGTCATCGCCATTGACTCGCTTTTTTCGCCCGTGACGCGGGTGCGGTACGCGGTGGAAAGCGCGCGAGTAGGGCAGCGGACCGATTACGACCGGCTGCTACTGGAGATCTGGACCGATGGGCGGATATCGCCCGATGACGCGCTGACGCAGGCGTCGGCCATATTCCAGCATCACCTGGACGTATTTGTGGGCTATGACAAGAACGCGGTTGAATTCGAGGAAACGGAGGCCAAGCAGGACGACGAGAAGGCGAAGATGAAGAAGCTGCTCAACATGAGCGTGAATGAAATCGAGTTGAGCGTGCGTGCGGCCAACTGCCTGAACAACGCGAACATCACAACGGTGGGCCAGTTGGCGATGAAGACGGAGGCCGAGATGCTCAAGTACCGCAACTTCGGAAAGAAATCGCTCAACGAAATCAAAGAGAAGCTCGCCAGCCTGGGCCTGTCATTGGGAATGAACATCGACGCGACGCTATTGGAAACGCCCAAGGAAGAAGCCAAAATCGAGTAACCCGATCTATGCGCCATCTTAAACGCACCGCCAAACTGGGCCGAACGGGCCAGCACCGCAACCGGATGCTGGCCAGCCTGGTTTGCAGCCTGATCAAACATCGCCGCGTCAAGACGACCCTGGCCAAAGCGCGCGCCGCGCGGTCGGTCGCCGAAAAAATGATCACCTTGGGCAAAGGAGGCACCCTGCATGACCGCCGCCTGGCCTCGGCCCGCCTGCACCAGGATGAGGACGCGGTCAAAATGCTTTTCAACGAGATCGCTCCGACGCAGAAGGACCGGCGCGGTGGTTACACGCGCATTGTGCGGTTGGGCCAGCGCCAGGGGGACGCCGCCCAGCAAGTCATTCTTGAGTTCGTGGATGTTCCCGTCCGGGAGGCGCCCGTCGTAACGCCCAAGGCCGGCGAGGCCGAGGCGAAACCGGCGGAAAAGAGCGAAGGGAAGGAAGAAAAGAAAGAGGCGGCCGCACCGGCATCCTGAGGAGTCCGCAAGATAGGCGACAGGAGGCAACCCCTCACCCCAACCCTCTCCCCGCTCCTTCGTCGCGGGGCGAGGGAGAAGATCTGGCTGGCGGTGCGCGCCGTGTAGTCCATCC
>JBEKSF010000258.1:0-3630 GCA_049517295.1 Verrucomicrobiota bacterium
TTGGAGGCGAGGGTCGGAATCGAACCGAGACACCGGCTAGAGTCCGCAAACTGCCTCTTGGAAATCAACGGCTTACAGCCTTGATTTGCTTAATAATAACCGATGTAAAAATGACATTCAAGAACTTCTTGTCACTGTTGAGAACCTACCCACTCACTACGCATCCACTAGGCAGTTAGCTGACGTTTTTGCTGACAGTGTTCGTTAGAAAAATCCTCTGTAATTGCCGGTGCCAACATTAACGTGCAGTGGATTTCGTCCTGAAATATTCGCGCTCATCGCAAAGAGTTATTTAGTGGCTGGACGGCATGGACTGATCTTCCGGCTCAACCAAACGGTAACTCGTATTCCGGCCTCCACCCGCGTCCTGGATTAAAACGCCTCGGTCGAGCAAAATTCTTATATCCCTCAATGCCGTACCGCAGTGGCAAAAATGTGGAAGATGCCAACCTTTCCATCTCGGTTGCGCCTATTCCGGCCGAAAGTCCTAGTGATGATGAACACAAAGGAGCGTCAAGCTGAGAGTTGCAGCGCGGCTGAATTAACCACCCGCTATTCGGCGGTAGGTTGTTAGAAATACATGCCGCCGAACAATTGACGGAGCAATTCGGCAAAAATGTGTTGATGATGGGTCTCAGCTAGCTTTGCGGAAAGTGCTGTCTCGTGCGGCGGCGACAAAGCTGGGTCGGCCACCAACCACCTTGGAGGGCCGTGAAATTTTAGCCGCCGTTCGACTCAACCCCCAAAGAACCGTCCTCCGCGATTGCCACATTTCTCTCTGCTTGATTCAAAGGAAGGTTCTGGCATGTTAGCCAGCAAGAGTGTTTTACGGTTCCATGAATTAATTCAAATGCGGAAGAATGTAATTGTTTTCAAGTTGGCACAGCTTCTTCTGAAGCGAAGCCAATTACCGGCTGTTTTATCGGCGGTGGCGATGGGGTTGCTGGTTTTTGGTTGTAAAGAGAAGCCGCGGCCAGCGCCGCCTCTCAAAGTGCAGGTGGTCACCGTCACCCCGCAGGATGTGCCCATTTACCAGCAATGGATCGGTACGCTTGACGGTTATCCCAATGCCCAAATTCGCGCGCAAGTCAGCGGTTACCTGACCAAGCAGGATTACATGGAGGGTAGCGAGATAAAGAAAGGGGACCTGCTTTTTGAAGTGGATCCGCGGCCGTTTCAAGCGGCACTCGACCAGGCGCTGGGCAAACTGGCCCAGGACGAGGCGCAGCACGGCAAGACGGAGTTGGACGTCAAACGTTACACGCCACTGGCCCGCGAGCAGGACATAAGTCAAGAAGAGTTAGACGACGCCATCCAGGCGAACCTCATGGCAGCGGCGGCCATCCAATCCGACAAGGCCGCCGTGGAAAGCGCCACGCTGAATCTTGAGTTCTGCAAAATCACCTCGCCCATCGACGGCATCGCAGGAACCGCCCAGGCACAAATCGGAGATTTGGTCGGGCCGAGCGGCGCGGCGCTGACGACGGTGTCAACCATTGATCCAATGCGGGTTTATTTCAGTATCAGCGAGCAATCTTATCTCGCCTTTTGCCACCAATTCACCAATGCGGCGGAAAGGGCCGCGTATCGGGTGGAGATGGAATTGCAACTGATTCTTTCCGACGGCTCGACTTATCCCTCCCCGGGCAAATGGTTTTTCACCAGCCGGCAGGTTGATGTCAATACCGGTACGCTCCAGATAGCCGGCCTGTTCCCGAATCCCGATTACATCCTGCGCCCCGGCCAATACGCGCTGGTGCGGGCGAAGACCGAAACACGCCGGGGAGCGATCCTGCTGCCGCAACGCGCGGTGATGGAATTGCAGGGTTCCTACCAGGTGGCCACTGTTGACTCGCAGAACAAGGTGCATCTTAAATCGGTCCAGGTGGGGGAACAGGTGGGCAATGATTGGCTGATCGAAAAAGGCCTGGAGCCGGATGAACGGGTTGTTGCCGAGGGCACGCAGAGGGTCAAGGAGGGAACGGTAGTGGATCCTCAGCCATATAAAGCACCAAAGACGAGTGACGCGGCACGAATGACCAAGGAATGACGAAGTCCCCATCGTAATGTACCGCTTCTTCATCAACCGTCCCATCGTTGCCATGGTCATCGCCATTCTCATGGTTTTGGTGGGCCTGGTTTCGATGACGACCCTGCCCATCTCCCAGTTTCCCAGCGTCGTCCCGCCTGAAATCCGCATCCAAACCACCTTCGTCGGCGCGGACGCCGAAACCGTGCAGCAATCCGTCGCCACGCCCATTGAGGAACAGATGAGCGGGGTGGATAATATGAATTACATGTATTCGATCAACGCCAACAACGGCGTGATGCGAATGGTGGTCAATTACGACGTCAAAACCGACCCGAACATCGACCAAATGCTGGCCCAGTTGCGCGAACAGCAGGCGGCATCGCAATTGCCCGCGGCGGTGCAGAATTACGGGGTCACCATCTTGAAATCCCCGACAACGCCGATGTTGCTGGTGGCGCTCTATTCGCCGAAGGGAACGTACGACGCGACGTTTCTAGCCAATTTCGCCTACATAAATCTTGTTGACCAGATCACGCGGGTCAAAGGCATCTCCAATATCAACGTTTTCGGGGCGGGGCAGTATGCCATCCGTTTTTGGGTCAACCCGGATCAACTGGCAAAACTGAACATTACCGCAAGCGAGGTGATCGCCGCGGTCAACAGCCAGAATACGGTCAATCCAGCCGGACAAGTTGGCGGGCCGCCGTCGTTGCCGGGGCAGGAATACACCTATACCGCCATTGCCCAGGGCCGATTGATCACGGAGAAGCAATTTGGGGAAATCGTCGTGCGCGAGAACGCGGATGGCTCGGTGGTGCGGCTCAAGGACGTGGCGCGCATTGAGCTGGGCGCCCAGATTTACAGTCTGGCGGGCCGCCTCAACGGCAAACCCTCCGCCGTCCTGGCCATTTACCAATTGCCCGGCTCCAATGCACTTGACGCCGCCAGGGATGTCAAGGCGCTGATGGCGGAACTGAAGAAAAGTTTCCCGCAGGACCTGGATTACGCCGTATCGCTCGACACCACGCTGGCGGTGAGCCGGGGGGTCGAGGAAACTCTGACGACCCTGTGGGAGGCGCTCCTGCTGGTCACAATTGTCGTGTATATTTTTCTGCAAGGCTGGCGCGCCTCACTCATTCCGATGCTGGCCGTGCCGGTTTCGCTCATCGGAACTTTCATCCTCTTTCCAATGTTTGGTTTTTCGATCAATACCTTGTCCCTTTTCGGCCTGGTCCTGGCCATTGGGCTGGTGGTAGATGACGCCATCGTGGTGGTGGAAGCGGTCGAACGGCACATCGGGGAGGGAATGGCGCCCAAGGACGCGGCCCTGAAGGCCATGCAGGAAGTGGCCGGACCGGTGGTGGCCATCGCTTTGATTCTGGCAGCGGTTTTTGTGCCGACGGTTTTCATCGCCGGTATCACGGGGCGGCTTTACCAGCAATTCGCGCTGACGATTGCCATTTCGGTCATTTTTTCCGCGTTCAATGCGCTGTCGCTGAGTCCGGCACTCTCCGCGCTACTTTTGAAACACAGAGAGCCGACGCATGGCCCGCTGGCCCGGTTTTTCGGCTGGTTCAATCGTGTGTTCGGCCAGGTGA
>JBEKSF010000259.1:0-3628 GCA_049517295.1 Verrucomicrobiota bacterium
CGGCCATGGCGGTTTCGGTCGCGCGGGGGTCAACAACTATAATTTCGGGGCGGCGCGGATTACGCATCACGCGCTGCCACATAATCGGATGCGCGATGCAGGGATTGGCACCGATGAAGACCAACGCGTCGCTCTCCTCGAAATCGGCGTATGTGAATGGCGGCGCGTCAAAACCGAACGATTCCTTGTAGGCAACGTGCGCCGTGGCCATGCACTGGCGGGTGTTGCTGTCACAGTGCAGACCGCCCATGCCGAATTTGAACAGGCAGCCGAGAAGGGCCATTTCCTCCGTGCAGATTTGTCCGGTGCTGAGATAGGCGATGCTGTGCGGGCCGTGCCGCGCCTGTGTGTCTTTGAACCGCGCGCAAAACTCCGTCACGGCCTTGTGCCAACCCACCTGTCTCCACTTGCCGCGCGCATCGCGGAGCATTGGAGTGGTTCCGCGGTCGGACGCGGAGAGCGGCGTCAGCGCCTCCCAGCCTTTGGGGCAGGCCATGCCGAGGTTGACCGGGTGAGCCGGGTCCGGTGTGAGATTGACGGCCTCGCCGTCGCGCAAATGAATCTTCAGTCCGCAACCGGTGGAACAAAAGCCGCAGACCATGGTGGTGGTGGCATCCGGCTTGAGTTGGGCCGGCACCTGGCCGAGGCCGAACTCCCCGGGGGAGCGGATCAGGTCGGCGGTCAAGGGGCCGGTCCATTGGCGCAGGATCGTGTTGTGACGCTTGGCACCCTTGCTGGGGGGGCGCGCACTCATGACTGACCTGGCATTTTGTCAGGGGCGACGGTGGTGAAGAACAGGCAGCGTTCCGCGATCTCTCCCAAAAAACAAAGGAGGCATGACCATATGGCCAAGCCCGGCGCCATCGCCCGGACCGCCACGCCAAATGGGATGAGAACGCCTCCGGTTAAGGCGAGCAAGAACCGCACGGCCAGCAGCGGCCGAAGCGTCCCAAGTTGAAGAAGTGCGGTTCGACGAAGCTGTGTCCAATGGTCCGTGTCGCTGGAGGCTTCCTTAACGATGGACATTTCGACCGCGAGTTTCATGAGGACGAAAAGCAAAAGCGAGGCGGCGGTGACGGCGTTTTGGACGAAACAGAATTTTAGCGCCAATCCCAACACAGCAGCGGTGCCACAAAAACGCGGGAAAGTGGAAGCAAACCGCCAAAACTCGCGGCGGGTGTCGGCATAGACCATAGTCTGAGTGGTGAGTGCCACAAGGCCGATCAGAGCCAGCAACAGGCTCGGAATCGGAATCATCCGTTGCAAAGTTGTCACCCAAACGGCAGCTAAGGCAAGCCCGCCGATTCCGCCGAATGCGGAAAGAACCATCGCTTCGCGGCTCAACCAACTGGTGCGCCAACCGAGCCAGACCCGCCACGCTTTGGAGGGTTGACCCAGATGAAAAACACTGGCGACGAGGCCCGCGAGAAAAAGGGCATAGGAAAGTGCCAGTCGGACGGGCGAATCGCCTTCCAACCACGGATTACTCGCCGAAAGCACCATGCCACCAATCCCGGCTTGGGTGAGCACCAGCATCCATATCAGAGGCCAGTGCGCGGGCGCGAGCCGGGAGGTGAAGTGATCGGCCGCGCGCAAATCCGCGTCAGGTTTGGTGGTAAGATAGCGTGTCGTGGGGAGGGTGTAGGCGGGCTGGGGCGCGTCGTGCAGCCAGACTTTTCCAGATGGGTCGCCGGGCGCGGCGCGGAATTGAATCTTCACTGCCTCCATTCTGGTCAATGTGATTCGGATGGCTTCGCTCGGACAGGCTTGAACACAGGCGGGCGCTTCGCCGACTGCGAGGCGGTCATGGCACATGTCGCACTTGCGCACAATCCCCCGCTTGGCCGAAAACTTCGGAACTTCGTAGGGACACTTCATCACGCAATAACTGCAACCGATGCACTGGTCGCTGAGATGATGGACGATGCCGGTGACAGGGTCTTTGTCGTAAGCCAGCACCGGGCAACCTTCCAAGCAGGCCGGTTCAACGCAATGATGACATGCGGTGGTCACGGTTTGCTGGAGCGGGACGACGCGATTGCCTCCAGAAGCCTTCCGCTCCAACCGCTCGCCGAAGAGCGCGCCGACTTTGCGCCAGGATTCGTCGTCATCCAGTCCGTTCAAGGAATGGCAGGCACTGACGCAGGCTTTGCAGCCGGAACATTTGTCAAGGTCCACTTCAAAGGCGTATTGTTCGCCGGGCCGGGGTGTGCTGAGAGGGATGAGGTCGCGGTAATGCGGCTCCAGCAGCGGCGTCTGGTGGCGCGGGTGGAGCTGGCAGAATTTTTCGACGGCGGTCAGTGTCCGCTGTTCGGCCAGCAGCGCATCAATCAGCGTCTCTGGCTGTTCGAGCAATCTCATTTTTCGTTGCTGAAAATCGCGCTCATCATAGCCGGTCGAATTTCATGAAATTCCGTCGTTGCAGGGGTCAGAACCGTGCTCGTGCAGGATCACCTCGCCGTTGCTTTCGGTGACGCGGTAGACCTTTAAGCACTCGCCCGGTTCTGCGCCGTGGCCGGTGGCGAGGTCGAATTTGTGGGAATGGAGCGGGCAAATGACTTTGCCGGCCCCGGCAACGCCTTCCGAGAGCGGGCCTTGACGGTGTGGACAGCGGTTTTGGGTGGCAAAGAGGCGGCCGTCCCGTTGCCGAAACACCGCGATTTCTTCGCCCTCCACGATGTAGCAGCGGCCCTGGCCGAGCGCGATTTCTTCAATGCTGCCCAAGCTGACAGTGGGTGATGTTAAGTTCATGGTTAAAATTAAATTCAGCCGTTGTTTTCCGCTGTTTCAAGGACACGCGCCAACTCCGGCGGGCTGAATTGCCCGGGGTAGGCGGGGATTTCGGCTTCTTTCCATGGGTCCTTGTAGGCGTTCACTGCTTTTTGAATGTCCGTGTCGAGGCGGGCGCAGATGCCTTCACTGTCTTCGACCAGAATACTCCGAAGGAATTCGATGCCGAGCCGCTGGACAAAGCCATAACTGCGTTCGAGGTATTTGCCATGCTCGCGGTAGTACTGCATGAAGCGACCCATGAAGAGCAGAACGTCGTCGTGGGTTTTCACCGTGCAGAGGAGGTCGCCTTTGCGCACGGTTCCGCCTGCCGCGCCGCCCACATAAATTTCCCACAGTCCGCCTTCAATGGCGACGGCGCCGAGGTCCTTGACGTAAGCTTCAGAACAATTGCGCGGGCAGCCGGCTGTCGCCAACTTCATCTTGTGCGGCGATTCGATTCCCTGAAAACGGCGCTCAATCTTCTGCGCCAGCGCAATGGAATCGCCCACCCCGTAGCGGCAGAAGTCGGTGCCGACGCAACTTTTGCAGGTGCGGAAGGCCTTGGTGTAAGCGTGACCACTGGGAATGCCGAGTTCGGTCCAGATTTTCGGCAGATCCTCCTTTTTGATGCCAAGCAGGTCCAGCCGCTGGCCTCCGGTGAATTTAACCATCGGGACGTTGTATTTCTCCGCGACTTCCGCGATCCGCCGCAACTCGGCGGGCGAAGTGACCCCGCCATAAATGCGTGGCACGACTGAATACGTGCCGTCTTTCTGGATGTTGGCATGGACGCGGTCATTGATGAAGCGCGCGTCGCGTTCGTCGTCGTATTCGCCCGGCCACAATGTTTTGAGGA
>JBEKSF010000260.1:0-3538 GCA_049517295.1 Verrucomicrobiota bacterium
AACGCGGAAAAACCCTCACCCCGCGGGTGAGCCGGAATCGGAGAGTTTTGCAGACTCATGCCGCATTAAATAAAGAACTTACAACAAATCCAAGCCCTTCCAACTGCCGGATTAAGGATGAAATCACGCCGACCTGCAGGGACGCATCCCCGAATTCTCTTTGAGAATCGGCAATTGGTGCGCTCGGAGAAGTTGTGCGAATCCGGGGGCGAAAGTCCCCCAAGACCGGAGGCAGAAGGCGACCGGGATTCGGAAACGAAAGTGGAGAATGGAAAGGAAGAGCCCGGTGCGGGACTACCGCCCGCCGGGGTCTTTCAGGAGGGCACCGGGCAACCGGTGTCCCTACCTCGACAAAAATGGGTATCTGACCAGGGAAAATGTTGATGGGGAGGGGGATGCGGTAAAATTGGCCGCAAAGAACGGGCGCAGAGCGGCAAGCCGTCAGGAGAGAATTTCAACAGGAGCAAACTGGGAAAACAGAAAAGGAAGAACTTTGTCGAAAACGCGCAATTGTATGGATTGCGCTGTGACGCGGATGAGGATGGCCATTGATCGAAACCTTCGGCAAAAGCAGACGCAGAGGACTGCGAGGGGCGACCCGTCCGGGACCAATTTGCGCCGGGCTTATGACACCACTCTCGGATTGAGGATGAGGAGAATGAGAACACGCCAGTTTTCCAGCGCGGACGCGTTTATTAACTGACGTAACGGTGAATCTGCGATCATGTGCAAGCGGTTGAAATTGGGCAAAAGTATGGTCTGACGCGCGTGGGACAAGACTTCTCCAAGCCCACTCGCCGCCGTCAATGAAAAAAGTGCAAATAGTGAAGACAGACACCAGGCCCTGAGTCAACGCGCCAGCCCCGCTACAATCCGCAGTTTGAGACGTGGCAGATGTCGATTTGCTCCTGCGCCTGCGTCCCGATCCAATATACTCCGATTCTTTTGACAGTCTCCTCCCTCTCTCCACTTCCTTCAATCCACCGTTCTTGTGGTGATGACGACAACTCAGGTTGTACATTGACAACCTTGGCGCTACGCCGGGATGCCGGGCGAGCTTCCGTTGGCGATAACCGGACTCTGTGGCCGTTTTTAAACATTCTCTTTCAACAATAATGGCACCTCTGGGTCGCCGATTGAAAACACCCGCTCCGCCAGGTCGTTCAACGCCCGCCGGGCGGGTTCAAAGCACTCGGATAGCGTGTCAAAAACCGTGGCTAAATCATACCGCGCGGCCAGACGATGATGACTGGCTGCGCGGTAGTTAGCGCGTCCCAAATCCTCAAAGTATCGCAGCCCCGGCGCGCCGTGGCGTTCGGCCCGGTGCAGGATCCGCTCCGGGAATACCCCGGAGACGAAAAGCGAATGATTGCCAATGTGCGCCCGGATACAGAAGGCGGTGTGATCGTCGGCTGTTTCCAGCGCCGCAAGCATCTCGAAAAAGTAATTCAGCGGCGTGGTTTGGCCGGGGAGCACGCAACGCGTGCGCTCCTGGCGCGAATACTCCGTCAGCAATTCCGCCACGTAATCGGCCACCCGCCGGTCCTCCAGGCCCGCCCGCCGCAAAACGTGCCGCACCAGAACGTAGAAGTAAAGGTGCGGGGAAACCCGCAAACAACCGCGCTGTTCGAGCAAGGCGCGAAACAGCACCTCGTCGTCCAGGATCATATCGCGCGTGTCGGGGTCCGCCAAAAGTGACACCAGTGACGCCGCATCGCCCTTGTTCCGTCCCAGGACCGTCAGGATGTAATCCACGTCGGCCGCCGTGAACTGGACCCGGCAATTGGCCTGAATGACTCTCATTACCGGCTTGCAAGCAACTTTTATTCCAAGTCGCCCGGTGACCGCATGATTTATCGTTCATGTTTGATGCTCAGGCAAAATCCGCCCGTCCGCCCCCTTGCCACGCCGCCCCGTCCGGCCTTATTGTTCTCTCAATTGTTGGAATGCAGCCGGCATTTGGACGGCTAAAATTTGGAATTGATATCAGACATGAATGTTCGCGTTCGCTTTGCTCCCAGTCCAACCGGGTTTTTGCACATCGGCGGCGCCCGCACCGCCCTGTTCAACTGGCTCTACGCGCGCCACACCGGCGGCGCCTTCGTCTTGCGCATCGAAGACACCGACGCGGCGCGCAATTCCCGGGAGGCAACGGAGGTCATCCTCAACGGCTTGCGCTGGCTGGGGTTGGATTGGGATGAAGGGCCAATGACGGCCGAGCCGGCCGCAACCGGCAAGGGAAGTTTTGGCCCCTATTTCCAGTCGCAACGGGGCAGCATTTACCAGCGGCGCGCACAGGAACTCAAAGACAAGGGCCTGGCCTACGACGACGACGGCGCGGTCAAATTCAAGATGGAACGCCAGCCCATCGTCATTCCCGATTTGATCGTCGGCAACGTGAGGCGCGAATTGACCGACCGGGAGCGCCTGGAGCCGGATTTCGTCATTATCCGCTCCGATGGGCAGCCGGTGTTTCATTTCGTCAACGTGGTGGATGATCTGGAGATGCGCATCAGCCACGTAATTCGTGGCGAGGACCATTTGTCCAACACCGCCAAGCACATCGCGCTTTTCCGCGCCTTCGGCGTCCAGCCCCCGCATTACGCCCACATTCCGCTCATCCTCAACCCCGACGGCACCAAAATGAGCAAGCGCGACCGAGGCGCTTCGCTCCAAACCTACCTCGATGACGGCTTTACGCCCGAAGCGGTGGTCAATTACCTTTGCCTGCTCGGCTGGTCGCCTAAGGAAAACCGTGAGAAGCTCCCTTTGCCGGAAATCATCCAGCTTTTCGACCTGCCGCAAATCCTCCGTCACAACGCGCGCTTTGACATCAACAAACTGCAGTGGCTGGACGGCGAATACATCCGCGAAATGAGCGCCGAACGGTTCGGCGAACTGGGTGCCGCCGCCCTGCAACGGGCCGGCTACAAAGTGGATCATTACCCCCCGCAGTACCTCAAAGCCGCGCTGGCCACATGCATGGGCAAAATCAAACGCTTCGCCGACCTCGGCCCCTACGCCGGATTTTACTTCACGGACACCGTGAAAATCGACCCGTCTCTCTCTGGCGAGGACAAGGCGCGCCTGAAGAAACTGCGCGAGGCGCTGGCGCCGCTGGCCTCTTTCAACGCGGCGGAAATCGAAAAGGCCCTCAAATCCGTGGCCGCCGAGTCAGGCCTCAAAGCGGGTGTTTTGGTGCATCCAACGCGCCTGGCTTGCACCGGCGCCACCGCGGGACCGAGCCTCTATCACCTCATGGAAGTGCTGGGCAAGGACGCCGTCTTCAAACGCATTGACGCCGCTGTGAGCCCAGCGCCGTAGGCGCGAAATCGTGCGACTGTGAAGACGACAACGTAGCGGGGTGGAAGTCCCCGTCAGGCCAAGTCAACCGGCCTGTAGCGGAAAGTAACTGCGGCGGCGCGAGCCGGCCGTGGAGAGCAACTGAAAGCGAAATGCCAGTCCGTAACAAACGGGAGCCGAGAGGCCCTGAAAGTGAACTCGATTCGGTTTGGTGTGACAGGCGAGCGTGCGATTT
>JBEKSF010000261.1:0-3526 GCA_049517295.1 Verrucomicrobiota bacterium
ACAGTTTCCGCTACATCGGAGCAGCGCCGGAGAAATGGAACCGGGACGTCATCAGGGAATGCTGCCTCGAGATCTTGCCCAGAAAAATGTCGGCTGAACGGGCGTTTTTCCAAGTGGTCGCTCCGGTACTGTCGGCCTTTTTTCGGTTCCTGGCCGAAAGGGGACTGTTGAGCAATGCGCGTGAGCTGGCCAGTACCGTCGCCGAACTGGATGGCGAGATCATCCGCGCATCGCAGGATGAACGCAATTGGGGGCCGGCCAAAGCCTTCATCATGGCGGCCGAAAAGGCCGGGGTGGACACCTGCGACCAGAAGGCCATGAGCCTGTTTATGATTGAGCATAATTTGCGACAGGTCGCCCGGATGCGGGCGCGAGAGGCCGTCCCTGTTCTCTCGACGCCCTCCCTGCCTGCGCCAGCGACACCCATTCGCCACGCCGAACCCAAGATTGGCCGCAACGACCCGTGCCCCTGCGGCAGCGGCAAGAAATTCAAAAAGTGCTGCGGCGCTTAACGGATTCACCCAGCCATTAAAAATTCGTCCCCTGAATCCATGAATGAGGACTCAAAACTCGAATTGACATGGGGTGAACCAAAGGGGCACGGAGCTCCGGAGCCAAGCCTCACCTTCGACGTATTCGACAAGGCCAAAGGAACCAACCTCACCTGTAGCGCGGTCTTCGAAGTTTGCGCCACGCCAAGGTGCTCGTGCCATGCCGTTTGCGTTCACTGCGCGCCGTTGTTGCCAGACGGCACGGCAACTCCGGGCGTGCTACGCTGGTTCTGGCTGGATGTACGAAAGAGGGCGGTGGAAATGACGCCGGAATTGAAGGCCGATCCGGAGACATTGCGCCAGGCCGAAGTCATTAGCAAACAGATGGCCGCCAGGGCTTGGGAGGAACTCGACCGCTGGTTCTGGACTGCAAAAATCGAGGCTATCGAAACGGCTGAGGTCGCTGAAATTGACATCCATGGCCTTCCCAACGCCGACGATGGACACCTGGTCCCTTTCACAGAAGTCTTTCCTTTAGGCCTTTCTTTGAACTTCACATTTGAAAAGGCGGCCTGGGCCGCCGACGAGCAGTACTGCGTCCAACCGCGGTGCAGATGCACGGAGATCGTCCTTTCCTTTCTTCAGTTGAAGGACGCGACCGGCCGGAGAACCACCTCGCTGCGGGATGTTCCAGCCCTTCGCTATGACTACCGCTCCCATACCAGCCGACACCTGGCGCCGGGGCCGTCCAGAACCCCGGCAACAGGGCGATTGCTGGCGGCGCTCAAGATAGCCTACCCCTCGCTGGACATGCGATTGGAGTTGCACCACCGTATTCTGCAAAGCCTTTACGCTCGCCACTACTTGGCGCGGGTCAAACAGCGATTGGAAACCCAACTTTCGGTTAGGAGGGAGAAAATCGGTCGCAATGATCCCTGTCCATGCGGCAGCGGAAAGAAGTTCAAAAAGTGCTGTGGCGCTTGAACAGCACGCGCCGGCAGTGACCGCCAGCCACGACTTCGCCTTTAGCATAAACCGCCAAAAACGAAAACTTTTTGCACTTCTTCTTCGCAAATGACAAGCTGGGCTGGCATGAGCGAACAACCGGATATTCACACCACGTTGGAAGACTTTCAGGGCGTCTCCCAAAAGTTGCGATTGACTTGCCGGAAATGCGGCGACCGGGCCAATTACGATGTCGGCGCGATCTGTTGCGATCCGGGGGAAAAAGACGAATCTGGCGGGATCAATTACACGTTCGCCAGCTATTTTCGCTGTCGCAAGTGCGGCGGGCCCGGGCCGTGGGAGATTGTGGATCGGTTGAAAGTGCTGGGAATGGCGTTGCGCGCGACGCTGGGCTGGAAGTCAGAAAGTTTTCGAATTGCTCGATGCGTCATGTTTGATGGCTCGGTGTTTCAAACGCCCGCCCTGGGCGAGGAGCACCTTCTCAGCCTCATCCAGCAGGAACCTGACAACGCCTTTCTCCACACCCGCTTGGGCAACCTGTTCAGAAACTGCGGCCATGACGCGGAGGCCGCCGGGTGGTATGAGAAAGCGCTCCAGTTGGATGCAAACGACCTTGAGGCGCGGCATTCGCTGTTCCTCTTCGCGACCTCCATCCGCAACCATGACGACGCGAGGGTTCACGCGATGGCGCTGGTCCGCAGTTTTCTGGACGGGCATAGGACCAAAACCGACGATCTCACAGAAGGTCTGGCCGCTTCGTTGGTCGAGAATTTGCGCGCAGCGCCGCCTTCGTTCCGGGAGCGGCTTCTTGGAACGCAGAGGGGAGAGGCCGCCTCAAGAGAAGAGATTTTTATGCGCTCTCTCCTTGAAGCGGAAGGCGACGAGGAGACGATTGTGAGCGACGCGGTGCAGCGGCTTCTCCCAGCAATCGCTGAGTCATTCCACGAGAACGACGCATCCGATTCATCCGAGGAGAGCGCCACTCTGCTGTTTGACCCCATCCCCTCGCTTCAAGCTCTGGTCGCAATCCATGGGTTGAATCCGCGCAAACTGACCGTCGCCTTTGTGGCGGATGGGCAGGGCAACATTCGGGTCTGCCAGAAGCATTCGATTCCGGTCACTGACGGCGCGAGGACCGCCCACTGGGAGGTTCCCGCGTTGGCGGAATTGTTTCGCGGCAATGCAATCCCGCCCAAGGACATCAATCACTATCCGCCCGATTATTTCCCGCATTTCTTTTTTATGGAAAAGCATTTCCTCGCCCTGTGCGATGCCGGCAAAGACCGAACCGATCAGGAAATGGAGGATATTTATTCGGCACTCCGGCGGCGGCCCGATGGCAGAAGTCTGGGCGCGGTTCATGATTTTATGTGGCAGGTCGCGGCGTTGCTGCTCGGCAGCCACACGGTCAGCGCCGCCGAATACCACGCGCTTCTTCGCACCCTGGTCCGCTCCACGCGCCAATGGGCCTTGCGACCCGTCTCGCGCAATTATGTCGCCTATCTGCGCAGGACATTTCAGGATCCGGTTCGCTAACCGGCTTGAGCAAACCTCATGAGTATCAGGCGCGGAAACCAGGAACGGGAAGATCGCATCGCTGAAGAGCCGGCCGGCTCCAACAACACGGATTAAGCGCCTGCGGTTTGCGATTTATTTGACCATTTGCTCCAAGCGGTGGAGGAAGCCGCCCATTCCCGGGCGGCCGTTGTAACGGAAGAGGGTTTCCACCAAGCGATAGTGGATGCGACCGCGCTGCGCGGCGTACTGCAGGGCCAGCCACCGATAATAGGTCTCCATGCTCTTCATGTTTTGCGTAAAGACGATGCGCACCAGTTCGTCCAGCAGGCCATCGGCGCGGTCGTCGATCAAGCGGCTCAGGTCCGCGGAGGGGCCGCCCGGCACTGGCTGGTATCGCTGCATAAAGACGTACGCCCCCGGCAACGAGCGCAGAAACCGGAACCGCTTCACGTCCTCGGCCAGGCTGGTGTTGAAGCCGTACATGCAAACAAACTCGGCGTTGTCCCGCCGGCTCGTTTGCAAGAGCGCGTACCGCTCCCGCACAAGGTCCA
>JBEKSF010000262.1:0-3519 GCA_049517295.1 Verrucomicrobiota bacterium
GCCTTTCGCAAGAACATTGACGATCTCTTGCGAGCCAAGCGTCAGACGGCGGAGGCGCCGGCATGGTTCCAGCAACATCATCCGCAGGCGCCCCTGACCTGCGTGGCGTATTTCAGCATGGAATTCATGTTGAGCGAAGCACTGCCGATCTACTCGGGTGGCCTCGGCAACGTGGCCGGCGACCAGCTTAAAGCCGCCAGCGACCTGGGAGTCCCGGTGGTCGGAGTGGGTTTGCTCTACCAACAGGGCTATTTTCGCCAGGTGATTGACAAAGACGGAGCGCAACAGGCCCTTTACCCTTACAACGACCCCGGGCAGTTGCCGATCACGCCGGTGCGCCAACCCAACGGCGAGTGGTTGCGCTTGGAGATTGCGTTGCCCGGTTACTCGGTCTGGCTGCGCGTCTGGCAAGTCCAGGTCGGCCGGGCGAAGCTTTACCTGCTGGACAGCAATGACGCGGCCAACTTTCCCGCGCATCGAGGGATCACGAGCGAACTGTATGGGGGCGGCCCGGAGTTGCGTCTGGCGCAAGAGATGCTCCTGGGTCTTGGCGGATGGCGGCTGCTGGACGCGCTTGGTATCCACCCGGAGATCTGTCACCTGAATGAAGGCCATGCCGCTTTCGCCGTGCTGGAGCGCGCCCGCAGTTTCATGCAGGAGAACCAGCAACCCTTTGCCGTGGCGCTGGCCGCCACGCGGGCGGGAAATCTCTTCACCACCCACACGGCAGTGGCGGCGGGCTTTGATCGTTTCGCCCCGGCCCTCATCAAGCAATACTTCGGCCGGTACGCCAAGGAGAAGATCGACATTTCAGTCCATGATTTGCTGGCCCTGGGCCGCCAGAACCCGAACGACCCCTCGGAGAATTTCAATATGGCCTATCTGGCCATCCATGGGAGCGGGGCGGTGAATGGCGTGAGCCGATTGCATGGGAAAGTCAGCCGGCATCTCTTTGCGCCTCTCTTTCCGCACTGGCCGGCGGACGATGTGCCCATCGGGCATGTGACCAACGGAGTTCACATGCCGACCTGGGACTCGGCGGCTGCCGACGATCTCTGGACGAAGGCCTGTGGAAAAGACCGCTGGCTGGGAACGGCGGAAAACCTGGAGCGGGACATGCGCCGCGTTTCCGACGCCGACCTCTGGCAATTTCGCACGGTCGCCACCAAGTCGCTCATTGATTACGCCCGCCAACGTCTGGCCAGACACTTCGCCGCCGCCGGGGAGTCGCCCGAGGTGGTTGAGGAGGCGAGCCATCTCTTCGATCCCAACGCATTGACCCTAGGCTTTGCGCGGCGCTTTGCCACCTACAAACGACCGAACCTCCTGTTGCACGATCCAGAGCGACTGCTGCGCCTGTTATCCAATCCTCAGCGCCCGGTGCAACTCATCATCGCGGGCAAGGCCCATCCGGCAGACCAGGCGGGACAGGCCCTGATTCAGCAATGGATACAATTCATTCGCCGGCCTGAGGTTCGCGCTCATGCGATCTTCCTCAGTGACTACGACATGCATTTGACCGAGCGCCTTGTGCAAGGGGTGGACGTATGGCTCAACACACCCCGGCGGCCCTGGGAGGCGTGCGGAACCAGCGGCATGAAGGTGCTCGTCAATGGAGGCCTCAATCTCTCGGAATTGGACGGATGGTGGGCCGAAGCCTATGTCCCGGACTTGGGCTGGGCGTTGGGGGATGGCCAGGAGCATGGCAATGATCCCGGCTGGGACGCGGCCGAAGCCGTCACGCTTTACGAGCGGCTCGAACGGGAGCTGATCCCTGAGTTCTATGCCCGCGATGCCAAGGGCATTCCCACGGCCTGGGTGGCGCGGATGCGGGACAGCATGGCGCGGTTGACACCGCTCTTCTCCGCCGACCGCGCGGTGCGTGAATACACCGAACAACACTACCTTCCGGCTGCCACCGCCTTGCGTTTGCGCGTTGCCAATAAAGGCGCAAGCGGCAGGCAAATGGTAGATTGGCGGCACAGTCTGGAACAGAAATGGGGCGCGCTGCGCTTCGGTGAAGTGAGGGTGGAGACCAAAGACCTGCAGCACGTCTTTGACGTTCAAGTTTATCTCAATGACCTCGACCCCAAGGCGGTTCAAGTCGAGCTTTATGCCGACGGAGTCAACGGAGGCAGTCCGACGCGACAGGAGATGAAGCCCGTTCGCCCGCTGGTCGGCGCTACGGGTGGCTACGACTATAGCGCGACTGTGTCTGCGGCCCGCCCGTCAGGCGACTATACAGCGCGAGTGATACCGCACCGCGACGGCGTTGCGGTTCCGTTGGAATCCGCTCGAAT
Organism: Verrucomicrobiota bacterium; assembly: GCA_049517295.1. GTDB lineage: Bacteria > Verrucomicrobiota > Verrucomicrobiia > Limisphaerales > Palsa-1400 > JBEKSF01. The sequence goes on from JBEKSF010000262.1 coordinate 2,301, forward strand.
CCTATGGCAACGATGACGAAAGCGCCCCAACGCAAGTTGCAGGATTATAGGCCGGAGGTTCCGTGCGGATATCCCTGCTGAGGGCTGGCGGGGACTTTCACTGAAACAGTGCTTTCGAGCATCAACGGCGCGGACGAGGTAAAAGGACTGCTCGCCGATGCGGCCAAGCGCGACGATCCTGAGGTCGGGGTTTCCATCCAAGCCCTGGCCAGCGTCAGTAAAGAGGAAAGCCGCTTGGGGCTACACTTGGCGAGCCAATCCACCTTCGATCCGAGGAAGACCTCCTGAGCAAACGATCCATCCGAAATTTCCAGATGGGGAGAACACCCCATAGCTGCGGGAAGATTTCCAGTGATATTTTATGGCGTATGAAAATCAAACAGAACAACAAGTTGTCACTTAATGATTTGAGGACAGCGGCAGGCATGGTCTGGGGCGCGCGTCTGGCCGAAAAGATGGTGCGCTTGGCGATAAACTCTGGCTTGGTGGTGTTGCCAGGGCTGCCGCATATATTAAGTCCTTCCGCGAAAGGCAGGTCCGCATGAACAAGACCAACGGTTTGGTTGACCGAATCAAAATTGGGCTGGGGATTGCGCTGTTGGCGGCCCTGACAGGATGTGTCGGAGGTTATGTGGGAGTGGACGGAGGTTACGGCGGTACGGTGGTGGTTGATCCGCTCTTTGGCGGCGGCATCTATGATAGGGGGGCCGACGTGCATGGTTATAGCCAGCGAGGATCGGCAAGCCGCGCGGTGGCGCACTCTGGCGGCGGCGGGGGAGCGAGAGGCGGCGGAGGCGGAGGCGGAGGGGGAAAGCGGTGAACCCAACAACTCGTTGGACAAAAACAGACCTGATGAATTTATGAAACTTTCAAACCAATCCACACGTTTTTCCAAACTTTCCACAATCGTACTGTTGTCGGGTGCCTGTGGTATTTTATTGGCGAATCTTCATGCGGCTGGACCGAACGAAGCGCCACAGAAACCAGTGGTCACGCAACGCTTGTTTGCGTCGCCGGATGACGCCATCAAAGCCTTGCAGGCGGCCACCGAAGCCAAAGATACAGCGGCCTTGCGCGAAATCTTCGGGCAGGAGTACCAGGAACTTTCAACCGGCGACAAGGTGCAGGACGCGAATAATGCGCAAAAGTTCGCCACGGTCATGGCGGAGGGTTGCAATCCTGTGAAGGAAGGGGAAGACAAAATCACTCTGGAGGTTGG
>JBEKSF010000263.1:0-3512 GCA_049517295.1 Verrucomicrobiota bacterium
GTCTCGCCCGCCACATTCCCTGCCCCCTTTATTTGCCTTCCCACCGTGCCCGTATCGAAATGCGCCCGCACGCTTAATTCCTGCGCTTTCCGATTGACCGCCGGCGCTTGTTCCGCTATCCTTTGGTTTCGTGGGAGAAGCACTTTCAAGGAGTTTCATTATGAAGACCAGATTCAATCTGATGTTGGCCTTGGTTTGCGCCATCGCCCTGACGCCCCGCCCTTGCCGCGCCACTGTCGCCCCATCGATAACCCTCTCAATCACCTACGCGGACAAACTGGACGGCTTGGGTGACGGCGGCTACATCACCAGCGAAACCGGCACTGTTCAAATTTCCATACCCCTGAGCGGCGAAAACATCGCGACGTTTGACACAAATACGACGGCAGAGGTCATCGCTATGGACAGCCAATCCGTTGGATTTGACTGGCTGCACGCCTTGGGCGACGATCCCACTTACAAGCCCGGCAAAAAAACCGCTGCCTTCGTCGAATTGGACCCCCTGTCCAACCTTCCGATTGGCAAAACCACCTGGTCTTGGACTTCCACCACCTTGACCATTAGCGGCTCGTACAAAGACACCAATGATGTCTTTGGCGCCGAAATGGCATTTGGAATAACACCCGATACCAATGAAACAACCGAGATCACTGACACCTTCACAGCCACCGTCAACTTCGACGTTTTCTCCTACAGCCGCGGCGTGCCTGTGACGGGCAAGAATACCAGCCGGGCAATTGTTGATTCGGGCGGAAACCCTGTCACATTAAACTCCGGCTCGATCAGCGGCGCCGCCGATTTCACGCCCCCTAAAGTGACCGTCACCAAGCCGTTAAACAACGCCACCGTTACCAATCCCGTCGTCACCCTCGCGGGCAGGGCCACGGACAATGCCGGCGTCGCCAGCATTTTCATCGTTGTCAATAACGACTTTTCAGCCCCCCCGGCTGTCGAGATCGACCTCAACCCGTCCCAGTTGGCGACCAACTGGTCCACCACGGTGGACCTGTCGATGTTCGGGGGCAACCCCGGCAGCAACAGTTTCGGCATTTACGCCGTGGACACCTCCACCAACTACTCCACCACCAATGTGGTGAACGTCTTCTGGGCGCTGCCGGAAACCCTCCTGTTGCAAACCAACCCTCCGAAAAGTGGAACCATTACAGGGCTGAAAAACAATCAAACCGTCGATATTGCGAAGGGCTACCCGGTGACCGCGACCGCCAAGTCAGGCTTCGCGTTTGTGAGTTGGACCGATGGCCAGAGCAACCTCTTAAGTCAAAGCCCCTCTTTTGACTATGAGCCGACCAACGCGAACGACATGACCCTCGTGGCCAACTTTGCCCCCAACCCTTACACTGTTCTCAAAGGGACCTACGACGGTTTATTCTACGATCCCGTCAACGGCGCGACTCCCACCAACGCCGGCCACATCACCATAACCGTGACCACCACAGGCGCCTATTCCGGCAAGCTTTACTTTGGATCGAGCACAACCCCTTATTCCTTCACCGGCCAATTCATCCTCGCGCCCGATTTTGCGCGGGGCGATACCTCCAACACGTTTGGAACTTTCAAAATCAAGCGCGTCGCCTTGGCCCCTCTCATCGGAACCCTCCAATTGAACTCCGACACCAACATGACCGACCCCGGAGCCGGCTGGATTGGCGGCGCCATCAATCCCGCCGATGATTCCTGGGCCACAAACGCAGTCGTCTCGGCCGTGCTGGGCCATTACATCGAAAACTCCAACAACGCCCCTGGCATCTACAATTTCTTCCTTCCGCCGCTGGAGAACACTGGCGCCGGCGACACGGGTCCTGGCGGCTACAGTTTCGGCGCCGCCACCCTCGCCTCCAAAACAGGCGCCGTGACCTTCAGCCTGAATCTGGCCGATGGCATTTCAACGCCTATTTCCTTCGCCACTACAATTGGCCCGGACGGCAGCGTTCCGCTCTATTCCAGTTTGTACAGCGGAAAGGGCCTCTTTTTGAGCTGGCTCATTTTCACCAACGACACCAGTTCCGCTCCCGAAAAGGACTTTGAAAGCACCTGGCTCGCCTGGGCCAAACTGCCCACCGCGTCGAAGTTCTACGCCGCCGGATTCTCCACCGTGACGAATCCCGTCAGTCTGACCGGCTCCATTTACGTCGCGCCCAAGAAGGGCACCAACATCGTCGGCTGGACCAACGGCACAATGACCGCCACCGGCGGCAATTTGGCGAAGGAAGTCAATGCCACCCTTGCTTACAACCCAGCCAAAAACACCGTTACTGGCACCAACGCCGCCTTTGCCGGTGGAAAAGTCACTCTCACACTCACCACCACCAGCGGCGCGCTTTCCGGCACTTTCGTCCCCGCTCCCGCCAAGACTGCGATTTCCTTCAAGGGACTGCTCCTGACCAACACCCAATCCGGCTACGGCTTCTTCACCGGCACCAATCAAACCGGCGCCGTGCTGATTGCTCCGTAAACGGAAAGAAGTCGCCCTGATTGTTGGTTCTTCGCCGTTTGCGGTGTTATGAACGACACCCCCCCATGCCCCCAGGCCCCCACGATCCATACCCCTTGATGACCGCAAATCTCCCTGCGCCACAAAAAAGTTCTTTCCAAATCAGCCCGCTTGACACAGCATTAGCCTCTTAAATCAAGATGCCCGACTTTAACACATCTGGTCCGATACCGACGATCTCTGGGATGCACGAACGTCGCGACCGCATGGAACGGGAAACCCACCGGCATACCCTCGAACAAATCGAGGGCGAAGGCTTCCCGCGGGAAATCACGCTGCAGCCGGGCGTCAGCGTCATCGGCCGCGCGCCCGAGGCCCTGATTCATCTGCCCTCCAAGCGCGTATCGCGGCAGCATGCGCTTTTGCGGGTACGGGGGACCGATTGCGTGATAGCGGACAACGAGAGCGACAACGGCATTTACCTCAACGGCGTCAAGATTCACTCGGCCGTGTTGCGGGACGGCGATGTCATTGGAGTGGGGGACAGCCAGTTCCGGTATCGCGAGGGTTAAGATGCCTGTCTTTGTCAAGTTCTGGGGCACACGCGGTTCGATTCCCACTCCGGCCAGTTGGACCCGCGTTTATGGCGGCAACACCCCGTGCGTCGAAGTCCGCTTCCCGGACGCCGTTTTTATATGTGACGCCGGTTCCGGCATTCGTGAACTGGGCAAGGACCTCCTGACACGCCAGCCGCCCCCGGCCGAGTTGCACCTGTTGATCACCCACACCCATTGGGACCACATCCAGGGCTTTCCCTTTTTTGCGCCGGTCTATTTGCAGACCATGCCCATCCATGTCTATGGGCAGCAACCCAACGACGACACGACCTATCGCCTCTTGTCCGGCCAGATGAGTTCCTCCTATTTCCCGGTCTCCTTCAAGGACCTGGGTGGCAGCATCGTCGCCGACCATTTGCTCGCCGGCGGAATGGACATCGCCGGCGTGCGCGTGCGCAGTTTCCCCCTTAACCATCCCGGCGGGTGCGTCGGTTATTTTTCGT
>JBEKSF010000264.1:0-3345 GCA_049517295.1 Verrucomicrobiota bacterium
ATCAGCGGCTGCGGTAAAACCGGCTTGGCCACGGCTTTCCTCATTCACGCCATCGACCAGGGCTATCGCGGCCGTTACGTGCTTTTCGCCGACCTCATCAACGAACTCTACGCCGCCGTTGCCGACCACTCCGAAAACAAAGTCCTCAAGAAATACCTGGCCTTTGACGCGCTTCTCATCGACGAGCTGGGCTACGTCGAGGTCGAACCGGTGCAGGTCGGCCTGTTCTTTACCCTCATGCATGAGCGCCACAAAAAAAAGCCCACCCTCATCACCTCCAATCTGGGCTTTGCCGAGTGGGGTTCCTTCCTCAAAAACGACCACCTGACCAACGCCCTCATCGACCGGCTTACCGAAAACAGCCACGTCATCAATATGAAAGGCTGCAAGACCTTGAGATCCCCGCTGGAGGCCGAACCTTGCGCCGAGCCATGACGTTTGCCCAGCGCCGAGACTTGGCCCAGCGTCTGCGGGCCATTCCGCTGGAGCGGGTGCTGCCCTTGTGCGGGGGGCAGCCCGACCGCGACGACCGGCACAAGTGGCACACCCCGGCGGGCACTCTCTCCGTCACCGGCGCCAAGTTCATCAACTGGACTTCGGGCCGGGGCGGTGGCGGGGCCATTGATCTGGTCATCCATTTACACCGCCTCGACTTCAAGAGCGCCTTGGATTGGCTGGCCGATCACTTCGCCGGCGTCCTCCTGCCGGAACCAATGTCGTTCACCCCCGTCTCCGCACTGCGGCTCCCCAAGCCGGCCCCCGGCCAACTGACACGCCTGTGCGATTACCTGATCGTTCAACGGGGCCTGCCCTCCAGCTTGGTAGCATCACTCATCGACTCCGGCAGCCTTTATGCCGATGCCCGAGCCAACGCCGTCTTCCTTCTGCGCACCGAACAACAGGTTCCGGTCGGCGCTGAACTTCGCGGCACCACCCCACGGGCTTGGCGCGGCTTGGCCCCCGGCTCCCGCAAAGACCTGGGCTGTTTCGCTCTTCCCGCCCAACACCGACCCACAGTGGTCCTTTGCGAGTCGGCTATCGACGCCATCAGTTGCTTTGCCCTCCATCCCGGATACCGGTGCCTCTCCACCGCTGGCGCCCGCCCCAACCCTCTCTGGTTACGGCCCCTTCTGGATCAAAGTTGTCAAGTTTACTGCGGCTTCGACGCCGATCCCACCGGCGACGCCATGGCTGCCGCCATGATCGCCCTGCACCCCGCCGTCCAACGCCTTCGCCCTTCCCAGCACGATTGGAACGACATGCTCAGGCCCCAGGGCTAGCCGCCCCGCCTCTCCACCGCCTCTTCCCGGCACTCGCCGCGCCTTCACTACCTGGAAAAAGTCCACTACTTGGAAAGAAGAACCACCGCCCCCAGCCCTGTCGGGCGGAATCAGTTCAGCTGACAAGAAGTCATCAATTTATCAGACCGCCAAAGCGTTTTACAATTTTGCGCAGGAAAAAGGATTTTTGCCGCATGGCATTCTCCACGCCGCCGCCGCCACGACGGACTTTCGCGATCCCCGCAGCCAGATCACTTCCGAGCAGGAGGCCATTGCTTTGCTCCAGCCCTACGACATTTATTCACCGGGGGAAATGCGCAAGATTCTGGCAGCGGAGGACGAGCCGATCCTCCACCCGACGCTGGAAATCAAAGCCTTCTCCGGCGTCCGCACCGAGGAAATTGTCCGTCTTTGGTGGGTCATGGTGGCCGAACCGGAAGGCTGCCTGAAAGTTCCTGACGCCGTTGGAAAAATCTGCGCCCGCCGTGTGCCGCTGTTGCCCAACCTGCAAGCGCGCCTGGCGGCTTATGCCGCCGATGCCAAACAGGGGCGGGTGTCGGTGGACTGGCCCAGCGCCAATTCCCTCACGCGCGCCTGGCGGCGGGTCATCGAAAAAGCGGGCGTGCCCTACAAGCGCAATGCGTTTCGGAACAGCTATATCACCTATCGGCTAATTTTGACCGAGGACATTGCCAAAGTGGCCGAGGAAACCGGCACCAGCCCAAGGATGATCAAAAAGAATTACCAGTCGCGTGCCGCCATCTCGCGAGCCACCGCCGAGGAATGGTTCTCCCTCTGAAAACTTTCATTCAACCCCGCACCAACAGGAAAATTTCCCCCAACAATTGATTTGCAACTACCTAGAATGAGTTGGGTGGACGAATCATTGTCCGCCCAAGAATTATGAGCACGACACTAACAACCAATGGCGACGCCGCGAATGTTTTGCCGATAACGACCGACAAACGCGGTTTGGCGGCGCGCTACCTGGTGGGCATTCGTACAATCGAAGTATGGAATCGTGATGGAATCATCCTCGGTACCCGTCATGGCAAACGCATCATCTTCGATGTCGGCGATTGCGACCGCCGCTTGCTCCAATTCAAGAATCAGAAGGACTCTTATGGAAACAACTGAAAACAACCAGACGGAGCGGCGTTTCGCCGACAAAAAAACGCTGGCCCAGCGCTACGCCGTCAGCGAACGTACCATCACCAACTGGAGGAGCGCGGGCTTGCTCGTCTCCATCAAAATCCGCCGTGTATTGCGCTTCGACGTTCCCGCCTGCGATGCCGCGCTGCGGCAGCACGGATTCACCAACCACCTTGCAAATTTATGAAACTCGAAATCCCAAATCCGAACGGGCTTCCGCCGGAAGGCCCGAAGCAAAACCCGACTCCACCCGGCACCCCCACGCCGAAGCCGGAGATCAAAACCACGAAACCAGAAATCGCCGCCCCCATGCCAGGCCCGATGCCGTGGAACCTTCAAGCTTTAACTGAAGTGGACAACTGGGTCAAGGCGCGGGCGCCCGCCCAGAATTCCTCGCAGCAGGAATTCGTCGAGCTATCAACGGAACACCGGCAGTTTCGTTTTGAACAGATTGACCGGTTACACCCGACAAAATATGAAGGCGCACCCGCCGTCATCTTCAACTACCAAGACCGAACGACTTTGCAGGTTCAAGTCGTGATTATCAAACTGGACCTCCGCGACGATGCCATCATGCTAGAGCGGGCAATTGCATGGCGACGAATCCAGGTGTTTACCTGTGGTCAATACATCCAAGGGACAGACGCAGATTTGACCGACAACTCGCCCTTCGATCCCGCTCAATGCGTGGATCATTATTTCCGGCAGCAGTGGATTGCCGCTGCCAACGGCAAGCTGGCAGCCCACAAGGCCGCAGTTGCTCAACCGCTCGAAAATGCAAAACGTACGATTAGCGAACAGGCCGACCACATCACCTATTTGGAAAGCGAGCGCGCCGCCGCTGAAATCGCCCAGGCCGAAGCAGAAACCAAGTATGCGCAGGAACACGACCGCGCGGAATTTTTGAACCGGC
>JBEKSF010000265.1:0-3340 GCA_049517295.1 Verrucomicrobiota bacterium
CGTCCAGGAACATCGTGGTGTTGGTGTCTCCATAGCAAATCCCCAATAGATGGATGGAGTTGGCCGGCCAGCTTATCGGGGCGCTGGCGTAGGTGACGGTTTGGGAATTGCTGACGCCGCCAAAGATGAGGTTCTGTCCGGCGGCATCGGCCCAAATTCCCCATAGCCCTTGCGGCGAACCGCTTGAGAAGTCGCCGGAGGCCAGCAGGAAAGCCGTATCGCCGGGGCCGGCGCCGAGTTGGTTGGTGTCGGCGGTGGCCCAATCGTTAATAAAGATGCACGCCAGGGCGCCGTCTGTGAGAATTACGTTCGTGTGTCCAGAATCAACGACGGACTCTTCCAAGAACGCGGGGACAGAGTTTCCGGTATCCAATTGCAACGCGTTGCCATCCCAAACCGGCACGCTGGCCAGGTTGGTGAAGGCAATTGGGGGATAATCCCCAAGGTCTGAAAGCCAATTGGTGTCGGCAAAAGAGTAACTTTGCAAAAACGCGTCTGCCGGGGGCGGTGGAGGGCCGGATTGGGCGAGAGCGCCAAGAGTGAGAAAAAGGAGACAGATAACGGCAAGGCGGTTGGTTGCTTGTTGTTTGACGGTGCTCATGGGGGGGCCTTTGTTTACATAATTACCTCATCCTCTCAACGCTGACGGGTGGAAGTTGACGGGTGGCGTGAGGTTTGTCAAGCGGAAATGGAAAATAATTTCCTTTTGCATTCGGCTTGTTGCGGCCATGCTTAACAATATGGGTCAACGCCGTGCAGCCCGAGAACGAGCCGTGCAGTTTCTTTTTCAGCACGACCTCAATCCTCCCGATAACCTGGAGGAAGCCCTGGGCCATTTCTGGACCTCGCAATCCGCCACGGCCATCGCCGGGGAAAAGGGCGCCGCCACTTGGGGCCAAAAAGTCCAACTCCCACCGCCCTCGGCCGAGGAAGAAGCCACCCGCCTGTTCGCCGACAAACTTATTCGCGGCGTGCTGGAGCACCTCCAGGATCTGGACCTGAAAATCAAGGAATACGCCCAAAACTGGGACATCAACCGCATGGCCGTGGTGGACCGCAACGTCCTGCGCCTGGCCATTTACGAAATGCTCCATCGCCAGGACATCCCGCCCGTGGTCAGCATCAACGAAGCCGTCGATATCGCCAAAAAATTCTCCACCCAGGACAGCGGCAAATTCGTCAACGGCATCCTCGACAAGGTCAAAAGCCATTTGTCGCGCGAGCCGCGCCTGTCCAAATGAATTCCCTCCCCGCGACCTCCACGCATTCGGTTGCGCCTTCGCCGCCGGACTCCTTTGCCGACCTTCATCTGCACACAATGTTTTCCGACGGCACCTTCAGTCCCGAGGAACTAGCCGCCCGCGGCGCTGAACTGGGTTTGGTCGCCATGGCGTTGACCGACCACGACACCGTTGAGGGTTGCCCGCGCATGGCCCAGGCCTGCCAGGCTTTGGGCATCGAGTTCATCACCGGGGCCGAATTGACCGCGGAACTCGACGGCAACGAAGTCCATTTGCTGGGCTATTTCCTGGATGCGGCCAATTCAAGACTGCGCTCCGAATTCAATCAGTTTCAAACCGTCCGTCAGGAGCGCGTGCGCCAGATGGTGGATCGCCTCAATCTTATGGGCGTTCCGTTGCGGGCGGAGTCGGTCTTTGCGCTGGCCAATTGCCGTTCTCCCGGTCGTCCGCACGTCGCGCGCGCCCTGGTGCAAGCGGGGTTATGCGCCAGCCTGGATGCGGCTTTTGATCGCTTTTTGAAAAAAGGCCGGCCCGCCTGGGTGCCAAAACATAAGATCTCCGCCTTGGACGCGATGGCCTTGATTCACCAGGCTGGCGGGTTGGCCGTGCTCGCCCATCCAGGCTTGAACCGCAATGACGCCGTCATCCCCGGCCTCGTCGGCCAGGGTTTGGATGGCATTGAGTGTTTTCACACCAAGCACACTCCAGCCATGTCCCAACACTATTTAAACATTGCCGCCCGCTTCCAGCTCGCCATCACCGGCGGCTCGGACTGTCATGGCTTCAGCAAAGGCAGCCCGCTTATCGGCGGCGTCAAGCTGCCTGCCTTCTATGTGGACAAACTCAAAGAGGCCCGACGCCATCGGGCCGCGCCATCGACCGCGCCGCTCGACAAATCCGCCTAGCCCATGGGTCTTCTGCAAAAGTTCAAAGACGGCCTGCTTAAAACTCACAGCAAACTGGCCCACGAAATCAAGCGCATCGTCACCGCCTCGCCCAAGTTGACGGCGGGCGGCATCGAGGATTTGGAAGCCGCCCTGATTGCCGCCGACCTGGGAACAGCCACCACGGCCCAAATTGTCGCCGCTGTCAAGCGCGCCTACGAATCCCAGGGGCGCGCCGGCCTGGATGTCTTTTCCATCGCCCGCTCCGAGGTCGAGCAGAGTCTGGCTTTCGCCACTGCCGAACTGAAGCGCCAGCCAGGCGGCTTGACTGTTGTCTCGCTCGTCGGCGTCAACGGCACGGGCAAAACCACCACCGCCGCCAAACTCGCCCGCCTGGTCCAGGCCCGCGGCCAAACCCCCTTGCTGGCCGCCTGCGACACCTTTCGCGCGGCCGCGGTCGAGCAACTCAATCTCTGGGGCCAGCGCCTCAAGGTCCCCGTCGTGGCCGGCGCGCGCGGCGCCGACCCGGCGTCGGTCGCGCACGACGCGGTCGCGGCGGCGCTGGCCCGCAAGGCCGACTACTTGTTCATCGACACCGCCGGCCGCCAGCACACAAAACACAACCTGATGCAGGAACTGCAGAAGGTGCATCGTGTCATGGACAAAAAGCTCCCCGGCGCGCCGCACGAGACGCTGTTGGTGCTCGACGCGAGCACTGGCATGAACGCGCTGACCCAGGCGCGCGAATTCAACAAAGCCGTCTCTATCACCGGCCTGGTCATCACCAAACTCGACGGCACCAGCAAAGGCGGCATGGTGGTCGCGATTCAACGCGAGCTGGGCCTTCCCATTAAATTTATCGGCCTGGGTGAAAAGCCCGACGACCTCCAGCCCTTCGACGCGCACCAATTCGCCCATGCGCTTTTCGACCAGGATTGACCTATAAATAGTGTTGACAGTGCCGCTTCACAGTTGGCCCGTCTTCGATAAGCAGCGCCAGTAAGGGAGCGCCCATTGGCTTCGTAGTGGTCGAAATCGACAAAGTCGAGGAGCTTCATCATCTTCGTTCCGCCAAGATGCACGTTATTGATGCAAAGTAAGCGGTAAGCGAGATACATGCGACCGCAGCGGGATCCAAGCGCGCGTGATGTCTTCGGCCTTGCCCAGCAGGACCCGAAGCGAGAACAGACCGGCACAGTCGGCGTTGGCTCCAGC
>JBEKSF010000266.1:0-3329 GCA_049517295.1 Verrucomicrobiota bacterium
CCGCAAACTCCGAACTCAAGGTGTCGGCTCTGGGATTGGGTTGTTCCCGCCTTGGCTCAGTGACACAATCAGACGGGGATGAAGCAGCTTTGCGGCTGATCGGCAGCGCCTTGGATGCCGGCATTAATTTCTTCGACACCGCGGACATTTATGGTCAGGGGAAGAGCGAAACCCTGCTGGCAAAAGCCCTCAAATCACATCGCGACAAGGTGGTGGTTGCCACCAAAGCGGGCTACTGCCTGTCCGCCATGGGGGGGATTGCCAAGAGGCTCAAACCGTTGTTGCGCCGGTTGCTCCGGGTCAGGCCCGGTTTTACCCAAGCTATCCAAAAGGTGCGCTCGGCGCAGATACGGCAGGATTTCTCGCCCAAGTATCTGACCAGCCACATCGAAGGAAGCCTGCGCCGGTTGCGAATGAACGCGCTGGACCTGTTCTATTTGCACAGTCCGCCGGCGGACGTTCTGCGGCGCACCGAGGTATTCGAGACACTCGACTCTCTTAAAAACCAAGGCAAGCTTCGCCATTACGGCGTGTCCTGCCTGGCCGCGGAAGACGCCGTCTCATGCATGAAACATCCGGGCGTTGAGGTTCTGCAATTGGAGATCAGTCTCCTCAAGCCCGAGGCAATCCAACAGGCGCTGTCCGCCACCCGCGCCGGCGGCGCGGGGGTGGTGGTTCGACAGGCCCTCGCGGGCGGGCTTTTGCTCCGCTCTTCTTCCGAGTTGCGACCGGAGAATTATTCGTCTGTCCAGGAATTCGAGGCGGACAAATCCCGGCTGGCGGAATTTGAGAAGCTGGCCGCCGGCTCCGGCCACAGGCTTCCGCAGTTGGCCCTTCAATTTCTACTCCAGCTTGAAGGAGCCTCCAGCGTGCTGCTCGGCACGACCAGCGCCCGCCACCTGGAGGAACACCTGGCCACTCTGAATCAACCCGCGTTATCGGCGGAGACGCTGGCGCGGGTGCGTTCGTTGCTGGGCGCCAAGAACCGGGCGCCCGAATGAAATCCGTTTAAATTATGTTTCACGATGCTCGCGAAATACCGGCTGGAACACAAATAGACTGTGACGTTGTCATCGTCGGCTCGGGTGCCGGCGGGATGCCAGTGGCAAACGAATTGCTGAACAGCTCGCTCGACGTGGTCGTGCTCGAGAGCGGGGGATTTGGGTCTGATGCGGCAACGCTGGATCTATGCCGCGGAGAAGTGCTCGATCCGGGGCATCACGCGCCATTGGACGGCTACCGCCAACGTTGTTATGGCGGCACAACGAACACCTGGGGCGGGCGCTGCGCGCCGCATGACCCGATTGACTTCGAGGCGCGTCCTTACGTGCCCTACAGCGGGTGGCCCATTACCCTTGGCGATCTGGACCCGTATTACGAGCGAGCCCACGTGTATTGCGATGTGGGCCAATACAACTACAAGGCCGCCGAATCGCTGCCGCGCGGCAACGAACCGTTGATTCCGGGCTTGAAATCCGACGACGTGGCCCAGGACTGGATCTGGCGCTTCAGCCTCCCGTCCAATTTTGCCAAGCTTTCCCCCGCGGCGTTCAAGACGTCGCCGCGAATGCGGGTTTATCTGCACGCCAATTGCCTGGGGGTGCAGTTGAACAAGGAAGGCAACCATGTGGCCGGGCTGCGCGTCGCCTCGCTGCGGCTCAATCACTTCACGGTTCGGGCGAAGTATTATGTGCTGGCGGCGGGCGGATTGGAGGTGCCGCGCATTCTGTTGTCATCGCGGGATATCTGCCCCGCCGGAGTCGGCAATGACCGGGATTTGGTCGGGCGCTTTTATTGCGACCATGTGGCCGGTGATTTGTGTCTGGTGAAATTCACCCCTAAAGGCGGGCCGATCATCTGGAACTTTGAAACGGCGCATGACGGGGTTTATTGCCGCCGGGCACTGCGCATCCGGGAGGAGACGCAGCGGCGCGAGCAGGTGCTGAATTTTCGGTGTTACGTGGCCCATCCATCCATGGCCAACCCGCGCCACGGCGACGCGATTCTCTCGGCGGGTTATCTGGCCAAACGGTTCCTGATTCACAAAATACCGCCGGAATTTGACAAGGCCCTGGCAGGGCGGATGACGCCCTACAAGCAGGTTGGACCGCATATGATGAACGTGTTGTTGGGATCTCCGAGGCTGGTGGGCTTCTCGTTTGTGTGGCTCAGAAAGCGGATATTGGCGCGGAGAAAACTGCCGGCCATTTCGATGCCCAACAAAAACAACATTTACAATCTCCATTTCGACTCCGAACAGTCCCCCAATCCCGACAGCCGCGTGATGTTAGGCGAGGAAAAGGACGCGTTGGGAATGAATCGGTTGCGCGTCGATTGGCGAATGACCGATCGGGACATCCAAAGTGTCCTCAAGTGCTTCCGAATCATCAGCCGCGCGTTCCGCAATTCCGGAGTGGCAACAATGCTGGAGGAGGAGGAGTCCATCGCCAGGGAGTTCCCCAATCGGGTGGGCGTTGGCAGTCATCATTACGGTACGACCCGCATGGCCGCCGATCCGTCGCGCGGCGTCGTGGATCCCAACTGCCGCGTGTTTGGCACCGATAATCTGTTTATCGCGACCAGCTCGACCTTCCCGACTCCCAGTTTCGCCAACCCTGTCCTTTCGATTGTCGCCCTGTCGCTCCGGCTGGCCGACCACCTCAAACGGCTGCCATGAGCCGGCGATCTCACCCCAGCCACTGCGGGTTGAATGTTCGATGTTTCCGCAGTTTAAATCTCCACCACCTGTTTGTATTCCGGCACGATGACTTCAGCCTTCGGTTTCATCTGGCGCAAGGTTTCAGCGTGGGCCAGGCATTGCGATTCTTCGCCGTGAATGCAGACGATTTTTTTGATGTCGCCGGAGTTTTTTTCGACGTATTGCTTCAATTCACTTTTGTCCGCGTGACCGGAGTAGGTGTCGAGTGAAACAATTTTCGCGCGCACTTCCTGCGGTTCGCCAAAAATGTTCACGGGGTTCTTGCCGGCCACGATTTGCGCGCCCAACGTATTTTCCGCGCAGAAGCCGATGAACAGAATCAGGTTCTTCGGATCGCCAATATGGTTTTTAAGATGATGACGGATGCGCCCGGCTTCGCACATGCCCGACGCGCTGATGATGACGGCGGGTTCCTTCAGGTCGTTGAGTGTCTTCGATTGGTCGGCTTCGCGGATGTAGGTCAGGTTCGACATGCCGAAGGGATTCGCCTTTTCGTGCAGGAACCGGTTGATGCTGTCGTTGAAACATTCCGGGTGCAGGCGGTAAATCTCCGTGGCGTTCACGCTCAACGGGCTGTCCACAAAAATCGGCGCGCGCGGCAATTCGCCCG
>JBEKSF010000267.1:0-3317 GCA_049517295.1 Verrucomicrobiota bacterium
GTGGCGCTGGTGGACATTGGAGGCGGCTCCACTGACGTGATCGTGTACGCCGAGGGCAGTGTCCGGCACACGGCCTCCATCCCCGTAGGCGGCGAACATTTTACCAACGACATCGCCGTTGGGCTGCGGACGACAATTCCTGAAGCGGAACGAGTCAAACGATCGTGGGCGGAGCGCGAGCTCGCCAATATGCCGGGCGGAGTCTTGGAAGTCCCCGGGGTGGGGGAGCGGCCGGCCCGGGTGGTCAGCTACGACGTGCTGGACGAGATCATTCAGCCGCGCACCCTGGAATTGCTGGAATTGATTCATGATGAGCTCGAGCGTTGCGGCCATATTCGGCAACTGGGCGCAGGGGTGATTCTGGTCGGCGGGGGAGCAAAGCAAGGAGGCTTGCTGAATTTGGCCGAGCAAAACCTCGGCGCCCCGGTGCGCCTGGGGCGTTGTACAGGACTCGAGAACCTGGGGGAGCAGCTCCCCGAGCCGGAGTTCGCAACCCTGGTCGGCCTCGTGGTCTACGCGAATCGTCGCCGCTTGCTTCGGGACGCCAAGGAAACAGGCTTTATGACGAAATTGTGGCGGGCCTTGTTTGGGAAGAACGCGGCATAGCACAGACACTTGCGCCGTAGGGGCGGCCCTTGTGGCCGCCCTGTATGCCCTGGGCGATCCAAAAGTGGCCACCGGCAGGATGCTGAGAAACGCCTGAGGTTGTCATCCTGAGGAGCCGCAGGCGGTCCTGAGTGAAACGAAGGAAGGATCTCTGTGGTTCGATGAAACTGCAACTGCTGAGATTCTTCGCTTCGCTCAGAATGACAATTGGTTGGCTTTTTTCACTAACCTGACAGGGGCTGGCCTAGGACGAGAAGGCGTGCTGGAACGGCGAATAGCTGAGGGAGAGGCAAAATGGAGATCGAAGAAACCGACAATAACCTTCGCGTGGACTTTTCCGATGAGCTTCGCGTGGGCGCCAAG
Organism: Verrucomicrobiota bacterium; assembly: GCA_049517295.1. Lineage (GTDB taxonomy): Bacteria > Verrucomicrobiota > Verrucomicrobiia > Limisphaerales > Palsa-1400 > JBEKSF01. The sequence continues at coordinate 970 of JBEKSF010000267.1, forward strand.
CTCAAGGTGATTGGCGTGGGCGGAGGCGGCGGAAACGCTGTGAACCACATGATTGAAGCCGGGGTGACGGGCGTGGACTTCCTGGTGGCCAACACCGATGCGCAAGCGCTCCGCATGTCGAAAGCGCCGGTGAAAATCCAACTGGGCGCCAAGTTGACCAAAGGCCTGGGAGCGGGAGCGAATCCTGAAATCGGCCGGCGCGCTGCGCTCGAGGACACCGACAAGGTCATCGACGCGCTCGAGGGCGCCGACATGGTGTTCGTCACTGCCGGGCTGGGCGGGGGCACCGGCAGCGGAGGCGCGCCCATTGTGGCCAGCCTGGCGCGCGAACTCCATGCCCTTACGGTCGCCGTGGTCACCAAGCCCTTCGCCTTCGAAGGCAAGCGCCGAATGATGCAGGCCGAAACCGGATTAGCGGAATTAGGCCAAAGCGTGGACACGGTCATCTGCATACCCAACGAGCGCTTGATGCAATTCGTGGATAAGGACACCAGCTTCTTCGAGGCATTTAGAAAGGCCGACGACGTTCTGCGCCAGGCGGTGCAGGGGATTTCCGATATCATTACTATTACTGGAATGATTAACCGTGACTTTGCTGATATCAAAACAATTATGGAAGGAATGGGATACGCCGTCATGGGAACCGCGGAGGCCGTGGGGGAGAACCGCGCCGTGGAAGCCACCAATCGAGCCATTTCCAGCCCCCTACTGGAAGACGGCAGCATCAACGGCGCCCAGGGCATCCTGCTGAATATCACCGGGTCCAGCAAACTGACCCTGTACGAAGTCCACGAGGCCTCCAGCATTGTGCAGAAAGCCGCAGCGGAGAACGCCAACATCATCTTTGGCGCCGTTCTCAATGAGGCCATGGGCGATGCGGTAAAGGTCACGGTCATCGCGACCGGGATAAAATCCGAGAGATACGGCATTAAGCCTCTCAGCGGTTCCTCGATGGCGATGCGCAGCGCGCAGCAGAGCGTCAAGTCGGCCCTTGCGAAGAAGGAAAAGCTCCCCGTGGAACAGGAACCGCCGGAGATGACCACGGAGATACCCAAGGATGACTTTGACGTGCCTGCCTTTCTGCGGCGGCGCAAACCTGAAACGAAACAGTAGATTCATTGAGTCATTGATTCATTGAGCCATTGGGTCATTGTCAACGTCCACTGGTTCACCGAATCACCCTTTGGCGTCTTAATGGATCAATGAGGAAATGAGTCAATGTCTCAATGACTCAATGACTCAATCCCCAAGAGTTCGCGCTGCCTATGCTGAATGCCGGCGGTTGGCGCGCCGTCATTACGAGAACTTTCCAGTTGCTTCGCGCCTCGTGCCTCGCGACAAGCGCGATGCTCTGGCCGCCATCTACGCCTTTGCCCGCTACGCTGACGACGTTGCCGACGAGCCGGGAGTAGAGGGAAGGCTCGAAAAACTCGCCGCCTGGCGCGAACTGTTGCGCGAAGGCTTCTCCGGGCGGGCACAACATCCGGTTTTCGTGGCGCTCGAAGATGCGGCACAGCGATTCCACCTCTCTCTAAGGAATTTCGAAGACCTGCTGCAAGCGTTTGAATCCGACGTGAAAGTAAATCGTCATCAGGATTTTGGTTCCCTGCTCGCCTATTGCTCGTGCTCTGCCAATCCCGTCGGACGGCTGGTGCTCGAACTGTTCGGACACCGCGACCCGGAGCTCTTTGCTCTTGCGGATTGCATCTGCACGGCGCTCCAACTCACCAATTTCTGGCAGGACGTTGCCGTGGACCTCGAGCGCGACCGGATCTACTTGCCCCTGGAAGACCTCGAACGTTTCGAGTACACTCTGGACGACCTGCGCGCCCATCGCGCGGACGGGCGTTGGCGCGACTTGCTGAAGTTCGAAATCGCGCGCACGCGGGCGTTGTTCGAGCAAGGCCAAGCTCTGCCGGAGAGGGTGGTGCGGGAATTGCGCCGCCAGCTTCGCTTGACGTGGCTGGGCGGCACGACGGTGCTGCGTAAAATCGAGGCTGCGGGTTATGACGTTTTCCGGCGCAGGCCATCCCTCTCGACGCTCGACGTCGTCCGCCTGTATTTCCGCGCCCGGCACGCTCTTCCGGTGGCGGAGCGTGGACACGCTTCCGTCGTCATGACACCGCCTGGAGCGCCGCAATGATCGGGTCCCGCGCTGCTTCGTTTCGCCGCACCAATTTCTACTACTCATTTGTATTTCTTCCTGGCGAGAAGCGGCGCGCCATCGAGGCCGTTTACGCTTTTGCCCGCCGCGGCGATGATGTTGTGGACAGCGGCCTCCCGCCGGACGAAGCTACTCGCCAGATGGCCCTGTACCGGCAGGCGCTGGACGCCTGTTACGCGGAGCG
>JBEKSF010000268.1:0-3311 GCA_049517295.1 Verrucomicrobiota bacterium
CGAAACTCCAACAGCAACCGAAAGCGGTGAAGCCGGCCCCTGGTGCGACAGCTCAACTACGGTCCAGCGGAGGCTGGGACGGGCAGCCAATTCCGCAGCAATGGCCCGACCCGCCGGCGGAGGAAGCCTATTACGGGCTCGCTGGCGATGTGGTGCGGACCATTGAACCTCACACGGAAGCGTCACCAGTAGCCCTTTTGATTCAAACGCTTCAATGCTTTGGAAACATCGTCGGGCGGACGGCGTATTTCACGGCGGAAGCCAGCAAGCACTTCATGAATCTTTATGGTGTGCTGGTTGGCGTTACGTCTGTCGGGCGCAAAGGCTCGAGCTGGGCCCAAGTCTCGCGTATCTTTCGTATCGTAGACCGTGAATGGGGGCAGACCGAGTCGGAGCAAACCCGCATTTTGAGCGGTCTTTCGAGTGGCGAAGGTTTGATCTGGGCTGTGCGTGACCCTATCACCAAGCAGGAAGCGACCAAAAAGATTCTTTTTGCCATCCGCCAAGTCTTGAGCGGGCAGATTTACGTGAGCGAAAAAATGGCGACGCGCATGTTGCACAAATTGGTGCTGGGCCGCCACCAGGAGGCCAGTTCCCCCGTGGAACGCCTGACGGACCGGGAGTTGGAGGTGTTCCAACTAATTGGCCGGGGCCAGGGGACCCGCCGCATCGCGGAAGAACTCCACCTCGGCATCAAGACGGTCGAGTCCTACCGCGCCCGCATCAAGGAGAAATTGAAATTGACGGACGGCACGCAACTTCTCCAGCAGGCCATCCAGTGGGTGCATAGTTTGCAGGACCGGTAGCGGTTGTTCACGAGGGGAAGACCGTGCCGGCGCTGGCGGACAACGGGAGAAGGCACCCGCCAGGATAACGGGATTCTATCCGGCCCAAGCGCCAACGTCGGAGCCGGAAAAGCTGGGCGAAGACAAAGTCCGGAGCCGCCTGCCCCTGGCCGCCCACCAACTCGGCCCCGCGCCGCACGTTGTCGTGCAGCCACGCCGGCAGGCGCAAATGAAACGGATTGCGCCGGACTTCGCCGGCGTGGAAAGAAGTGGCGGCAACGAGGTCCGCCACGTGCTGGACGCTGTATTCCGCCAACAGATTCGGCGAGGTCATTTGTCCCCAAAACTCCGTCTCCACCAGGTAACAGCTTAAGCCGTCCGCTTGCGGCAAGGCGTCCATCACCAGCCAATGCGCGCCGACGTGCGCACTGTTCCAGTCCAAGTCGTGGGGGAAGAAAATGGCATTGGGCTGCTGCTGGCGGAGGATGCCGGCAATCGTGGCAACCGAAGCGGACCAGAGTTTGGGGTTGTTGGCGCGGGTGGAGCAGGCGACACTTTCCAGGCCGCCGGGAGCGGCTGGCAAAAGCTCGAAGCCAAGGAAGCGGCACGCGCCCTTTAATTCTTCGAGCCGCCCGGGGCGGCGTTCCGGTTTGCTGCCCAGCGTGACAGCGACATTGAGGACGTTCCATCCGCACTCGCGGAGCAAGCGCAAGGCCAGACCGCCGGTGATGGCTTCATCGTCGGGATGCGGCGAGAAAAGGAGGGCCTTGGGGGCGTCCGGCGGCGGCGGCCGGAGGGGCAGGGGAGCGATGCCGCCCAGCGGACAGAGCGCTCCTTCGCGTGCGACGCGGGCGAATTCAGAAACGAAATGGAGGTAGGGGTTCATGCGGGGCGGTTTCAACCGACCGGCAAAAGATCCACCTTGGCCGCGAAGACAAAGTCGCTTTCGGTCAGGCCGTCAATTTTGTGTGTCCACAACGTCAATTTTACCCTGCCCCAGGCCAGGTAAATGTCGGGATGATGATTTTGGGATTCGGCCAGTTGGCCGACCTGGTTGGTGAAGGCCAGGGCGTGGCGGAAGTCGGGGAATTTGAATTCGCGTTCGAGATGATGTTCGCTCACCACGCGCCACGCGGCGGCCAGTTGGCCGGAGAGCCGCGCCAGTTCGGCGCCTTTTAAAGGCGGCACGCCGCCTTTGCACGGGACACATTCCTTTTGCGACAAGTCAGACATAATTTCCTTTCTGTCGGCCTGAAAAGGCCGCATTGACTTTGCGGATTTAATCCATGACCATGCGTTCAAGCCCGTTGGTCATGGACAAGCTTACCATCAACGTTCCGGGAGCGCCAGCCTGGGAGATCGAACTCAAGCCCGGCGTCAACCGGTTCGGCCGGTCGCTCAACACCGACTTTCAAATCAGCCATCCCTCTGTTTCCGGCACGCATTGCGAAATAATGCAAACCACATGGGCGAAGAGAACTGCAAATTTGGATATGCGAAAGACCCACTTGAGATTCTGGCGCGTGGTTGTGACAAAAACAGAAAACACCATCGGCATCCTTAGCGTCCTTAAGTAATTTGGCCGCCTGGAAGGTCACCAACTCGGCGTCGCCGGGTCCCATGCCGAAGCTCAACTGATTCTCGCCGGACGTTATTTCTGCGGCCTGGCCCTGCCAACACGCTGACGCGCGAAGAGCGCGAACCAATTCGTGCAGGAAATGTCGCGCTAGACACGATTCTTCCCAATTCGTATAATCCTAGCAGTTGACGACAGCATCACAGCGCATGCCGGCTGGTGACGGAAAACCCTGTCGTACGGCGATGGATTTGCCCGTCACGTCGCTGGTCTCGGACCGAAAGACAGGCATGCAAAACTCCTACCCGCCGAGCTTGCGGCCTGTCGATTTATCAGCCGCGGAGCGGCGGCATGCAATAGCCTGGGGCGTGAGGAATGGATACGAAAACGACGATCTAGCCGCGCTCGCGGCGACACTCCTCAATGTCTCCAAGTGTCGCCGCTTCGCGGCTAAAAAACCATTTCCTTATTCGGTCCTGGGGCTCACGCCCCAGGCTATTCTATTTCGCCGCTCCGCGGCTAGTAAATCGACAAACCGCTTGCATCAATGAGGTAACATCATGTCCTGGAAGGCAACAAGTCTTGGTTTCGCGTTTTGGGTCATTCTGGCGTCGTTCGGCAATGCCGATACGCTCACGCTCAGCCCCAGCCTGGAGAATACGCTCATTCAATCATCGGCTGGAACTCTTAGCAACGCGCAGGGAAACATTTCCGTGGGCCGGACGAACCAGGATGGATCAGGCCCAGCCTTGACAAGCATTCGCCGCGGCCTGATTGAGTTAAACGTTGCCGGCAGCATTCCCGCCGGTGCAACCATCACGGGCGGGACCTTGACGATGACCGATGCCACGACCGGTAATAATGGCAGCCAGACGTTGAATCTATACGATATGTTGCAGGCTTGGGGGCAAGGCACCTCCTATTCCAGCGGCGGCGCCGGCGCCGCGGCT
>JBEKSF010000269.1:0-3131 GCA_049517295.1 Verrucomicrobiota bacterium
CGCCGTCAAGGGATAAAAGTTAAAGATCAGGATCGCCAGCGTCATGAAGAACAGCACGCGCAGCGTCTCGGCGATGCGGTAGATCGCGTAGCTGTTCATCCGCTGGAAAGTTTTCCGGCTCTCCTGGATGGCATCAATAATCACCGACAGGCCGGGCGTCAGGAGCACGATGGCCGCTGCGGCGCGCGCCGCGTCCGTTGCGCCGGAGACGGCGATGCCGCAGTCGGCTTTCTTAAGCGCGGGGGCGTCATTGACCCCGTCGCCAGTCATGCCGACGATGTGACCGCGCCTTTGCAGGACATCCACAATGTGGAACTTGTGTTCGGGGAACACCTGGGCAAAACCGTCGGCCTTTTCGATGGACTCGGCCACCGGCGCCGTCTCTTGATGCTTTACGTCGCCCAGGCCGCTGGCATCGAGAATGGCTGTGCCCATGTCCAACTTTTTGGCGGTTTCCTGGGCGATGGCCAATTGATCGCCCGTCACCATCTTGACCTTCACCCCCATCTGTCGCGCGGTGGCGATGGTGGCCTTGGCATCTTCCCGAGGCGGATCGAACAAGGGCAACACACCGAGCAACTGCCATGGGCCATCTCCCTCGGCCCGCGCCACGCCCAACGAACGAAAGCCGCGCGCCGCAAATTCATTGACCGCCTTCTCCACGGCGGGTTTCACCTGCCCGGCATTGGCCGACAATTCCAAAATCACCTGCGGCGCACCCTTCGTCACTTTGAACTCCTTTCCGTCCGTGCCCTTGACGGTGGCCTCGGTGCGTTTATGCACCGGATCGAACGGCTGGAAATGAACCACCTGATAGCCTTTCAATGCCTGATCATTTTTCAGGCCGCCCAGCACGGCCAGATCAATGGCGTCGTTATTGTCCCCGCGCGACGCCAGCGCGGCAAAAAGGATGACTTCCCCGGCAGGAACATCATTCACGCCGAAAGGATCGCCCAGCGTCAACTTGTTCTGGGTCAGGGTGCCGGTCTTGTCGGCGCACAGCACATCCACGCCCGCCAACTCCTCAATGGCCACCAACCGGCTCACAATCGCTTGTTTCCTGGCGAGCAGGCGCGCGCCGACCGCCATCGTCACCGACAGCACCGTCGGCATCGCCACCGGAATCGCGGCCACGGTCAGCACCAGGGCGAACTGCAACGTGGTGAGGATCGGGTCGCCGCGGATGATCGCGAATGTTATGATCACCGCGACCAAAGCCACCGCGAGGATGATCAGGTAGTTGCCAATTTTGAGCACCGCCTTTTGAAAATGGCTGACTGTATGCGCCTCCTGCACCAGTTGCGCCGTCTTGCCGAAGTAGGTGCTTGCACCCGTGGCATAAACCAGCGCGCCGATTTCCCCCTGACGAATAATCGAACCGGAAAACACCGCGTCGCCGGGTTTGCGCTCGATGGGCAACGATTCTCCCGTCAGCGCGGATTGATCCACTTCCACCGGATCACCCTCCAACAGTCGAGCATCCGCAGGCACAATGTCGCCCAGGCGCATACGGATGATGTCGCCTGGCACCAACTCGCGCGCCGCCGGGGTGATCCATTTCCCATCTCGTTTGACCCGGGCATTGATCGCCAGCTTGGCCTTCAGGGCGGCGATGGCGTTGCCCGCCTGACGCTCCTCCCAGAATCCGACTACGGCGTTAGAAACCAGCAACAGGAGGATGATGAAAAAATCCGGCCAGTGCCGGACCACGCCCGAGAGAATCACCGCCACTTCGATCATCCACGGAATGGGACCCCAAAAATAGGTAAGAAATTTGAGAAACGAATTGGTTTTCTTTTCTTCAATTTCGTTCGGCCCATATTGGGTCAGTCGTTTCTGCGCCTCAACTTGGGTGAGGCCGTCCGGCGTCGATCCTAATCTTTTCTCTACTTCCGCCAAGGGAAGGGATTTCAGATCGTCCTTGGGCTCGGGCTTGGATCCCGGTTTTGATTCGGGAACCTTGGGCTGGGCGGTTTGAGGCTCCATGATGGCTATTCTCCTGTGTCAGGCCGCGATTTTCGCGAGTTGTGGGATGCTTTCCATCGCGGCATTGTATTCGCCTCGGCGCGCAGCCCGGTTGCATTTGGCTCTATGAAACAGAGCTTGCTGTGCGGCCAACACCTGGGCCTCCTTGCCTTGCCAAATCTCCAAAGCCGGTTGCTGGATGGCGCGGGCAAACGAAAACGCCAGCGCCCAAGGCAGTCGCGCCTTGAATCGAACATTCATGGCATTCAAACGGGCCGAGGCCAGTTCCCCGGATTGACCGCCCGACAAGAACGCGATCCCCGGAACGGCAGCGGGGACGGCTTGCAAGAGACATCTCACTGTGGCGTCGGCCACTTCGTCCACATCGCCCTGTCGCGGGCAACTCAATCCCGGAAGCACCATGTTGGGTTTTAGGATCATGCCTTCCAGCATCACCCGCTGTGTGTAAAGCTGGTTGAAAACGGTTCGCAGGACTTCCCCAGTTGCCTGGCAACAACGTTCCAGGGTATGTCCGCCGTCCATGAGCACTTCCGGTTCGACGACGGGGACCAGTCCGGCTTCCTGGCACAACGCGGCATAACGAGCCAGCGCCTGCGCGTTGGCCTCGATGCAGCCTCGGCTGGGAATGCCATCACCAACGGTAATTACCGCGCGCCACTTGGCAAAATGGGCCCCCATTTGAGAATATTCCTTGAGGCGGGCGCGCAATCCGTCCAGACCTTCGGTTATCTTCTCTCCGGGAAAACCCGCCATCTCCTTTGCGCCGGTGTCAACTTTGATGCCGGGAATGATTCCCGCATCGGTGATGACTTTAACAAAGGGCGTGCCATCTTGCTTCCGCTGGCGGATCGTCTCGTCGTAGAGGATTACGCCACTGATGCACTCGCCGAGACGAGGCGTGGTCATAATCAACTCCCGATAAGCGCGCCTAGCCTCCACAGTCTGGGGAATCCCCAGCCTGGCGAATCGTTTGTTGCACGTTGAATTGCTTTCATCCATCGCCAGCAGGCCCTTGTCGTCGGCGACCATCGCTCTCGCGGTATCTATTAGCGCTTGCGCGTTCACGGCTAGTTTCCAGAGGGGCTTGAAATCGGCTGTCGCGGTTGCCTGTGAGGCCCCCAAGCCAAGTCATTGGTCATCAAATA
>JBEKSF010000270.1:0-3072 GCA_049517295.1 Verrucomicrobiota bacterium
CCGGCGTATCACAAATCCGGCAGCGCAGTCGTTCGCACCCTCAAGCAAGCCCTGGATCGCGCAGAATGCTCCCCAGGGCAGCAACTCGAGCAAAAACAGGTCGGGCACATGGTCGGTGTTGCCAAGAGCACCATTCATGACTGGTTCCACGGCAAACTTGCTGGTTCACTTCAGAATTTCCTGTGTGTGTTCGAACGTCTCACGGAAACAGAGCGCATTCTCATTTTGCGGGAAATCTGCCGCCCCTGCCCCAGGCTGGAGCACCCCAGGCTGGCCCACGACGCGGAGGCGCTAAGCCGTCTCAAGGCCTCCCTGAACCAACCAGCGGGTTTAACCTTCGTGGTCGGCGCCCCAGAACCCCGCACGTTCCTGGTGACGGCTTTGGGCCATTCAATCACCCGGGTGAAGCCCACATGCCGCGTTTGCGGCCTGGACATCCACCGCCCCGACTCCTTTGTCCCGGTGGCTGGCGTGTATTACTGCCAACGCTCGCCAAACCTGGAACTGGCGCAACATCTCGCCGCCCATATCATGGCCGAGGTGGAGGTTTCCAAAGCGGAATTGGTGATCTTCAACGGCATTTGGTCGGGAATTTCACAATTTCTGAAGGCTATCCAGCGGTTGGCGGCAACTCGACATTTGATTGTGGCCGACGATTTCGATCCCGCCTTTGACGGGCTTGCGAGGGTTGGCCCGATTCCAGCCCAGGTTATGGCCGTTTCCCAAATCCCAGGGAAGCAGGGTTTAGTTCATGTGGACTTTCGTCCGCCGGACCCGTTTCGGGCGGCGAGATAAGGTGGGGCTCCACGGGAAATGGCAATGACGGCGAGGGACTCGCCGGCGCCAATCAAAGCCGCGTCCTCAAAACCGACGCACGCGAGAATATGCATCGCGCAAGAATGGGTGTGTGACCGCTGAGTAACCCACAATCGAAAAGCAAGCAGGACGGTCATTTTGTGGTTGCAGATTGTATCTTTATAGATACATTTCAGCCATGAAACTTGATCTTGATGACCTTTTCCAAAAACGGCAGTCCATCCTGCTGCACATGCAATCCATTGACCGCCTTCGTCGCGGTTCCTTGAGCAAACAATTCTTCCGCTCCAGCGCGCCCGGTCCCGCCACGGCCCGCGGCCCTTATTACCTTCTCCAAGGCTTCTTCCACGGCAAGAAATTCTCCGAGCGCATTCCCCAGGACCAGGCCGCCCAGGTGGAACAAGACGTGGAAAATTACCGGCGCTTCCAGGCACTGGCTCAGGAATATGTCACCCTGAGCGATCAGATCACGCGCCTCCAGGATCAAACCAAAGAGGGTAAAAAAAACTCCAGCCGCAGGAAGTCGCCCAAGAACAGTTCCAGGAAACCACCGCCTTCTTGAGGCTGGTTCGCCAGAGTTTGGCCAGCCGGGGAGTGGCCAACATGGAGGCCGTCGAGTTGGGTCTGCGGGAGGCCCTCCTGAAGGACGGGCGCGTTTTGCTCCAGAAATTATACAGCCAACCGGACCTGAGCGTGCCGGACAATGCCAGCCGGCCCGGGGAAAAATGCCATCCTGCGCGGGCCAAGGACATTCATACGCTCTTTGGCCCCATCGAAGTTTGTCGGAACTATTTCTACCAGCCCGAGACGCAAACCGGACGTTTCCCCCTCGACCAGGCGCTGGGGCTGGTCCACAGCTTCTCCCCGGCCCTGGTGCGCTTGGCAGCGCGGGCCGCAGCCAAAGAAGGCTACGAGTCAGCCAGTCAGGATCTGTTGGCCCAAGCCGGCGTGAGCTTGGAGGGACGCCAAATCCAACGGCTGGTCAACCTCATCGCTCCCGCCGTGGCCGCCGCGTTGGAGCAGACTCCCAACCTCACGACCGATCCTATTCCCATCCTGTATGCCGAAGTGGATGGCACGGGCGTGCCGATGGTGGCGGAGGAACTGGCGGGCCGGCCGGGCAAACAAGAAGATGGCTCGGCCAAGACGCGGGAGGTCAAGCTGGGTGCCATCTTTACCCAAACCAAGACCGACGAGGAGGGTCTGCCGGTGCGCGATCATGCCTCCACCACCTACGCCGGCAGTTTTGAGAACGCGCCCGATTTTGGCTCTCGCATCCGGGCGGAAGGACTGCGTCGCGGGTTGGCCCGGGCCTCAAAAGTGGTCTTTATCGGCGACGGCGCGGCTTGGATTTGGGAGCTGGCACGGATCAACTTCCCCCTGGCTATTTTCATTCTGGACCTTTACCACGCGCTGGAACGCTTGCATGAGTTGTGCGCCGGACTCTACGGAGCCGACAGCCCTTGGGCGGAGCGGATGGCTCAAACTTGGACCGCGATGCTCAAGAACGACCAGGTGGGCGAGGTGATCGCCGCCATGCGCCGCCGACTCCATGACCTGCGGACGCCACCCGATGATCCCTTGGAAAAGCAGATCGCCTATTTTGAACACCATCAAGACAAGATGCGTTACAAGACCTATCGGGAGCAGGGTTTGTTTTACGGCTCCGGTGTCATCGAGGGCGGATGCAAATCCGTCATCGGCCAGCGCCTCAAAGAATCGGGGATGTTCTGGACCGAGGCCGGAGCCACCAGCATTTTGAACTTGCGTCTCGCCCTCAAAAGCAATCGATGGGACCAGTGCTGGAACCGCCTTCACAACTCTGATTATCTCAAAATCAAACTCGCCGCCTGAACTCAGGTTACTTTGCGGCCACACACCCCGTGCCAGAGGCTGAAATAAAACAGGCTTCCCTTTTTTGGCGCGGTGTGGTTCACTGGCGGCCATGAACCTCGGCGAGAGTATTTGGGACAGGCTCACCCGCCTGGTGCTGGGCTTGGTGGTGGTGGCGGTGATGCTGGGCATCGCGGTGTGGTACCAGCCGGTCATCAACGCCAATCGGGGGATGCGGGCGCGCAAGCTGGAGTTGGAACAAAAGATCGCGGCGGAAACGGAGACAGCCAGGAAACTGGACGCCGCCCTGCGCGCGATGCAAGACCCCAAAACGGTGGAGCGCCTGGCGCGCGAGCGGCTCAGTTACGCCAGGCCGGGCGAAGAGGTGATTTTGTTTGAGCCGCCCGCCCCGGCCATTGATCC
>JBEKSF010000271.1:0-3350 GCA_049517295.1 Verrucomicrobiota bacterium
TGCTGTTCCAAAATCACCCCTCCCGCCGCCGTCTCAAACCACAGCTCGATGGAAAAAGGCTGGCCGTCGGGCAAGGGAAACAAGTTCTCTGGAAGCTGCATATAGTTGCTGCCGCCATTGAACGCAAAGCCGGTGCCCACCTTGGCATTGGTGAATCCAACCCCATTTATCAGCACACCGTTGTTGCCTCCAATAATGTCCACCGCATTACTCTCCCCAGGCCACCAGGCCAAAACTCCCGAGGGCGGCTCCACGCAGGTGGGAGGAGCCGTGACGGTCAATGTCGCCACTAAGCTCGTCACTGCGCCATAGAGGTTGGAAACCACGCAACTGAACTGGCTGCCGGAGTCGGACACCGGCACATTGGTCAGCAGGCAGGTCGCATTGGTCGCGTTAGCCACGGCTGTGGCGTCCTCGATCCATTGGTAAGTCAATCCCGACGGACCTGTCGTGCTCACGGCAAAGTCGGCCGATCCTCCGGCAACCACAGTTTGGCTGGCCGGTTGCGCGACAATGACCGGCGGTAGATTCATGCACTTGCCCGCGCTACCGGCGTTGTAAATGGATTGCACTTGCGCCGCCGTCAACGCGTTGCTGTAAAGACTGGGCTGGTCAATGATGCCGTTGAAGGTAAACCAGCCGCCGTTTCCCGCCGGCCAGCCCGCTGTATAACCCGTGCCAAACTGACAGGAAAAGTAACTGGTGCCGGAGTACTGAAGGCGCTTGACCCCTATGTCCGCCCCATCGAGATAGCCAACTTCATTCGTCCCGTCGTATGTCACAGCCAGATGATGAAAATTCCCGTCGTTGACCGGGGTGCTCGTGCTCATTTGATCAAACGCTCCGTCCCAGAACAGTTGCACATAGAGATTGCCGTCGGTCCCCACATACATGTCCGGCACCCAACCGCCGCCCGGGTAGCCAAAGGGAGCGCCAGCCTGTTGTTCCAAAATCACCCCTCCCGCCGCCGTCTCAAACCATAGCTCGATGGAAAAAGGCTGGCCGTCGGGCAAGGGAAACAAGTTCTCTGGAAGCTGCATATAGTTGCTGCCGCCATTGAACGCAAAGCCGGTGCCCACCTTGGCGTTGGTAAATCCAACCCCATTTGTCAGCACGCCGTTGTTGCCTCCAATAATATCCACCGCATTACCCTCCCCAGGCCACCACGCAATTATCCCCGCGGGCGGCTCGACACATACCGGAATCGTCACCGTCAAGGTCGCCACCAAGCTCGTCACTGCGCCATACACATTGGAAACCACGCAACTGAACTGGCTGCCCGAGTCGGACACCGGCACATTGGTCAGCAGGCAGGTCGCGTTGGTCGCGCCCGCAATTTCAACGCCGTTTTGCAGCCAGAAGTAGCTCAGCGGCAGCGCGCCCGATACGCTCACCGAGAAAGCCACCTCGTCCCCCTCATAAACCGACTGACTCTGCGGCGGGATGGCGATCGTGGCATTGAGGTTGGTCTGCCCCGCGAAGGTCACCACACTCTGCGGCGGCAGCGCGTAGCTGAACGAGGCGTTCGTCACCGGGACCACAGCTTGCATGGCAAGTGAACGGGTGTCGTCCGTAATCCACGGTGTCACAAAACCGGCGGTGAAGTTGGCCAGATTAAATATCTGCGTCACAGAGCTGGCATTGGGATTGATGGCAACGATGGCGAAGTTGGCGGAGCCTGGATCTTTGTAGGCGCTGATCGAGGTCCCGGCATTGTTGAAAGCCCCGATGCGGTAATAACCCGGCCGGACAAAACGGCTGAATTGCCCGAATACATACATCCGTTTGGCGGGATTGCCGGAGATGTCCGTCAATCCTTGGTTGTCGCCGCCCTCAGGAAGGAGCCACCAATAATTATATGCGTTTGCCTGGGCGACGGTCATGAAGGAATGGATGTAATTGGCCCAAAAAAGGCCGTCGGCGATGCTTCCATCAAAAGCAGCGAAACCCGAAACTTCGGTCTCCCATAACGGCTTGCCACCGCCATATACCTGCCCAAACACGAAATTGTAATCGTGTGCCGCCAGGACGCCGACCATGTTGGAAGTCACTGGGTCGCTCATGGCATCGGCTGTCAGGGGAAAATCCCAGTCGCTCTCTTCGGCGATCATGATCTTGGTGGACCCCACCCCGTTGTTCGACAGCGCCTGGGAAAGATAGGGGACAAAATCGTGAATCTGCTGTGCCGTCCAACCGCACGATTGATAGGCCGTCGTCGTAAAATCCGGCTCGTTCTGGACCGAGATGGCATACAAATCCACCTGGTAATTGGTCTTCATGTTCAAGACGAAATCGGCCAATTGCTCGGCGTAGGGCTGATTGAATGCCGAGAGAAAATTGCCTCCGTCCACCGTGCCCGAATCCTTGAAGTCCGCCGGCGGACTCCACGGCGAACTCCACACCCTGGCCCCCCGCGCCTGGGCCATCTGCATGATATCGGCTTCCTGCGTGGTGCCCTCCGGGCCAATGCTCGAGCGCAACAGGGAGAGGCCAGCGCCCGTATTGGTGGAAAAGAACATGTCGGCCAATGCGGGCGTCCAACCGCCCACAAACGCCGAAGAAGCTCCAAACCCGTCTATTTGTTGATAAACCGTGTTCCAATCCACCAGGCACTCGTTGGTCACGCTGAGCTTGTAGAGCAGGATATTGTCAGAGCCGGTCCCCGTAATGGCGTCCCCGCTCAAAGTCCCCTCAAAATTGATGTCGTAACTCTGATTGTTGCAGGAGTCGAACCAATTGCCGGCAAAGGTAATCGTCGTCCCGGACACCGTGCCTTGCAGGGGACCGGAAAAGGTGCCATAGCCGGTGACATCACAATTGCCATCGGTACAGGCCACCCCATCCTCAAGCCCCGTGCCGGAGACAACGCCGTTGGTCACGCTAAAAACCAGCGAAATGTTTCCGGAATTGGTGATGCCGCAAGGGGTGATTACGTAAGAGTAGGTCCCGAGCCAATTCCCGGTCCAGCCAGCATCGGAGCCGGGTTGCTGGGCATTGGCGGCCAGGGCCAACCCAACGAAAACCACCCCGGCCAACCGCATCCATTGCCCGGCGCGCGCCCATGAGACGATGAGCATGCTTGAGTGAAGTGCCATATTCGCAAGCGCTTTCAGGCCTTCTGGCAACTCGCTTTGTGCATGGTTTGCGATCATGGTCACCAAGTTCGGAATAGTTGGTCTTGAGCATAATCTGCGGGCAAATCTGGGTCAATTGGCGGTTTTATATTTTTTTCCCGACGAATTCTTAAAAGCCACGTAAGCACTCTTCATCCTATTGATTATCAACGACTTTGCATTTCATCGCCGCCCCTTTGCTGTGGAACTTAACGGCTGCCTAACGCCTGCTAACGG
>JBEKSF010000272.1:0-2968 GCA_049517295.1 Verrucomicrobiota bacterium
ACAGAAAGGCGCCTTGGCATCAGCGGGCTGCTCAAGTGGCTGGCCGAGCAAATGGATCCAGGGATGGAAGCGGCCGAGGAGCATCAACTGCGCCTGGAACGCGATGAAAACGCGGTCCGGCTGGTCACTGTCCACAAAAGCAAAGGACTCCAATATCCGGTGGTGTTTTGCGCGTTTTCCTGGAAGCATTCGGAAATTGAAAGGGGCGGAGAGGAGCAGGTTTTCTTCCATGATCCCAGCCGCGCGCACCAGCTTGTCCGCGATCTCGGGCCGGAGATTTCGGATGATCATCGGAACCGCGCCGGGGAGGAAAAGCTGGCGGAAAATGTGCGGTTGCTTTATGTCGCCATGACCCGCGCCAAGAATCGGTGCTACTTGGTCTGGGGCGGCATGAAGAACTCCGCGACGTCAGCCCCCGCCTGGCTGTTCCACCGGCCACCCAACCTGGGCGGCGCGATCCTTCCCGCGTTAAGGGCGAACTTCCCGCTCTTGACCGACCCGCGCATGCTGGCCGATTTGGAGCGGCTGAAAGTGAACTCGGGTGGAACCCTGGCTCTGGTGGAGATGCCGAAACCGGGGGGCGATCCTTACAGGCCCGAAGATGCCGCTCCCCTGAAGCTTGATTGCCGGCAATTCAAGGGCCGGATCGCGCGCGACTGGCTTATCTGCAGCTTCTCCTATTTCAAGGCTGGCAAACAGGAGGAACTCCCCGACCGCGACAACGTGCCGCCAGCCAAACGGGAAGAGGTTCCTGGCGCGGGCATCTTCGCTTTTCCCAAGGGCGCCAAAGCGGGAACCTGCTTGCACGAGATTCTGCAAAAACTGGATTTTGGCGCGACTCAAGAGGCCATGGAGACGCTGGCCAACGAAAGGCTGCAGGCGCACGACCTGGCCCAGCCCGGCAATTCCGCAGCGGTGTGCGAAAACCTCCGGACTACTCTGCGCTTCCCGCTCGTCCCGGAACGCCCGGACTTCAATCTGACCCGAATCACTGGCACCGAACGGTTGAGTGAACTTGAGTTCTATTTTCCCGTTCAAAGGGTTTCGTTCCCGCGATTGCGGAGCTTTTTTGCCAAGCTCGGCTGGCCGCCCGCTGTCCCGGGCCAGATTGGCCGGATGACCTTTGACCCGGTGAGCGGTTATTTGAAAGGGTTCATCGATTTGGTTTTCAGCTTTGAAGGGCGCTATTACCTGGTGGATTGGAAATCCAACTGGATGGGAAACAGGGTGGAAGATTATTCGCCGGACGCCATTCGACTGGAAATGCGGCAACAGCAGTACTTTGTTCAGTACCATTTCTACACCGTGGCGCTGCACAAATACTTGGCCCAGCGCGTGCCCCATTACAATTACGAGAAGCACTTTGGCGGCGTGATTTATCTTTTTCTGCGCGGCCTGGATCCGTCGCGTCCCCAATATGGGGTGTTTCGAGACCGCCCGGCGCTGACGGCCGTTGGTCAAATCTCCTCCTTGCTCGAAGGACGATGACCATGGAAACCTCACCTAAAGCTTCAAACCAGGACCCGGCGGCCGCGCTCTCCGCGTTCAACCCGATTGACCGACATTTCGCCTCTTTCCTGGGCCGCATGGCGGACAACGAGCCAGAAGTGCAACTGGCCACGGCGCTGGTCAGTTACTGCCGCGGCCAGGGCCACATTTGCCTGGACTTGGAGGCGTTTGATGGCGATGACAAGGGGTATTTTGTTCCAGATGAGCTTCGCGGCTTTTCCTTCCCAAAGGCCTCGGATTGGGTGAAGTGTCTGGGAGCATCCCCGGTCGTCGGCAAGCCGGGAACATTCGCCCCGTTGATTCTGGATGATCAGGCCCGCCTTTATCTTCACCGCTACTGGAGCTACGAAACCAAGCTGGCAAGCGCCATTAAACGCCTGGCCAAGGAACACACTCTGCAGGTCGACTGGAAGATTCTTGGCGAGGGTTTGTCCCGGCTCTTTTCCGCCGAGACGGCGGCGGAGGTCGATTGGCAGATGGTCGCCGCATATGCGGCCATCCGGAAGAGGCTGTGCATCATCTCCGGAGGGCCCGGCACCGGCAAAACTCGAACGGTGGTCCTGCTGCTGGCGTTGCTGCTGGAACAGGCGGACAATGCCAACTTGCGGATTGCCCTCGCCGCACCAACGGGAAAGGCTGCAGCCCGTTTGCAGGAGGCGGTCAAAAATGCCAAGGCCGCCCTGCCTTGCTCGCAAGAAATCAAGGACAGGCTGCCCGATGAGGCGAGCACGATTCACCGGCTGCTCCGATCCGTTCCCGACTCGCCTTACTTCCGCCATAATGCGGACAACCCTCTCCCAATCGATGTAGTCATCGTGGACGAGGCCAGTATGGTGGATTTGGCGCTGATGGCCAAACTGGTTGCGGCCATCCCTCCCTCTGCTCGCCTCATTCTGCTTGGGGACAAGGACCAGCTGGCATCCGTGGAGGCGGGGGCGGTGCTGGCGGATATATGCAATGCCGGCGCACGGCGTGCTTTTTCCAAGGAGTTCAGCGGCCAGTTTGGCGAGATCACAGGCAAGAAGCTCCCGCCAGGAGACGTCTCGACAGGTCCGTCGGACCTGGGCGACTGCATTGTTGAATTGCGGAAGAACTACCGTTTCGGAGAAAATAGTGGAATTTACAGTCTCAGCCAGGCCGTCAACGACGGCGATGCCGAGCGCGCCATCGAAGTGCTGCGGACGGCTGGACGTTCCCCGGACTCGCAGATTTCATGGAGGCTGTCGCCGGAACCAGCAACGCTCAAGGAAGCCTTGAGACCTCATGTGCTCAACAACTTCAGTTCATACTTGAAATGTGAGGATCCGGAGGAGGCATTGCGGTGCTTCGGCCAGTTCCGCATTCTTTGCGCCGTCCGCAACGGCCCTCTGGGCGTGGAGAACATCAACCGGTTGGTGGAGGAGATCCTGGCCGACGCCGGGCTGATCGAGGCGGGCGGCAATTACCACGCTGGGAGGCC
>JBEKSF010000273.1:0-2585 GCA_049517295.1 Verrucomicrobiota bacterium
AAGCCGGGCTGGGGTGAGGCGGCGGCGGCCGGGCATGGCTAGGACGACTCGCCGGCGATGCCCTGCTCTCGCACCAGGAAGCGTTAAAGCCTCCGTCCTGCGGCGGATGGTGTGAGGGCGTGACGACAATGCCATCGGCGAGCCCGGGCTTCCTGCCACGATATCAGGTTGGCGCTTCGCTAGCTACATGAGTAATAGACCAATTGACTTAAAACAGATATGGACCCATCAAGCCCAGGAGGATTTGAAATGGGCCGCCCAGAGCCGACAGCGATTCCGCCAGTCCGTTGAGTGAGCGGATTTGCCGCAACTCCGTCAATGGCAGCCTCAAACCATCCAGAATATTGAGGACTCCGACAAGCGCGAGGGGGATGGCCAACGGGCATTGCGGCCAAAGCCGCAAACCGCTTTTGACCGGGCAAAATGCGACTGCGGGTTGAAGAACTTGACCCGGAATGTGAATTTTCCATGGGAGCTTTTCACTGTGAAATTAGGTTTCTGGACCGGCTCGCGCCTCTTCGATTCACTCGGCGCGGCCTGCTGCCATCATGCCCGACAGAATTGCCCTGGCCCGGGAGGATGCATGACCCCGGCTGGCCTGCGCTGCCGCAAGTCGTCTTTGTCACCATTTTTGCCAATCGCAGTTCCATGTTGTTCCCGATCAAGTCATAAGCGCCAACCAGCCCAGTAATCCCCCAAGGGCTGCCAGCGTCACGGGAACGCCCAAACGGGCGAAGTCGCGGAAGGAAATGCTGATGCCCAACTCGTGCGCTTGTTGGACGACGATAATGTTTGCCACGCTGCCGAGAATGATCAGGCTGCCGCCAAAGCTGTTGGCGAGTGCCAGTACGTAGGCCGTCGGTGGATGCGCCACGTTCACCACCTTCACCAGCAGCAGCACAGCCGCGGAGTTGTTGATCAGATTGGAAAGCACGGCCGTCACCACGGCCAAAATGGACGGCGATTGGAGATTCACCCCGGCATGCCCGAGCCACTGCACGGCTTGTTCGCCATAGCCCGTGGCTTGGAATACGCCGGTCACCACGAACAGTCCCATAAACAACACCAGAATCGGCCAGTCCACCAGCGCCAGCAAATCTTCCGTGCGGAATTTTGGGCTGGCGAGATGAATCCCGGCCGCGGTCAAAGCAATGATTTCCTTGGGCACCGACGAGAAAAAGAACGCGATGACCAAGCCAAAGATGACCAAGCCTTTGATGGTGTGCGGGCGGTTGAACGGACGGGAAGAGGGCTTCCCGGAGGCCGGCATCCGTGCCGTGAACGCGAGATTGTGGCGGGACATGCTCCAGATGAGCGCGTAAGCGCAACCGAGGGCGAACAGCACCGGCGTGATGCACCAGAGCATATAACGCCCGAAATCCAACCCGGCAACCTGGGCGATCATCATGTCTTGCGCATTGCCGACCAGGGTGGCAGCCGCACCAATGTTGCTGGCAATCGCCAAAGCGATGAGGAAGGGGACAGGGTTGAGTTGCCGGCGGAGCAGGGCGGTCGCCACGACCGGCGCAAAAACGTAACAGACAATGTCATTGTTGAGAAACGCCGAAAGCCCGGCCGTTACCAACATCAGGATCAGCAGAAACCGCGCGGGGTTTTCGAGTTGGACCGAAATGTCGCCGGCGACCTTGTCGAAAAATCCGGACAGGCGCAATTGGGCCGACAGGACAAAAAAACCGAACAACAGCAGGATGGTCGGCCAGTTGATGAAACCAACCGTGGTGGTCGTCGGGAAGCCGGAGCAGATTGTGATCGCGATCGCGCCCAGCAACGCGATGCCAGTGCGGTTCAGTTTCAATCCCGGCACGTGGCCCAACGCGACGCCGAGATAAGTGAGCGCGAAAATCACCAGCACCGCCGGCTTCGCGGTAAGAGTGTTGATGGTGGGGACGCTCATGCCGAGCCTTTTAATTCTTCTTCGACTTGTAGAAGGGGTTCACGCGCGTCGGCCATTCTTTGAGCCGCACCTTGCCGCCCTCCCGCACGCGAAATGTCTTGATGTCGATTCTCATATTCTTCCTCGATGGAGCGTCTGGCCCAACGCCGTGCCGCCCGGTTCAATGATCCGATAGGCTGCCAGTCTCACTCGGTCGTTGACGAAAAACCACGCCGGCACGGCCAAACCACCGCTGTAAGTCGGCATCGCCGGGTCCAGCGCGACCTCGATTGGGAAAAAGGCGATCAATTTGTCGGTCTGCATAGTTCGCCCTATCTCTTATCCCCAGCACCGCTTTGAAAACACCTTCGCGCTGCGTCGGCAATCAACCGCGCCGCGTCTGGGCACGGAATGCGGTCCGTGTGGATGACCAGATGATAGAGCAAGTCGTCGTCAACGCATACGTGAAAGTGGGTCTTCACGTAACGCCCGCGTCCGCGATCGCCGCGCGCCACAAATTTGGCGGCCTCCGCCGGGGACAAGTTCTCAAGTTTCTGGACCCGCTCGATCCGCCTCTGCAAAGAGGCGATCACAAGAGCAACGAGGTTATCATAAATCCTCCCGTGCTGTCAGCGCCGCATAACTCAGTTCTGATCCAGCCACGCTCGCGCCTGGGCGATGGCGGCACAGT
>JBEKSF010000274.1:0-2540 GCA_049517295.1 Verrucomicrobiota bacterium
CGGGATTTCCGCTTGCGCAAAGGCAGCCCGGCCATCGGGGCAGGCAAGGGCGGTGTGACCATCGGGGCCTTGGAGTACCCCAATGTGTATTACGTGTATCCTCGTCACCCGGCCGCCGCGGATGAGCCGGCGTGGGGCTATTTGGCAGTGCCGCTGGCGAGTCTGGCCAAAGCTTGTGCCATCGCCCAGCCAGGAGAGACGATCGTCCTGCGGGGCGGAGTCTATCGCGAGGTTCTGGCTCCGAAAAACGACGGCGTCACGATCCACGCCATGAAGGGCGAAAAAGTGACAATCAGTGGGGCGGACCTGATCGAAGGCTGGGATCGCGAGCCAGATGGCAGTTGGTCGGCGATGTTGGCCGCCGAGCCAAAGAAGGTTCTGCGCAACGGCCAGCCGTGGAGCGATTTCAGCTATGACATGGCAGCCAGGAGAATCAGTGTCAAGGCCGGCGGCGACCCCCGGCTGCACGTCTTCGAGACCGTCCTGCGGGAGCAGGGCATCGACCTGGCCGGCAGGAAGGACGTGAAGATTGAGGAGAAAACGGTGGTTGACACACTGAAGGCGGGCGCCGTCAATCCGTGAGGGGCAGGCGGGCGGTCGAGTCGGTTGAGTGGAAACGGTTTTTGATATTATCGACAGATTGGGTCGGTTGGGCCAATCAAAGCGGCTTGACAATAGGTGGCAAAATGCTACCATAACCCTATGAGTCAACCGGTAAAGCTTTCCGACGTCCTGGTGCTCGATGCCCGTTTGACCGGCCAGATCGCCGAACGATCCATCGCCGGACAAATCGAGTATTGGGCAAACCTGGGCCGCGCCATCGAACCCCTGCTCCAGGGGGATCAAGCCCTGGCCCTCTGCAAAATGGCCGCGGCACGCCCTCTCTCGGAATGCCTGACCACGGTGGATACCCCCAAAGGGCGAAGCCGGCTGGAAAAGTATCTCGACACGTTGCCGTATCCGCATTACGAACCGGCTCCCAACAAGGCGGGGTTCCTGGTGCGCATTGAAGAAAACGGGAAGCGGACGGTCGGGCGTTTCATCAACCGGCAGTTCCAGGCGGGCACGCCGAAGAAAGCCTGATTTTGCGTGATTTTGCAGCTCGACAAACGTCCGGTGATCGTGGCTTTGGCCGGTTCAAACGGAGCCGGGAAGACCACGTTCTACCACGCTCACCTTCAACCGAGCGGACTGCGATTGATCAACGCGGACATCCTGGCTCGGGAACTGGGGGTTGACGCTTATGGCGCGGCGAAAATGGCAGGTGTGCTGCGGCAGCGCCTCCTGGAGAACCGCGAGAGTTTTGTGTTCGAAACTGTCTTCTCCGATCCGGTGGGCGACAAGCTGGCGTTTCTTAGAAGCGCGGTGAGGGCGGGCTATCAGGTGGTGCTCTGTTTCATTGGCATCGCCAGCCCTGAAACCTCCGATCAGCGGGTCGCCATGCGGGTGTCGCAAGGAGGCCACGACGTGCCGTTGGAAAAACTGGTGACACGCTTTCCGCGAACCCTGGCCAACCTGAAAGCCGCGATTCCTGCTCTGCCACAAGTGATTATCTTCGATAACGAAGATTTGAATTATCCCTTCAAACGCGTGGCCGTGTTCGAAAATGGGAAAGCGGCCTTCCTCGCCAAACCGCCGCCACTTTGGTTGGTTGCTTTACTCCAGCAGAACGGACGAGCATCTCATTAGACGCAAGCCTCGGGAAATCACTTCCGAAGAAAACAAGAGGCCGGGTCCGTCCCGCATCATCGCCTGTTCCATCACAGACCCTGGCGCATATTCAATTCGTTCAGCCCCTGTTCCGCTTCGCCTCTGGGAAGGTTGCCTGCCACAAGGGACGCGTCACTCCGCCTCAAGAGGCGCTCGTAAAACGCGCGGCCAAACCCGATGACTTCCGGATCAGCGCCGCTCGCGTCGAGGATCGAAAACAGCGCGTCCTCCGCCTTGGCGAATTGGCCCGTCGCCTCATAATGACGCATCAGCAGGACCAGGGTTTGAACCGGCAGCGGTTGGTCTTGCAGAGCGGTGACGATGGCCTCCACCCCCGGAACAAACTCAGGAAATCCCGCCGGATCGTCTTGCGACAATACGCCCAGCAGCAAGTGCAACGCCTTCAGGTAAATCTCACGGGCCTCCTCCATCCTGTCTTCGCCAAAGGCGATCTCGGCGGCTTCGCGCAACAACGCCACCACCGCAAACGTCCGCAGATGCACCGTTTGGGCGTACTGGCCTTCACAAACCCGCGCCAGCAGTTCCGTTTCGGATAACCCGACGATGCCCGTCACGCCCAACGCGGCCAGCTTTTCGCATTCCGCATCCACCATCTGCCGCGCCGCCTCCGCCCGGCCGCTTTGCCGCAAAGCGCGGATTTGGGCCAAAGCACGGCCCATTTCCTCAATCATGCGCACAATGTAATCTCATCGGATCATCTGGGGACTCAGGCCATTGTACCATGCCGGTCAAATAATCACCGTTCTTTTTCAGCCGCCAGGTGATTCGCGCCTTGTCCAGGTCGTAGGGGGAAATCTCCATTTTCACGC
>JBEKSF010000275.1:0-3462 GCA_049517295.1 Verrucomicrobiota bacterium
TGCTGGCAAACGAAATCGTCCTTCGTCTGGATGTCCGGCTCGCCTTGGTGTTCATCGAGATACTCAAAGAACTGAAAGCGGAACAGGTAGGAGTTGATCCCCATCCAGAGCAGTTTACGTTTGATGTCCCAGCCATACTCGTTCGGGCTGGCCAGAAACCGCGTCACGCCAGAATCCCGCGGCACACGGGCAAAGCGCTCCGCCAGCAGCCGACTGGCTGCTTCCGCGAGCCTTTTCAAATCCTCATGCGCGGGTGAGAGCACCTGCTCCGGCTTGAAGCAGGGCCACAAGCTCCAGAGGAAAAACCGAATACGCTGCGGATCAAAACCGTGCGGCTCAACTTCCGGGGACTCGTTCACGATCAGCGGCAGAGGCGTGCCGAAGCATTGCCTTTGATGCGTCTCGACCGTGCGCCACAATCCAATGTCGTTATGAACGTCCTCCGCCCACTCGACCAGCAGGTCCGCCACGTCACTCCAGGCGGCGTCCGGCAACCGGCAGGTGGGAAAGCCAAAGGTGTTCTGGGTCTTCAACAACACCCGGCGCAATTCCTGCGCGATCTCGCCCAGATACTTGTCCCCGCGCCCGGTGAATCCCGGGAGCCGGGTGGACAGAAAAATGCGTTTGGCCGCGCTGCTCATTATGGGCTTGAGGTTAATCCAGCGGTGATAAAACGTGTGCCTGAGAAAACCACGAAGTCAGCCCTTTTGGCGGTTCATTTCTTTCCAGGCTTCTCTTTGGCCATTCGTGACACTTTTGCCCATCGTGCCTTCGCAGCTGCGAGGAGCCGGGCACGGATGGCCGGACTCGACCGCCGATGGGCCTTTGGCTTCACGGAAGGTCTCCGCTTGGGTGCCGGGGATGGAGCCGGAATTGGAGTTGGAGTCGCGGCGGGAAGCTCAATCGCAGGCACGGAAACTGCGGAGGCTGGCGCCAATTCGATGCCAAAAACATCGGCCACCTCGGTTTCGCTCATGACGGGTGAGCCGTCTGCCGTTGCGGCGGTCTGGCGCACGGCTTCGGCGGCGGAAGCTTTGCTGATCAGGTCGGCGGGGTCCACGCCCCGAAGCAGGAAAAGCAGGGCGCCATAAAGGGACGCGGCCACATGTTTGCACAAATCAGCCCAATCCGGGCAGGAACAATCAAGGTCAATTTCCTTCGGCGTCGGAAACAAGCCCCTTTCGGGCCGAGTCACAATTTGCATGACAGCGGAGGAAAGTTTGCCCTGGAGCAATTCGATCAGTGAATCAATCTTGCCGGAGCATTCGGTTTGGATGGATTTCCAAAGGCCTGGAGTTAGGGGTCTGATCTTGATTTCGATCCGGTAAAGCTCCGAGCCGGAGACCAGCGCCGACACGTTGCCTTTGTTGATCTGCAAATCAACCACCGAACCGTTGCGCACATAGGTGCGTCCGCGGGGGAGCCGATTGGCATAGTCGCTGTAGGCCTCGAGATTGTCGCACCAAGCCTTGCCCCAGAAGGAGCTGGCAATCTTGCGCCCATCCAACACGACGGGCGAAGCGGCCCGTCCGGTCTTCTTGGCCAGTTTTGCTGTTTCGCGCGCGGCTTTGGCCCGCCGTTCTGCGACGGGCACGTAAGGACGCCATCCGTATGACCAGCTCATATTCTGTTGTTTGAAGTTCGGACGATTCTCGAAGCGTTTAGTCTTCGCTGGCGGCGTTTATATCCAAGGCCACAAACCGGAGCAACTCGGAATTGTTCATTTCCGTCAACAAACGCTCACCGCCTTCACCCAGCACACCTTCAGCCAAGGCGCTCTTGCTGGCAATGACCTCGTGAATCCGCTCTTCCAGGGTGCCACGACAGGTGAATTTATGGACCGTGACGTTTCGTTTCTGGCCAATGCGGAAGGCGCGGTCGGTCGCCTGATTTTCCACGGCCGGGTTCCACCAGCGGTCAAAATGAATGACGTGGGAAGCGGCCGTGAGGTTGAGACCGGTGCCGCCGGCTTTGAGGGAGAGCACAAAAAAGGGCGGACCACTGTCGCGTTGAAAGGCATCCACCAATTCCTTGCGCTTGCCGACAGGAATTCCGCCATGGAGGATGAGGCCAGCCTGGCCGAACACTCCCGCCAAATGCCGGGCCAGAGGGTCAGTCATTTCACGGTATTGGGTAAAGATCAGGACTTTCTCCTGGCGCGAAGCCACCTCCTCGCCCAACTCCAGCAGCCGATTGAATTTGCCGCTGTCGGCGGGTGCATAATTTCCGTCGCCCAGCCATTGCGATGGGTGATTGCAGATTTGTTTGAACCGGGTGAGAAACGCCAGGATGATGCCGCGGCGCTGGATGCCTTCCACCTCCGGCGTCTCTAACCGTTCGGCCAATTCACTCACCGCTTGCTGGTAGAGCGCGGCCTGACGCCGGGTCAGCGAACAGAATGCCGTCATTTCTGTCTTGTCGGGCAAGTCGGTGATGATGCGTTTGTCCGTCTTCAACCGACGCAGAATGTAGGGCCGCACCAAATGGCGTAGCGGCGCGAATTGGTTCTGGTCGGTTTGGGACCGGTTCTTGAGGAATGAGGCAAATTCTTTGGAGCCACCCAACAGGCCTGGGCAAAGAAAATCGAACAGCGACCACAAATCCGAAAGCCGGTTCTCGATCGGTGTGCCGCTGAGGGCAATCCGGTGCCGGCTGTTGAATGCCTTCACGGCGCGGCTTTGGCGCGCGCCCGGATTTTTGATTGCCTGGGCTTCATCGAGGATGGCCAGATTCCAATTGACTTCCTTGAGCCAGGCCAATCGCATGGCCATCGAGTAACTGGTGATAACGAGGTCTTTACTTTCCAGTGATTTGGAGGGGGAATTTGCAGCGGCGGCGAGAACGTCGTTCGGTGTCTCCGACGGATGGGCGTAAAAAACCGAAAGCGTAGGCGCAAATCTCTGGATTTCCGCTTTCCAATTGGCGATGAGCGAGGCAGGGACAATCAGGAGGCTTGGGCCGCCATCGTCCGAGGAGGGTGTAGTTTGGCCGCGTCGGCGTTTGAGGACCAGCAGCAATGAAATCACCTGAATGGTTTTGCCCAGACCCATGTCATCGGCCAGACAGGCTCCTAGTCCCAGCCGATTCATAAACCAGAGCCAATGCGCTCCTTGGCGCTGATACGGACGCAGGGTCGCGTGCAAATCTTGGCCCGGGTCCGATTCGGTTGAGATGTCTGGCTGCTGCATTTGCTCGAGCAGTTTTTTGAGCATGCCTCCCGCCACGACGTTTGACCAGGCAGCGCGGGCTGCCTCTGCTTCCGGTTCACCAGTCTGGGCGGCATCAAATCCGGAGAGCAACCGCAGACCTTCCAGCAACGGCAGTCCTCCGGAGCCTGCGTCACCTTGAACTTTTTTCCAGTGGTCGAGGACTTCCTGGAGCTTGTCCCGGTCCACTTCGACCCACTTGCCTTTGAGCAGGACCAGGCCGCTGGCGGATTGCAGGATGGCTTTGATTTCCGAT
>JBEKSF010000276.1:0-2509 GCA_049517295.1 Verrucomicrobiota bacterium
CAAAAGCCCCCGTGGAAAACACCACGGTGCACAGCCAGCAGATAACAGTTTTATCCATGACATGGTTCATAATACTCCGTTCAGTGTCGCTCCTTGCCCGCGGAAATTGCGCGCAATCGGTGGAGCGTTTCCAAACACGCGCGCGACCCGTGATACGGGCCTTTCCATTCGCTGACTTTTGGCAGGGTCGGATCCACGCGGCCTTCAGGCGTGATGCGCCAGAACCATTCGCCGTGAACGCGGTCCACCAGTTGCTGCTCAATAAAATCCCAGACGCGCCGGGCGGCTTCGAGAAATTTCGGGCCGCCCGCGAGTTGAAAGGCGTTGAGAAAGCCCACCACGGCCTCGGCTTGCGGCCAGCATTCCTTGCCCGCATCAATGATTTTTCCGCCTTTCCCCTCGTAACGGAGCGCGCCATCCGCGTCAAGGCCTTCCCGGAGCACCCCCTCCGCCATGCGCCGGCCGAGGGCCTGCACGCGTTTGAGCAGTGACACATCGCCCAGCGCCTCCGCCGCTTCGCAAAGCAGCCAGCTTCCCTCGATGTCATGGCCGAAAGTATAGGTGTCCGAGCGCACCTGCCATTGCTCGTTGAAAAAGTGATGGAGATGAAAGGTGCGGGGATCGAGGATGCGTTGTTCGAAGAGGGAAATGAGTTCACGAAGCCGCTGCTCGACACGCGGTTCCTTCCAAATCCGGTACAGATTGGTGTAAGCCTCCAGAAGATGAAGGTGGTTGTTCATGGATTTCTTCTCGCTCATGTCCTTGTCGCTGAGCCGCGCCTCAGCGTCAGCCTCCGACCAGTCGCGGCGGCGCACTTCGAGGTACCCGCCGTGCCCGGGATCATGCGCATGCCGCTCGATCAACTCGAACAGATCAATGGCCCGCGCCAGGGCCACCGGCACACCAAAAGCCCGGTGATATTCCGCGAGCGCGTAGATGTAAAACGCCTGGCCGTAGATTTTTTTGGAATCGTCCAGCACGCGCCCGGTATCATCCAGCCGCCAGAACGCACCGCCAAGCTGCGCGTCCCAAAAGTGGTTCATGACAAAATCGAACGCCCGCCCGGCCATTTGCTTGAACAACGCGTCGGGCCGCGCCTGATGAACCGCGGAGAACGCCCACAGGATGCGGCTGTTGACGATGAGGCCCTTGGGTTGCGTGCGATCGGGCTTGAGATCATTGGACAACCAGCCCATCCAGCCGCCTTGCTCGTGGTCCAACGCCGGTCCGCACCAGAACGGCAGGAGGTGGCCGAACAATTGGTCGCTGGCGCGCTGCGAAAAATCCTTCAATTCATTTGAACTCATGTAAAATTCCAGGTCGCCGCCTATTTCGGCTCCAAAGCATGAATGATTTCCACCCGCCCAATCTGGGTGTCGCCGGTCAGTTCGATTTTCAGGAACTTCCCGTCTCCGCCGATGTTTTCGGTATGATACAACACCGGCTTCCAGTAATTGTAGTCGCCGGCGCCATTGAAATAAATCTCCCGGCCGGCGGTTACGTCGCGGTAGGTCTGACCGTCAGCCGAGACTGAAATTTTCAGGTCCGCGATGTCCTGCGGGAAAAAGACGGACACGCGGAAACCTTCAATCGCCGCCGGCAGCCGGTAAATCAGCGCATCGCCGGCATTGCCGGCAGCGCGGTGCGCGTCTTCCTTCGCCTTGCGGCAATCGCGCGTTTTAATTTCCAGCTTGCCTTGCTGCGCCTGGACTTTTGAAAAGTCAGCGAGTTCATCCACCAGCGTCGCGTGCGTGACTTTGACCGGCCCCACCACGTTGGAAGTCTCCGAGGCGCCGGTCTCATTGTTCGCCCGGACACGATAATACCAATCACCCGCCGGCGCGGATTCATCGGCAAACAGCGGGCGATATTGGACGAAGCTTTCGTCAACTCCCTTGCCGATGACCTTCCAGGGTCCGCCGGGCCCCGGCGCGCGTTCAACGGTGTAACTGGCAGCGCCCACGGAACCCTGCCACGAAATCGCCGCCGGGCCGGTGATGGGCAGCAACATTGGCGGCGCAGGAACTGGAATCGGTGGCGGCGTCAGGCCGCGGATGCCAAAAGCGTTTCGACGGACCACTTGCATGAGATTGATTTCGTCATACGCCGCGCCGATGGTTGAGCCCGGCCAGTGGAACGCCTTGTATCGGTTGCCGCCCGATGGTTCACTGTGCCAGTAGAATCCGCCATCGCGATCGCGGGAGCGCAGGCTCCACAACAAACCGCCCGACATGCCAGTGTCCTGGATCACCTTCATGGCTGCTTCCATTTCGGCTGTGTCCACGAAACCAAACTCGCCGACCACATAGGGCTTTTTGCCTTTGGCCAGGGCCGCGTTTTCGCGGATTAGTTCAGCAAAGGACTTTCGGGCCGGCCCAGGCCCGGGATAATGATGGGTCGTGACGATGTCCACCTCGGGCATCGCGAGCACTTCGGGTCGCAACGCGCGGTCGAACCCATCCATCACGGGGTGGTTATGGTCCAAGCTCTTGATGTAAGCGGCAATCTC
>JBEKSF010000277.1:0-5237 GCA_049517295.1 Verrucomicrobiota bacterium
AAAACGATGTTCTGAAAGGCGCATTGGCCGATACATTCACGGTTCCAACGGAGACGATTCCGGACTCGCAGAGCCTCTGGATCAAGGTCTACCCCTCTCGATTCAGCGAAATTGTGGAAGGCCTGGACTCCATCCTTCAGGCACCCTACGGCTGTTTCGAACAGACCTCCTCCACCACGTATCCGAATGTGCTCGTCTTGGATTACATGAAACGCATGGGTCGGTTGACGCCCGAAATCGAGATCAGGGCACGGAAATTCATCAACGCCGGCTACCAGCGTCTGCTCACCTTCGAGGTGCCCGGCGGCGGCTTTGAATGGTTTGGGCGCAATCCGGCGAATATTTGCCTCACGGCTTACGGAATTCTCGAGTTTACCGACATGGCTCGTGTTCACCCGACTGATGAGGCTGTCACCGAAAGAGCGCGCAAATGGTTGTTCGCGCAACAGAATGGCGACGGAGCGTGGGATGAAATCCATCGCGGCTGGACATGGCAGGGTCGCGGATCCATGACCGCCTTCGTCGCCTGGGCACTCGCTGAATCCGGCGATCAGTCGTTAAATCTCAACAAGGCCTTGAACTACTTGCGGTCGCATCCTCAGGAACTCGCCAATACGTATGCCAAGGCGTTGGCCGCCAATGCATTCCTGGCGCGCGACCGCAATGATCCATTTGGACGAGACCTCGCCGGCGAATTGAAGGCAGCGGCCATTTCTGACAGCAATGAAACCATTCACTGGAATTCAAGCGGGTATAGCATCACCTTTTCCCACGATTCCGGGATGGACACCGAATGCACGGCGCTGTGCGCTATGGCGCTGATGAAGGCTGGAACGTCGCCGCAAACGGTGAAACAGGCTTTGACCTGGATTTCGTCCCACAAATTCGCGAACGGAACTCTGGGTTCGACGCAAGCAACCATCCTCGCCATGCGCGCCTTGTTGGCGGCGAGCACCATGTCACTCGGCCAGGACTTTGCCTCCACCATTACGGTGCTGTTGAATGGCCAAACCATCACCACCTTCCAGATCAACAAGGACAACAGCGACGTGATGATACAAGTCGAATTGACCAAGTACCTTCATGCTGGGGACAACCGGATCGAACTGCGCCAAACGCCCAGCGGCGAATTGCCCGTCCAATGCACCGGCGCTTACTGGCTCCCCAACCCTTCGAGCGTTAACCTTGCCGCCGCCCGTCCGTCCGATCTCCTGCAAATCAATCTCCAATACGACCGCACAACCCTGGCGGTGGACGATCAACTCAAATGCGCCGTCAATGTGAGGAACAACACCGGCCAGATGATCAACATGGCGATTGTGGACCTGGGCATTCCGCCCGGATTCGACGTGGAGACAACCTCCTTCGAAGTGATGCGGCAGGCAGGGCGGATCGCCAAGTTTGAACTGACCGGAAACCAGGCAATCCTTTATTTGCGCGAACTGTCGGACACCGTGCCGTTCCAATTCGATTACTCGCTGCGCGCAAAATACCCGTTACGCGTTCAAACGCCTCCCAGCGCGGTGTATGAGTATTACCAGCCCAGGAACCGCGCCGAAAGCAAGGCCATGGTTCTACAGGTCGCGGGTTTGCCGGCTCAACCGTGAAGAATTATGTTAACCACACGAACTGGGGCTTTTATGTTTGCCTACATCGATTACAGCGAACCAAAGTACTCCAGCGCCCGAAGTAAACGATGCGCGAAACGCGCAGTCACGATGTTACGCGGTGTATCTGCCGGTTTCATCTGCTACGACGGACGGCATGTGCCGCATCACGTTGGCATGGGTGCTCGGATTGGAGATAACATGGTGCGCGTTCGCTCGCGGGCGTCTCACTCGCCAGCGGTGAGCTGCTTTGCAACCTCAAAGGAGAACGGCGCAGAGCCGCCGATGTGAATGCCGATCTTCCGGCCGTTCGGGTAAACGTCGGCGCAATAATTAGCCGCGGCGAAACGCAGGAACGCCCTCTCGCCGCCGGCGAGTGCGGGAGACTCAACCTTTGGGCGGTACCAGACACTGCCGAAACCGGTGTTGCTTGAGCCGGTTTGCCTCTTCCGGCTATTTCTTCCCATAGGTTAATTGATAACCGAACTTGAACAACGGATCGTAATCCTTGTCACCCACATTGAGCGGAAGCTGCGCCACCGACCGCGGCCAGGAATGAGAGAGCTTGCAGCAGCGCGTCGGTTTGATCTAATATGGCACCCAAGATCACCGGACGGCCACTTAACAATATGACCGCCGTCGGGATGCCCGCTTTTTTCACGTTGGCCAGGACCTGGAAGTTCTCCTGCGGAAGCGAGAGGTTGACGCTGTCGCCTTCGTACTCGGCGTACGGCTTTTCGCCAAGCACCACCACCGCCACATCCGCCCCTTCCGCGCCCGTGCCATCCCTGGAGTAGGTAACCTTGGTGTCTTTGGAAACCGTGTTTTTGATGGCCTGCAGGATGGTCGTGCCGCCGGGAATTTGATTGGTCATCCCCCCCTGCCAGTTGATCGTCCAGCCGCCGCATTGCATCCCCAAATTGTCAGCCCCCACGCCGGCCACATGAATGCGGGCCGCTTTCCTGGACAAGGGCAACACGTGGTTGTTGTTCTTGAGCAACACCAGGGTTTCACGAACGGCCTGCCGGGCGAGCGCGCGATGTTCGGCCGAACCAAAGGAATTCCACAAGCTCCGGTCGGCCAACGGGGGGCGTTTCGGGTCCATCAATCCCAGGGCGAACTTGACCCGCAAGATGCGCGTGACCGCATCGTCTATGCGCGACAGAGGCACTTTGCCTTCGCCCACCAGTTCCTTGAGCTTGACGCAATAATCGGCGTATTGGCCGGTGAGCATGACCATGTCCATGCCGGCGTTGATGGCAATTTCAATGTCCTTCTTGTAATCCGGGGTGAGTTGATCAATCGCGTTGTAATCGGAAATGAGAAAGCCTTCGAAGCCAAGTTCGTTTTTCAGGATGTCCGTCAGCAAATGTTGGCTGGCCGAGCACTTCACCCCGTTCCAACTGCTGTAGGAAGGCATGATGGTGGCGACGCCCGCTTGGACGGCGGTGACATAACCCGGCAGGAATATCTTGCGCAGCGTGGGCTCGTCGCAAATCGTGTTGCCCTGGTCCAATCCATGGCCGCCGTTGTTTTTGGCCGTGCCATAGGCCGTGCCGCCGTCGGCCAGGTAGTGCTTGGCGCAGGCCGCCACCGCCAGCGCATCCGCCAGATTGTCGCCTTGAAAACCGCGCACGGCCGCCGCGCCCAGTGTTTTCACAATGTCAGGACTTTCCGAATATCCCTCGTAAGTGCGGCCCCACCGGATGTCGCGCGGCACGGCGACGCAGGGCGCGAAGACCCAGTTGATGCCGGTGGCGCGAACTTCCTGCGCCGTGACGCGTTGAATGCTCCCGACCAGGGCGGGATCGTCCGCGCAGCCCAAGCCAATATTGTGCGGAAAAACCACGGCGCCGGGGATGTTGTTGTGGCCATGCACCGCATCCACGCCGTAAATCAGGGGAATGGCCAGGCGCGTCTTGAGGGCGTGTTTTTGATAACCATCCACCATGTCGGTCCAGCCCGGCAAGGTGTAGTTGGCCTTGTTGGCCGGACCGGAACCGCCGCCGCTCAGGAGCGAACCGAGAAAGTACTTCTCGATATCGTCGGGAGTTTTGAGGGCGGATTGGTCCGGCTGGCACATCTGCCCGATCTTTTCCTCCAGCGTCATCCGGGACAACAACTCCCTGGCCGGCGCGTCGAAGGCGGCAAAGCTCTTCTGCCGCGACTGGGCACGGGTGAGCGGGCAGAGGACCAGCGCCGCACAAGCCACCGCCGCGGGAATCCATGCTGCCGTTCGGTTGGAGGGGGAACCGGCAGGCATGATGGATTGGCTTTTCATAAGAGGTTTTTCCTGGTTTTCCGCTGGTTTTTCACGCTGGTTTTTCAATTGAGTCCTCTCGAAAGCGTAGCGGGTGGCCGGATGGAAAACAATGACATTATTCTTCCAACTTCAATCCCAAAGCCCTAGAGTAGGCGCAAGCATGTGGCCCTTGCTCAAAGAGTTTCTTGGCTTTTGCAAGCAGGAGAAGAAGTGGTGGCTGATCCCGCTGATTGTCCTGTTGCTGGCGCTGGGCGCCTTTCTCATCTTTACAGCGAGCTCGGGGATCGCCTGGGCGCTGTATCCATTCATGTAAGCGATGCCGCCGCCGCGCCACGTTCTGGGAATTTCGGCCTATTACCACGACGCCGCCGCGGCGTTGCTGCGCGATGGGCAGATCGTCGCCGCCGCGCAGGAGGAACGGTTTACGCGGATCAAGAACGAGCCGGATTTTCCGCGGCAGGCCATCGCGTTTTGCCTGCGCTACGGCGGGCTGGAGGCCGCGGACCTGGACTCGGTGGTGTTTTATGACAAGCCGGTGTTGAAATTTACCCGCCTGCTGGAAACGTATCTGGCGGTGGCGCCGGGCGGATGGCGGACTTTCCCGGAGGTGGTTTCCAACTGGCTGGGAGGGAAATTGGATCTGCGCAAGACCATCCGCGAGGAGTTGCCGGGCCTGCGCGCCGAGTGTCCGATCCTGTTCACGGCGCATCACCAGGCCCACGCCGCCAGCGCGTTTTATCCGTCGCCGTTCACCGAGGCGGCCATCCTGACCATTGACGCGGTGGGGGAATGGGCGACGACGACGATTGGCCGCGGGCGGGGGGATGCGATTGAGCTGCTGCAGGAACTGCGCTTTCCGCATTCGCTGGGCATGTTGTACTCGGCCTTCACGGATTACTGCGGATTTCGCATCAATTCCGGCGAGTACAAACTGATGGGCCTGGCCCCTTACGGGGAACCGATCTATGCGGAAGTGATCCTGCGGGAATTGCTGGACCTGAAAGCCGACGGTTCCTTTTGGATGAACTTGGACTGCTTCAATTTTCTGCGCGGCACAACCATGACCAATGGCCGCTTTCACCGGTTGTTCGGCGGGCCGCCCCGCCGGCCGGAGGGGGCCATCGAGCAACGCCATATGGACGCCGCGCGCTCGATTCAGGCGGTGACGGAGGAAGTCATGGCGCGGCTGGCCCGCCACGCGCGGGAATTGACAGGGGAAAAGAATCTCTGTCTGGCGGGCGGCCTGGCTCTCAATTGCGTGGCCAACGGACGCCTCCTGCGCGAGCGCATTTTCGACCGCATCTGGATCCAGCCGGCCGCCGGCGACGCCGGGGGCGCGCTGGGAGCCGCCCTGGCCGCCTGGCACA